>DATIKY010000397.1:0-3986 GCA_035476995.1 Sedimentisphaerales bacterium | reverse complement strand
GCCAAGGAAGGCCAAAACCATGATACCGATCTGACGGCGCAGAGCAAGATCTTCATCCACGATGAAATGGCACCACAGCCTCTGGCACCGCCGCCCAAGCTCCGCGCCAACCACGATCAAGGCAGTGCCATTCGGGACAGACAGATATCAAACGCCTTCTTTCTGTCATGTCGTGCACGGCGACCGGTCTTGTGTTGCGCCCGAACGAAGGAAGAGAGTTCGAATCCGCGGTCATTTCGATGTCTTGCGAACGGTTCTCGTTCTCTTGGGCTTCGGCATCGTGGTGATCAGCGCGCGGAGGACTGTGTTGACCGATTCCGATGTGGGAAAGACCTCTGAGATATCCGGATCGAGGACCACAACGCGAGGGTCCTTGCGGATGCGTTCGGCAAAGCGGTTCGGACGCGCCTTGCGATAGTCGAAGCTGTATTCGGGACGTATATCATCCGACGCTGTACCGCGAGATTCAGTCAGGCGTGTTCTCTTCATATTCGTCACGTTCCTTCATAGACAACGACCATGGTACTATAGCACAAACCCGATCGAATGGGTACAACGTGTGTTGTGTCGTGATCCAGTCAACACGGTCTTTGGGATGGGTGGCTGCGTGAGGAATGATGGTCGAATCATCACGGTGGGGGTGTCGCCGGCTTGGGACGTGACCTGCCTGGGCGAGAGGCTGGAGTGGGGGCGGCATGCGATCATCGACGAACAGGTGGTCCGGCCGGCCGGTAAGGCGATGAATGTCTCGTTTGCCTTGGCTTGGATGGGCTGCCCGAGCGTCGCGGCGGGGCTGTGGGGACGCGAGGACCATGATGAAATGACTGCCGCCGTGGCCCGGTTGGGCGGTTTGATCGAGTCTCGAATGACCGTGGTCGAAGGCAGGACCCGTCGGAACATTGCCGTCGTCGATACGCTCATCCACCGCGAGATGCACCTTCGCGATCCCAGAAGTCTGGCTTCCGTGGAGAATCTGCGCCGGCTCGGCGAAACCCTCAGCGGCCTGATTCGTCCGGGCGATCTGTGCGTATTCTCCGGCGCGATGCCTGGGGGCGAACTGCTGGAGCCGATCGTCGATCTGGTGCGAATCTGCCGGCGAAGTGGAGCACAGATTGTGGTGGACACGTATGGGCCGGTCTTCAAAGCCGTCGTCGACACCGGTCTGGCCTGGCTGATCTCGCCCAATGTCGAGGAGCTGCGCGAGCTGGTCGGGTCGGAGATTGAGGATTCGCCTGCGGCATTGGCCGAAGCGGCCCGCGGGCTGCTCGACAGGGCGCAGATGGTGAGGATCGGTCGGGGCGAGAAGGGGGCTTTGCTGGTGACGAAGGCCGGCGCCTGGACGGGCTGCGCGACGGACCGGAATCCCGCCCTGTCCACCGTCGGTTGCGGGGACTATCTTCTGGCGGGGTTTCTAGTCGGGCTTCGCGAGACGGGCGATCCGCGGGCCGGCTTGACCCAGGGACTGAAGGCCTCCACCGCCCGCGCCTGGGGATGGTCCGAGACGCGTAGCTGGCTCCAGGCCCAAAAAGAGGTGGCGGTGGCGGTCACACCTCTATAGAATTTCCTCCCAAGCGAGGATGTTCTTTGCGGTCTTCGTTCGAACGAATTCTATGATCGGGTCGGGTCCGACCCCAGATGGAGGTGTAGAGGTATGGCAAGGCGAGAGATCGGGATGCTTCTGATTGCCGTCGTCTGTGCGGCGTCTCTGGTTCTTCCGGAAAGCGCTTCCGCGGCCGTGCAGTTGTCGCTGAAACTCAACGAGGGCAAGACGTTCTACGAGCGGACGCTGATCGAACAGAAGATGACCCAGGAGATCATGGGTCAGCAGCAGAATGTGGGTCTGACCATCGGGATGATCCAGAAGGCGGAGGTCCTGGAGACCGACGGCCAGGGCAACATGCGGATTCGGTACACGTACACCTGGACCCGGCTCAAACAGGAAGGTCCCATGGCCGCGGTGGACTACGATTCCGCGAAGCAGACGACCCCGCCGGCCGGGGCGGAAGGGTTTGCGGCCCTGCTGGGCCAGAGCTACTCGATTCAGATCAGCTCCAAAGGCAAGGTATTGGGCATAGAGGGCGTGAAGGAGATGGCGGAGGCGGTCCGCAAGAAGCTGCCGGCGGGCTCGAACCCCGACGACGGACCCAGCCCTCTATCCTCGTTCCTCGACGAGCAGGGGATACGCGAGATGACCGAGCAGTCCATGGCCGTCTATCCCGAGCAGCCTGTCGAGGTCGGCGCGTCCTGGACGACCAGACAGACCATGAAGCGCGGGATGCCGATGTTCACCGAATCCAAGCTGATCCTGGGGAAGCGGGAGGGCGGCGTGGCGACGATCGGCCTGGTTGGGACCATCAAGCCGGACCTGAGCGGGCCGCCCATGGACATCCAGGGCATGAAGATGAAGATCGACATGGCCGGCACGCAGGAAAGCACGATCCTGATGAACGAAGCTACCGGCCTGGTCCAGAGCCGCAAGGGCAGGCAGGACCTCAAAGGCCAGATCAAGATCGGCGCCTCTGCGGAGGGGCCGTTCGATATGCAGATCCCCATGACGATGGCGAGCACGTTCGCGATCGAGACGAGCGACCGCAAGTGGGAGACGAAACCCCAATAGGATTCTTCCGAAGCGGAGAGCAAGAAGCTACTTGCGGTAGAATTATCTCCACTAAATGTATGCGGGTTCATCGAGAGTTCTGTTGTGGATTACTCGGAAGTCCTCCACGATAGCCGCAGATATTCTCTCGGGGCTGGGCGTGCTCTTCTGGGACCCCATGCGGACAACGTGTCTACACGTATTGTAGCAGCACGTGAGGACTTTCGCGCGTGCATCCCACTCCATGCCATATCTCTCACATTTGGGGCATCTATATGCCATAACTTGTTCTCCTTACCGCAAACAGCCTTACTCCACTTGCTTGAAGACTTGGTTGAAAACGCGCGGTTTGAAACCCTCGAAGGGCTCGATCACCACACCATTGATCTTCAGAAACTCTACTGCCTCCTCAATCGGGTACGCCTCGACGTAGACTACTTTCTTGATGCGAGCATTGACGATCTGACGTGCACATTGGAAGCACGGGAACGTGTTGACATAAATCGTACATCCATCGGCACTCCTCCCAGCGAGACTGAGAATTGCGCGCTCTTCAGCGTGGATCGCCGTACACAACTCAATGCCCCGACTCGGGAAGAACTTCCGCTTCAGGTTACATCGACAAGGCTGTCCTTCCTTCGTTTTGCTATCACAAATATACGGCGGCCCAGCTTTCTCGTGCGGCTTTCCGCACTCGGGACAAAAGAAGGGCACCATATTTTCTAAGCGACCAGCGATCACGCGATTTTTGTAGCATACCTGATTATACAGGGAGAAGCAAGACTCCATCCCAACGGGGTTCTCGTTATAGCCTACACTCAGTGGAATTCTGTTCTCTTCATCGACGATCAGGGCTCCGACTTTCCTCTGAAGACACCGGGATGCATGAGACTGAGACACTGCCGTTGCCATGAAGATTTCCGAGGCAAGTGGCCCCCTGAAACCCTCTTCCCCTCTCATCCCCTTGAGTGGCTCCGCCAAACGGGCGAACAGGTCTGATTTCACCTTGCTGGGAGGCTCGATTGTATCTACATTCTTGAGTACATAGTCCGCTTCATACACGCACCGTTGGACGCTCTGCCCGCTCTTCTCGTCTTCGCCGGAGTCCCTTCGGTCGTCTCGCAGAAACGCCTTCTCGTCAAGATCGTAGGTCTTCCTCAGCCGGGACCAACGTTTTTCCTGATCAGAGAACACTGCCACCAGCCAGAAATTCGGATAGTGGCTCCGCAGCCATTCCACTTCCCCCATGTTTCTGGCTCATCCGGTTTTCGCGTACTTCCATGGCCTTTGGGGACGCCGTCCCCAACCCCCTGGGATTTGTCGCTTTGCGCCAGAAACATGGCATGGGGGAAGGCGACGAACCACAAAGGCAACGTCGCCCATGTCTCTG
>DATIKY010000396.1:0-16276 GCA_035476995.1 Sedimentisphaerales bacterium | reverse complement strand
CCGCCTCAGTCGGCCGCAAGGCCTTCTGACACTCACGATCAGTGCCAACACTTGGATCAAAACGCGCCTGTTACAGATCCTCAATCAAATCCCAGCCAACGTCTGACCCGTCCATGTTTATGCAACGTTAGGGTATACTTGCTCCGATAGTGTTCCACAATCGTATCACACCAGTGATTCGGATCCAAATGCGCACGAACAGTCTGTCCGCTTACCCAAAGCCCCTGATAGATCAGGTAACACAGATGCCTCGCACAATGCCACCTTGTCCGCAATGGTTTGAGTCCCGGGGGATCAAGACTTGCCAAACTCAGGCCATGCTCTGCATCATACGAGAAACGATACCCACCGGCCATTATTTCCGAGCCACCATATACAGAGAACGGTACCCTGCCGCCCCAGGGTCGATAGCCGACGATCTTGGTCGGAGGGTCTGAAAGGGGACCGACCAACGCCAATACCCCCAACCAATGCGGGGCAGTACCCCGGCTAACCTGTTGCGCGAAGGCCTTGATTTGCGTTTGATCCGTCACCGTCCACCTGTCGTAGGATCGTATGTACTCCTTCTCCTCCTCGTTGAGGACTCCGTTCTGTATGGATGAGTCTCCAAAGAAGTGAAAAAGGGCTCCGTTGGCATACCGAACTTTGATGCGCGTACAAGTGGCGAGGTCAGGAGGCTTGGGGTGGCAAGTCGGAAAGTAAGGAAGTGCGGCCGCCAAGAGGAGGCAGACACAAGCGAGCTTGAGGATTCTTCGAAAGGTGCTTCTCGGGCGCTCTTGCGCGTTCGGACCCATCTCTAATCTCCCAGTTCATAGCACTTGACGAGTCACGAGTCATTCTAACCTTGTGACGTGCTCACCACAACTGGGTGTGTTCGCTCAATCGCTCATTCTCGGTACATGAGGTACTTTCGCCTGGCCTGGTCGAAGGTCTCGCATTCGGTAACCCAGGCGGCCCTCAGGGGTTGCAGGGGCTTCTGCGCGGTGATTGCCTCGCGAACTGCTGCGGTGCCGCAGAGGCGGTCGAAGTGAGAGGCGAGCCATTCGAATCGGTCGGGGTACATCCGGCGGACTTCGTTTACGATCAGGACTCCGGCCCAGAAGGGCTCCAGGCGGGTTCGATCCGTGAGGACGATCTCGACGCCGTGGCACTGCTGGCCCTGGTGTTTTGAGCTTGTGGGCGTGAACGAGGCCGGGGCGAACCGCAGGCCGGCGAGATTCAATGCGTTCAATCGGGCCGTCAGCGCGTTCGAATCGATCCAGGGGGCGCCGAACTGGCGGAAGGGTTTGGGCGTGCCCCGGCCTTCGGAGAGGTTGGTCCCCTCCAGCAGGCACAGGCCCGGGTACAAGGTCGCAGTCTCCAGGTCCGGCATGTTGGGCGAGGGCTTGATGAAGCGAAGACCCGTCTGGTCGTACCAATCGCCCCGTTTCCAGCCGGTCAGGGGCACGACCGTCAGATCGGCCTTCACTCCCTTCGCCAGCCAGCCTTCGCCGTTGATCATGCGGGCCAGCTCGCCCGCCGTCATGCCGTACCGCACGGGGATCGGGTACAGACCCACGAAGGTGGCGAACTGTGGCTCCAGGACCGGGCCCTCGATCCGGACGCCGCCGAGCGGGTTGGGGCGGTCCAGGACGACGAACCGCTTGCCGCACTCGGCGGCCGCCTCCATGGCCAGGGACATCGTGTACAGGTACGTGTAGAAACGGGCTCCGACGTCCTGAATGTCGAAGACCAGCACATCCACGTCGGCCAGCATCTGGGGCGTGGGCTTTCTCGTCTTTCCGTAGAGGCTGTGAATGGGCAGGCCTGTCGCGGGGTCGGTCTGGTTGGCGATGCTCGCGCCGGCCTCTTCGAGTCCGCGGAAGCCATGCTCGGGCCCGAACAGGGCGACCACGCGGACGTTGGGCATCGCTCGAAAGACGTCCACGATGTGTTTGCGTTCGCTATTGTACGAGGTGTGGTTGGCGATAATGCCGATTCGCTTGCCCTCGAACAGGCCCTTGTGCTGCCCCACGTTGTCGAGCCCGGTCCGCACCGCCGCCGGACAGGCCGCAGTCAGCGACAGGAGAACCGTCAGACAAACCCATCTGTAGAACCGCATTGATGCCCCCTGAGCCGATCACCGAATCGTTTCGCACCCGGAATACCTCACGGGCAACCGGGCGTATTGTACGCCATATCCGCTGCTGGAACCACCAGGAACAGCCAGTTCCCTCGGTTATCGGCAACCGGGCAGGGTTTCGGTTTGACGAGGAGGGGCCGCCCCCCTAGAATCTGGCCTACCGGTGTGGCTTCGTCCCCGTCGGGGACAGTTCCGTCGAATCCTATCACGACTTGGAAAGGCCCTCTATGCGGTTGATCATCATCGACAGGCCTGCGGAGAGCAGGCGTCATTTCTGGCCGGTTGCTCTGAATCGCCCGTTGTGGGACCTGCGTTGCGGGATGACATCCCTCGGGGAGAAGCTCCAGACCCGGGTCGGCGCCGGCGATGTGGCGTATTTCCTGCCCGAGTACATGGCGGAGGTCTACCGGGCCAAGACGGATCGGCCGGTGAACGAGGTCTCAGCTCTGGCGGGCGATCTCCTGATCGTGGATGCCCGAATCAAGGCCGACAGCTTCGCCGTCCCCGGCCGCAGCGAGGTGGGCGTGGATGACCAGGACCAGGTTCTGTATGCCCGCGTCACGGCCGGCGATTCGCAGAAAGTGCGCGGCGGAGATCTCGATGCGTTCCTGGAATCGGCCAAGGCCACCCTGCCGAATGTGCGGTGTGCGCTGCCGATGTGGAACTACACGTGGGACCTGATCCTGGCCAGCCCGCACCAGATCACGGCCGATTTCGCCGTCGCGGGCAAGAGCGGAATCGAGGGAACCGTCGAGGAGCCCAGCGCCATTCGGGGCGGCAAGAGCGACGTCTATATCGCACGGGGCGCCAAGATCCATCCGATGGTCGTGCTCGACGCCGAGCATGGGCCGATCTACATCGAGGAGGACGTCGAGGTGCATCCGTTCACGCGGATCGAAGGACCCTGCTATATCGGCAAGAAGTCGATCCTGCTGGGGGCCAAGTGCCGCGAGGGCAATTCGATCGGGCCGTGGTGCCGGGTCGGGGGCGAGGTCGAGGAGTCCATCATTCAGGGCTACTCGAACAAGTACCACGACGGCTTTCTCGGCCATGCCTATGTCGGCGAGTGGGTCAATCTCGGAGCCCTGACGACCAACAGCGACCTCAAGAACGATTATACGAACGTCTCGGTGACGCTCGACGGCAAGCACTGCATCGACACGGGCTCAACGAAGGTGGGCTGTCTGATCGGCGATCACACCAAGACGTCGGTCAGCGTGTTCTTCAATACAGGCTCCTACGTCGGAGCGATGGGCATTCTCATGGCCACGGGTAAGCCTCTGCCGAAGTTCATCCCGTCTTTCTCCTGGTTCGTGGAGGGGGTCGTCACCAAGGGGTTCGGAAGAAAGAGCCTGTACGAGACCGCCGCCACGGCGATGGGCCGCCGCAAGTGCCGATGGACCGAGGCGGACCGGGCCATGTGGGATGCGATCTTCGAAATGACTGCCGGTCCGCGCGACGAGGCCGTCAAGAAGGGCCGCAAGGCGATGATGAAGTGACTGTGTAGAGAACGCGAAGCGGACAGGTCCTGTCGGTCCCATAGGTCCTATAGGTCCTCTCTCCTTCGCACGACCTGGGAACACTTGAAACGGGAGGTGCATCAATGGCGACAGTGGAAGAACGCGTGAAGATGGTTACCGCGAGAGTCCTGGACCTCAGTCCGGAAGAGATCCAACCCAAGCACAGCTTCACGGAGGACCTGGGCGCCGAAAGCGTCCAGTCCATCGAACTGGTGGCGATGTTCGAGGAGGAGTTCGGGATCGAGATGGATGAAGATGCGGCCCTCTCGGTCACGACCGTAGGAGGAGCCGTCGACTTCATCACCGCCGTATGCAAGGAACAGGGCGTGGACGTTGAGTAGGATCTGCTGTTTGCGGGCAGGCGCCCTGCAGAAACCGAAGACCGGCAATTCACAAATCATAGGGGTACAGTATGGCTAAGACCAGAAGACATCACAACCTCCCCGATGTGCTCCGACCGAACTTGCTCGAAGACATCTTCCCCCACGATCTGCCTCCGCAGATCCGGTTCGACGGGCCCGTCGTCGAGTACATCGACGGCAAGCCGGTGCAGTTCGATTTCGCCTCGGTCAAGGACCGGGACATCGTCATCACCGATACGACGTTTCGGGACGGCCAGCAGTCGCTGCCTCCCTATTCCGTCGACCAGATGGTGAAGATCTACGATCTGCTCTCGCGTCTGGGCGGGCCCCACGGCGTGATCCGCCAGACGGAGTTCTTCCTCTACACCAAGAACGACCGGTTGACCCTGGACGGCTGCCGCGAGCTGGGGCACAAGTACCCCGAGTGCACCGGCTGGATCCGGGCGGTCAAAGGGGACTTCCGGCTGGTCAAGGAAGCCGGCCTCCAGGAGACCGGCCTGCTCACCAGTTGTTCCGATTATCACATTTTCCACAAACTCAAGTTCCGCAGCCACAAGGAATGCATGGACTCGTATTGCGAGGTGGTCCAGGCCGCGTTCGACGCGGGCGTTCGGCCGCGATGCCACTTGGAGGACGTCACCCGGGCGGACATCGAGCGATTCGTCCTGCCGTTTGCGGACCGGCTGATGGAGATGAGCGAGGGCGTGCCGGAAGAACTGTCCGTCAAGATCCGCCTGTGCGACACCATGGGCTTCGGCGTCAGCTACCCCGGGGCCGAATTGCCCCGGAGCATCCCGAAGCTGATCTACAAGCTCAACCACGATTGCGGCGTCCCGAGCAGCCGGCTCGAATGGCACGGGCACAACGACTTCCACAAGGTCCACATCAACGGGGCCACCGCCTGGCTCTACGGCTGCAACGCCCTGAATTCAACCCTGTTCGGCTTCGGCGAGCGGACGGGCAATCCGCCGTTGGAGGGGGCCGTCATCGAGTACATCGCCCTCAAAGGCGGCCTGTGCGGAATGGACACGCTGGCCATCACGGAACTGGCGGACTACATGCGGTCGATCGGTTTGCCCATTCCGGACAATTACCCGTTCGCCGGGCGTGCGTTCAACGTCACCCGGGCCGGCATTCACGCCGGCGGGCTTCGCCAGGACGAACGCATCTACAACATCTTCGACACCGAGAAGCTGCTCGGCCGGCCGCCCCGCGTGGCCATCACCGACAAGAGCGGCGCCGACGGCGTCGTCCACTGGATCAACGAGTTCTTCGGCCTCAAGGGCGAAGACCGCATCAACAAGATCAAGGTGCACCGGCTCGCCCGCTGGGTGATCGACCAATACGACGTGGACGGCCGCCTGACTCCCATCAGCGACCAGGAACTCGCCGCCAAGGCAAAGGAGTTCTTCCCCGACTACTGGGCCAAGTACAAGGCCAATGTATGTGAGTGAGGGGAGATGGCCAGTAATCGATGCTTCCCCTTCGAGTGCCGCGCCTGCAATCATCAGACGCGGCACTCCGTATTCTGAACCGATACGGACCGTCCCACGCGCCAAGGATGACGAGGACAACCATGAGGGGAAGATTCGCAAAACGTGGGACGAATCCACCATTTTGCAGACGATGGCGAGAGAATAGGGGATTTCACGGGGGGGTGGTGTCTCCGCAGTTGACTCCCAAGGCCGGCCAGTGATATCATGCCAAAGCCGTGTCCAGCGCCACAGGCAGGCGCAGAACGCGATAGAAACATCTCTGGTGAGGAAACCGCAAACTCTTGCGAGCGGATTTCAATCAACGGCAGGGATTGCTGCCGTTGAACCGATGAGCCTGGAATGACACGCTGAATGGCACGAATTTGGAAGGGACATACTGTGAACGTTGACCTGAAGAAGCTCGAGATATGGTTTGTGACTGGAAGTCAGCACCTTTACGGGCCCGAGACCCTCAAACAGGTCGACGAGGACTCCCGCCAGATCGCCCAGGGCCTGTCCCGCTCCAGGCAGGTCCCGGTCAAGATCGTGTTCAAGCCGGTCGTGACAACGCCGCAGGCGATCTACGACATCTGCATGAAGGCCAACACCGCCCCCAATTGCATCGGGTTGATCGCCTGGATGCACACCTTCTCCCCGGCCAAGATGTGGATCGCCGGCCTGACCGCTTTGAGCAAGCCCTTCGTACACCTGCACACGCAGTTCAATCGCGACATTCCCTGGGCCGACATCGACATGGACTTCATGAACCTCAACCAGAGTGCCCACGGCGACCGCGAGTTCGGGTTCATCTGCACCCGCATGCGTCGCAACCGCAAGGTCATCGTCGGGCACTGGCAGGATGAGCAGGTGCAGGCGGAGTTGGGCGTTTGGTCCCGGGCCGCGGCTGCATGGTTCGACGCCCAAGGCGCCCGGGTCGCCCGTTTCGGCGACAACATGCGGCAGGTGGCCGTGACCGAAGGCGACAAGGTCGAAGCCCAAATGCGGATGGGCTACTCCGTCGACGGCTACGGCGTCGGCGACCTGGTGGCCCGCGTCGGTGCGGTCACCGATAAACAGGTGGACGCCCTCGTAACCGAGTATGAATCGACGTACCAGATCATCAAGGCCGGCCAGGACGGCAAGCGCCGCGAAGCCCTCCGCGAAGCCGCCCGCATCGAAGTCGGCATGAGGACCTTCCTTGAGGAAGGCAACTTCAAGGCCTTCACCACGACATTCGAGGACCTGCACGGCCTCAAGCAACTGCCCGGCCTGGCCGTTCAGCGGCTGATGGCCGACGGATACGGCTTCGGCGCCGAAGGCGACTGGAAGACCGCGGCTCTCGTCCGGTCGATGAAAGTCATGGCCGCCGGCCTGTCGGGCGGGACCAGCTTCATGGAGGATTACACCTACCACATGGACCCGGCCGGTCCCAAGGTCCTCGGGGCGCACATGCTCGAGGTTTGCCCCTCGATCTCCGAGAAGACCCCGTCCCTGGAGGTCCATCCCCTGGGCATCGGCGGCAAGGCCGACCCCTGCCGACTGGTCTTCAACGTGCCCAACGGTCCCGGCCTGAACGCCTCGGTCATCGACATGGGCAACCGCTTCCGCATGATCGTCAATGAAGTGGACGTCGTGCCGCCGGACGCCCCGCTGCCCAAGCTGCCGGTGGCCCGCGTCGTGTGGGTGCCCAAGCCCAATCTGAAGATCGGCGCCGCCGCATGGATTCTCGCCGGCGGCGCTCACCACACGAGCTTCAGCATGGCCCTGACCAGCCAGCACATGGAAGATTTCGCCGAGATGGCGGGCATCGAGTGCCTCTTCATCGACGCGGCCACCACGATCCGCGAGCTCAAGAAGGAACTCCGCGCCAACGAGGTCTACTACATGATGGCCAAGGGCCTGTAATATCGCGACGTACGTCGAAGATATCCGCAACAAGTCGATCGAGAAGCCACGCTCAGGACTCCCCTGGGCGTGGCTTCTCGCGTTAAGGAGCGATTCGAATCATCCGATGATCCCTGCAAGGGCCCCATCGCAAGAGCGATCGGGCCGAATGACGTCCTGGCTTGTGGAGAACGAATGTGATGATGCGAACTCGCAAGGGATTCACGATGGTCGAGCTCATGGTCGTGGTCTTGATCGTGGGCATCCTGGCCGTGATCGCGATCCCCCTGATGAGCGGGCGCAGCGACGCCTCCAAGTGGTCGGAGGCCAAGAACGTGATGGGCGTCATCGCCTCGGCCCTGAGGACCTACACGATTGAAAAGGGCACCCTGTCCGGGGCCCCGACCATGGCGGAACTGGGAATCCGCGACAGCGACCTGGACGGAACCTACTTCTCGCACGAGGCCTACGCCATCACCTCGGCCTCCGCGACAGGCGGCCAGGTGAGCTACGTGATCACCTGCACAGCCGCCGACTCGACGCGAGACGGAGCCCCGAGCAGTCCGCCCGTGGTAACCCTCACCTGCAACGCCGCCAACCAGTACACCGCGACGTTCGCACAGCAGGGCGGCTGATCGCCTTTCGCGATTCCCGATCCCTTTTCAAACGATCCGCACCGGCGAGTTGTCAGCCTGGAAACGCGATCTAGCCGGTCGTCACGCCGTACTTGGCCAGCCCCGCCTCGGTCCGGCGGTGCATCGCCCAGTACGCCGCCCGCAGTCCCATCGCCATTCCATACCCGGACGCCATCGAACGCTCCGCACAAGCAATACCTATACGTATCATTCTCAAGGGTCACCCTGTCCCACCTCGCGGCAACCGTCAATACAAAAACGACAACACGGACAGATGGAGTCCGACCCGGCCCAGGTTCGGGTGGCAGCGGCACGCGGAGTCTTCGGAGCTTGCCGAGGGCTCGTTCCCCGTCGTGGAAGAAATATCGGCAAACTGCATTTGCCGCTGCCGCCCGGAATCGGAGTAGGACGGTTCATATTCCGCCACACGCCTGTTTCGAGGCACTCTCGAGGACTGCCGGGTTCGTCTTTCGGGTCACCTGGAAAATGAAAATCCGGCCGGAGACGCCGCTGATCACTGGCGTTGGGAACCGCCGCCGGGTTATGATGACGTCCGGTCGTGATCCGATTCGATCAAACGCAATGAGGAGCCAAGGAGAACTATATGTTTGCCGTCACGAAGCGATCCATGCGATGTTCGGTGGGTTTCATCCTTGTGACATCGTGCGTCGGCTCATTGGCCTATGGAGCGCAGTCCTCATCACCGGCAGCGCCTGTCAAGCTGACGACGCAGCAGGATCATCAGAAGATGATGGAGCTGCTGGGCATTACGTCGCTGCGGCCGGGCGCCAACGGCAGCAATCCGCAGGCGCCGAATTACGCCAATTACGATGAGTCCAAGGCCAATCCGTACCCGAATCTGCCGGACCCGCTGACGCTGAAGAACGGGCAGAAGGTCACGACCGCTGAGGCGTGGTGGAGCCAGCGCCGGCCGGAGATCGTCGAGGATTTCGACCGCGAGGTCTACGGCCGGGTGCCCCAGGATGCGCCCAAGGTGATCTGGGAGGTCACCGAAACGACGACGGGGACCGACGCCAATATCCCGATCATCATGAAGAAGCTCGTGGGCCACGTCGACAACTCGGCGTGTCCCGCGATCACTGTGGACATCCAATTGACGCTCACCACGCCGGCCAACGCGACCGGTCCGGTGCCCGTGATGATGGAGTTCGGGTTCCTCTGGCCCGGCGCATTCGGCCCGCCTCGCAACGCGCCGGGTCGTCGCGAGCCGACCTGGCAGCAGCAGGTCCTCGCCAAGGGCTGGGGCTACGCAATCGTGATCCCCAACAGCATCCAGGCCGACAACGGCGCGGGGCTCACCTCAGGAATCATCGGCCTGGTCAACAGGGGCCAGCCCCGCAAACCCGACGACTGGGGCG
Source organism: Sedimentisphaerales bacterium (assembly GCA_035476995.1). Classification (GTDB taxonomy): domain Bacteria; phylum Planctomycetota; class Phycisphaerae; order Sedimentisphaerales; family Anaerobacaceae; genus PLanc-01. Next base: position 6,899 of record DATIKY010000396.1, on the reverse strand, counting down.
CTCTGCGAGCCTGGGCCTGGGGTGCCAGCCGCGCACTGGATTACTTCGAGACCGACAAGGCGGTCGACGCCACACAGGTCGGCATCGAAGGCCTTTCACGCTATGGCAAGGCCGCGCTCGTCGCGATGGCGTACGATCAACGTTTCGCAATCGGCTTCATCGGCTCTTCCGGCGAAGGCGGAGCCAAGCTGCACCGCCGCAACTGGGGCGAGCTCGTCGAGAACTTCACCGGCAGCGGCGAGTACCACTGGATGGCCGGCAACTTCCTCAAGTACGGCGGCCCGCTCAACGCAGGGGATTTGCCCGTCGACTCGCACGAACTGATCGCCCTGTGCGCGCCGCGGCCCACGTTCATCAGCTACGGCGCCATGTCGGGTCCGGGCGCCGAGGGCGGATGGGTGGACCAGAAAGGCAGCTTCATGGCCGCGGTCGCCGCCGGGCCGGTGTACAGGCTCCTGGGCAAGCGGGACCTCGGGACCACCGAGTACCCGCCCCGGGAGACCGGATTGATGGACGGCGAACTCGCCTTCTGCGAACACAGCGGCGACCACACCACCGGCCCGAACTGGCCGACCTTCCTGGTGTGGGCCGACCGCTACATCAAGATCCGTGACCCGTGACACGTGGCTCGTGACACGCAGCAGGCGCAAGACGAGGGGCGTCATCTCCGTGATGACGCCCCGATTATTTCCACTTCCCGCGATCACTTCTTCGGCGTGATCCTGAACGCGACGGCGTAATCGCAGGGCTTCTCCTTCGGCATCGTGACGACGAGCCCGTCGGCCGTGCGGGACCACTGGAACCTGGCTTTGCTGCCGAGCAGCTTGACCGAGCCGATCTCGCCGGGGAAGAGGTCCGAGCCGGAGGCGAGCGACCGGATCGTCAGAGAGCCTTGGGCCCAGCCGAGGCTGATCGCGTAGAGCGTGTCGCCCTTCGTGGTGAATCGGATGTCCTGCGCCTGGTAGCCGCCTTTCGGATCGGTGACGCCGCCAAAATGCCCGGCCTGGCCCTGCGTCGCGCCTTCGCCGAAGACCTTCCACGGCCGCGTGCCGTAGATCGCTTCGCCATTGACCTTCAGCCACTTGCCGATCTCCAGCAGCACCTGTCGCTGGTTCTCGGGGATCGTGCCGTCCGCCATGGGCGAGATGTTCAGCAGCAGGGCCCCGTTCTTGCTGACGATGTCGATCAGGCTGTGCAGCACGACCGGCGTCGACTTGATCTTCAGGTCCTGCGTGTAGCACCAACTGCCCCTGCTGATCGTGTCGTCGGTCAGGAAGAAGTTCTCCGAGAGCCGGTCGGACCGGCCCTTCTCGATGTCCTGGACGCTGCACGTCAGCGGCAGGTCGTCCTGCTTGCGGGTGACCACCACTTCCTTGCCCTGCCGGGCGGCGCTGTTGTAGTAGTAGGCCAGGTACTCCTTCTGCACGTCCTCCGGGATTTCCTCCAGCCAGGAGTCGAACCACATCAGGTCGGGATGGTACTTGTCGATCACTTCCTCGAGCTTGCCCAGCCACATCGCCAGGAACTTGTCGCGAGGCATGCAGCCGTACATGATCGCCCGCTCGGGATCTTCCAGCAGCGAGGGAAAGTACTGCTTGATGAAATCATAGTGCCCGCTCCACGACGTCTTCCCGTCTTTGCCGGGCTTCTCCCACAGGCTGTTGCGCTCGTGGTGGAAGGTCGCGACGAACCGCATGCCTCGCTTGCGAATGGCCTTCTCCAGCTCGCCCGTGAGGTCCCGCTTGGGACCTCGGTCGGCAGCGTTCCACGGTGTCAGTTCACTATCCCACATCGCGAACCCGTCATGATGCTCCGCAACCGGGCCGGCGAACTGCGCTCCGGCCTCTCTGAACAGCCTGGCCCACGCGTCGGCGTCGAACTTCTCGGCCTTGAACATCGGCACGAAATCCGGGTAGCCGAACTGGTTCGGGTCGCCCCAGGTCTCGACGTGGTGCTTGTACTCGCGGCTCTTGACATTATACATGTTGCGAGGATACCACTCGTCGCCGAAGGCGGGGACCGAGTAGACGCCCCAATGAAAATAGATGCCGAACTTGGCGTCGCGGAACCACTCCGGCGCCTCGTTGACCTTCGCCAGCGATTCCCAGGTAGGCTCGTACGCCGCGCGGGTGACGGTCGATTTCGCAGCTTCCTTGCCGCAGCCGACGAAGGCGATGAGCGAGACGAACAACACTGAGGCCGTGAGGGTTCGCATGAGTGGTCTCCTAAAAACCGCGTAGTTTCGTACTTTCCCGTCGAGGCAATCCCTCTTTGGGCAATCGTCTCAGGACGACGTATTCAATGCCGTGCTTCTGGCAGTAGTCGCGTTTCTCGGGTTTGTCTCCGTCCTCGTTGACGGCGTAGATGTCCGGGCGGATTCGCTCGATCTCGGGTTCGGCGTCGAGCCAGCCGTGGCCGCTGGACACCAGGGCCTGCGTGACGTAGCGGATCGAGCCGACGGTGTAGCGACGCTGATCCTCGTTGAACATCGGATGTCCCTCGCCCTTGAGCAGGCGGATGTTCGCGTCGTGGCCGACGACCGCGTAGAGATCGCCCAGTTCCGAGACTTCCTCGAAGAATCGCACGTGGCCGGAGTGAAACCAATCGTAGCAGCCGGTCACGATCACCTTTCTGCGGGCGGATGACTCCCCCACACGCGGCGGATCGTTCGGAAAACCGGCCAAGCCCTTCTCCGAAAGAACGCGGTACTCCAGGCCGCAGGTTGCGCAGAACAATCGCTTGCCCAGGCTGTCGTCCTGTGAACGAACGACCCAGGTCCATGGCTGCGGCACCGCAACCGCCGGCAGGGAGTGACCATCGCTTGATTTTTCAATCAGGTGGACGCAGTCGACGTACCGAATGGCTTGGAGGAAATACAGTCGCTCGGACTCCGAGAACTTCGGCTCCCGGCCGGTGCCCGCCCGCAGGCATTCGTCGCTCCATAACAGAACGTGCAGCGGGCCCCCGCGAGAGGCCTCTTGAAGGAACCGGATATCCTCGCAGCGGATGTCGTCGAATCCGCCGGAGACGACGATGACGTGTCTGGCGGTGTCGCTCATGATTTCCCCACTCTCACCCTGACCCCGAACGCGCCGGGGACGCGCTCCTCTGAGACCACGTACAGATACCCACCGCCGCAGCCGGAGTACATCGCGCCGGCGTATCTCGATTGATAGTGCGCCAGCAGGGCCGGCAGGTCGATCTGGATCGTGCGGTGGCGAACCGTGCCCGGCAGGATCGCCTCCCAGCATCGCATGCATTCGTTCATCGACTCGCCCAAGGCGCCGACGTCATGCGCCACGATGGCGTCATAGCAATCCCGGCCGGACCGGCCGAGTCGCGCAATCCAGGCTGGGTCGAGGTGCTTGATCTCCAGCGGATTGTAGCCCTCAGGCCGCTGGTTCACCGGAAGGACGTGGATTACCTGTTCCAGCCATCGCGCGACCTGCGGGTCGTTGTTGGATTCGATATGGCGGGGGAAAATGCCTCCCCGGTGGGTGAAGTCGTAGTCGAGCCGATTGACACCGGGGTAGACCAGGCCGATCATGTCCTGCGAGCCCGAGGGCTCGGCCTTGCCTCGATTCTCCTCGTCGTAGAGTTGCTGCACCAATCGATCGGGGTCGCCGTCGGGCAACTCGCCGTTCCAGAGCTTCCTCGCGATGTTGCGGGTGCCGATGCAGATGCCGGCCCGCTCCATGAACCAGAACTCGGGCTCCACGCACCCCACGACCATCGAGCCCGGCGGCGAGGGATTGAGCTTTGAAACGAAAGGCTGATCGATCCACCCGCCGGCCAAGGCAAGCCGATACGGCAACCGGCCGAGCACGTCAGTGATTGGTGGTCTGGGTTCTATTAGTCCCATAGGTCCCATGCGTCCTATTCTTCTAACTGACGGTCCGTTTTCCCGCCTTGCGATCCTTGTACTGCTTCTCGATCCAGGCGTAGGTCTTCGCCAGGCCGTCCTTGAGCGGCGTGCTCGGCGCCCAGCCCAGGACCTGCTGGATGAACGTGTTGTCGCTGTTGCGGCCGCCGACGCCTTTGGGAGCGTCGAGGTCGTATTTGCGATTCAGCTTGATGCCGCCGACGCCCTCAGCCAGCGTGACCAGCTCATTGATCGAGACCAGGAAGTCCGACCCGAGGTTGATCGGCGTGGCGATCAGCTCGTCGCAGTGCATGATCATGTCGATGCCGTCGACGCAATCGTCGATGTACATGAAGCTGCGGGTCTGGTGGCCGTCGCCCCAGATCACGATCTCTCTGTTGCCGGTGTCCTTGGCTTCGATTACTTTGCGACAGATCGCGGCCGGCGCCTTCTCGCGTCCGCCGTCCCAGGTGCCCCAGGGGCCGTAGACGTTGTGGAACCGCGCGATGTGCGTCTCGAAGCCCCGCTCGGCCCAGTATTCCTGGCAGAACATCTCGCTCATGAGCTTCTCCCAGCCGTAGCCGCGTTCGGCCATCGCCGGGTAGGCGTCGGACTCCTTGAGGGCCTGCGCGTCGGGCCTTGTCTGCAGCTCGACGTTGTACGCGCAGGCCGACGACGAGAAGAAGTACCGCTTGGCCCCGGCTCGCCAGGCTGCTTCGACCATGTGCGTGTTGATCAGGATGCTGCGGAGGCACTCGATGCGGAACCGCTCGATGAAGCCCATGCCGCCCATGTCGGCCGCGAGGTTGTAGACCTCCGCCGCCCCTTCGCATGCCTTCTTGCAGTTGTCTTCCTCGCTGAGGTCCATGCACAGGCACTCGACGCCGGGCGTCCGCTGATACCACTCGGGCAGCGGCTTCTTGTCGACCGCCCGAATCCGTGTGAAGCCCTGCTCGTGGAAACGCCTCGCCAGCGCCCCGGCGATGAATCCGCCGGCCCCGCCGATCACGATCAGGTCGTCCTTCGCAAGCACATCGACCGCCTTGGGGTTCTTCTTCGCAGCCATAACCGTCCTTTCTGCAGATTCTCGAACCTGCCTGTTATTGCCCCTGTCAGATCGCGACTCTCGGAGTATAATACTCGAACAAGGCACACGAAATGGCAATTGTTGTCCATTGCATGACGATTCTTGACCTCAGGAGCGACGATGCGACGGAAAACCCCGCAGGCGAACGGCCAGCCCGAGTTCTTCTCGACGCAGGTGTCGGAGGCACGCCGATTCTACCTGGACACGACCGGCCGGACGCGCGGGCCGCTGACCGTCGTCTGCGGCGGCTGCGAGCATTGCCGGCCGGGCTACCAGATCGACCGGCGGGATTTCCCCTTCCACTCGATCGAGTTCGTCGCGCGGGGCAAAGGGGCCCTGACCCTGGCCGGCCGCGAGCACGCACTCTCGCCCGGCAAGGTCTTCTCCTACGGACCCGGCATTCCGCACCTGATCACCACCGATGACAACACCCCCCTCGTGAAGTACTTCGTGGATTTCAAAGGTCCCGACGCCCGCAAGCTGCTGCGCTGCTACGGCCTGACGCCCGGCACCGCGACCCAGGTCGCTTCGCCTGAGGCGATCCTGCGGGTCTTCGACGATCTCATCGCCAACGGAGAGAACGACAGTCGGTACAGCCCTCTGCTGTGTGCGACGATCCTGCAGCAGTTGATCCTGAAAATCGCCGAGACCGCTGCGACCGAGGAGGCCCACACTACCGCCGCATTCTCCACGTACCAGACGTGTCGGGACTTCATCCGCGTCAACTGCCTGACGATCCGAAGTCTCGACCAGATCGCAGGCCAGTGCCGCATCGACTCGGCCTATCTGTGCAGGCTGTTCCGCCGGTTCGACGATCAAAGCCCTTACCAGTACCTGATGCGTCTGAAAATGACCGCGGCGGCCCAGCGGCTCCAGGCCCCCGACGCTCGCGTCAAGGAGGTCGCATACGAACTGGGCTTTGGCGACGCCTTCCACTTCTCCCGCGCGTTCAAGAAAGTCTTCGGCGTCTCCCCAGACGCCTTCCGAAAGCTCCGCTGACCGCCAATGCCGGGCCCTCGTCGCCGAGGTTCATGATCCCCTTCGTTGCCCTGGGAATCAGTCCGACCGGAGCAACAGAGGCAGGCATTGCGCTGGAATCGTGCAGAGAGATTGAAGATAATCATCCTATGTGAAAGTCGGGCCTTGTGGCATGTCGCCTGCGGCGGCGCCTCAGGATCCCGGCTCGGCGGAAGTGCCGACGAACCAACCGGCGTCTCAGACTTATCGGGGAATGGGCAGAATGATTGCAGAATCAAACCATGCTGTCGTTATTGTTATCGGTTGCCTGCTCGCACTGCCGGGCGAGGCGGAGGTCAGGCCGGGCGAGGTGAAGATCGCTGCGAGCCTGTTTGGCAACGTACCCAAGAAGTTTCTGGAGCACCAGGTGATCCTCGGGCCTGACAAGGACGAGCCCGAATGGTGGGCGGGCGCGCCCTCGGTCGTGCGGGACACAACCGGCGTCTTCTGGCTGGCGTGCCGGATGCGCAACGCGGACTCGCCGCGAGGTCTGCGCGGATACGAACTCCGCATCTTGCGCAGCCGGGACGGGGTCCATTTCGAGAAGGCTCATAGTCTGCGGCGGGAGGACGTCCCCATCCCCGGCTTTGAACGGCCCGCCCTCCTGCGCGATCCGGCAACGGGCCTGTTCAAGCTCTATGCCTGTGGTCCCTGGCGAGACGGGGTCTGGTCCATTCTCAAGTTCGACGACGCCAACGATCCGACGCTTTTCCGGCCCGCCTCGGCGCGCGCCGTCATTTCCCCCGCTTCTCGTTCCTACGATCGGGATATCGCGGTCGTCGGATACAAAGACGGCTCATCCGGTTTTTGCGTACTTTTGAGTTGAGAAGAGTGGACATGCCGGCTTATCCAAAGGTTTTGCAAGGACTTAGGATAGGAGTCAAGCATGTCCACCAGCTTATTGTACCATGGGTTTGGGATTCGGGGCTACCA
>DATIKY010000395.1:0-40956 GCA_035476995.1 Sedimentisphaerales bacterium | reverse complement strand
GCTGGATGAGCAAGTGTCGCGCGATTCTGATTCGATACGCCAAGAAATCATGCAACTACCTGGGCCTGATCCAATTGTGTTGCGGCCTGCTCTGGTATCGCCGTCTCCATCGCCTGAGCCTTTTGAGATAGTTACTAAGTGATTGATATGGCGATAATTACAGAAAGAGGGTGGATTTGATCAAGTTTTTACAGTCCGTTTGCCCTCGATCATAATCGACGCTCGATGATCCGGCCTGTCGCGACTCTGCCAGGAGCGAGAGGCGATTGGGGAGCAGCGTTCTATGGCCGGACACGCAGAAAGCATGTGATTGACCGAATGGTATCTTGGGAGGAACCCAAACAGATGGGAACTCGCCACCGCAAGAACGCCAGCTTCACCCTGATCGAACTCCTGGTCGTCATTTCCATCATCGCCGTATTGATGGCCATCCTGATGCCCGCCTTGGGTCGGGCCCGAAAGCAGGCGAGGTTCATCGGCTGCCAGGCCAACCTCAAGTCCTACGGCCTGATGGCTTCCCTGTACGCCGACGACAACGACTATCGAATGCCGAACGCCTGGATCAGTTTCTACAGCAATCGCATGTACGACGGCGAGCCTCACCGCTACTGCCGATGGCACAATCCCGACTACGACCTGCAGCAGCATCCGGAGTACGCGGGTCCCATGTGGCCCTATCTCAAGGGCAAAGGCATCCATATCTGTCCGTCCTTTCCCGCCATCGCCAAGGAGTTCGGCCCGCTGCATCCCGATCATGTGGCGACCGTGCCCATCAAACCCAACTACAACTACTCCATGAACTCCTATCTGAGCGAGAAAGAGATCACCTCCATGAAGCGGCACTCGAACCTCTTCTTCTTCGGCGAAGAGAACCTCTGGATCACCCGCCCTTACAACATCTACGCCTTCAACGACACCGCCATGTGCGTGTACGAGGGGTGGGACAGCTTCGGCACGTTCCACATGGCCCGCCAGGCCGATCTCGAAGACGGCGTGGTCAACGCGGTCTTCCTCGACGGCCGAGTCCAGACGGTGAATCGACTGGATTCGTGGCGGTTCTGCGCCCACGACGGCCAGAGCAAGTCCCCGGTGAAAAACCAGTAACGGCGGAAATGAACAGGGCTCCCGAATGCAGCGTTTGGCATTCGGGAGCCCTGCTTGTCTCAGTCGAATCAGGTCCGCGTGCCCGCGTCACATCGCTTCACGCTTCACGCGGCACGCCTGCCATTCCATCACTTCGTCGAGAAGCGATAGACCGTGGTCGTCTTATACGTGTCGCCCGGCCGCAAGATCGTGGACGGGAAGTTCGGCTTGTTCGGCGAATCCGGATAGTGCTGCGTCTCCAGGCAGAAGCCCCACCGATGCTTGTAGACCTTGCCGCCCTTGCCTGTGATGGTCCCATCCAGGAAGTTGCCGGCATAGAACTGGATGCCCGGCTCGGTCGTGTGGACCTCCATCACGCGTCCGGTCGTCGGCTCGACGACCCGGGCCGCGAGGATCAGGCCGTCGCCGGTGCGATTGAGCACCCAGTTGTGGTCGTATCCGCCGCCGGCCTGGAGCTGCTCGAAGTCCGCCTCGATTCCGGCCCCGATCGGGGTCTCCTTCGTGAAGTCCATCGGCGTGTCCTTCACCGACTGCAGCTCGCCCGTCGGGATCAGGCCTGCGTCCACCGGCGTGAACTTGTTGGCGTTGAGCATCAGCTCATGGCCCAGGATGTCCCGCTCGCCGCCGGTGAGGTTGAAGTATCCATGGTGGGTCAGATTCACCGGCGTCGCTTTGTCCGTCGTCGCGATATACTCGACCCGCAGCTCGTTCTTGTTCGTCAGCAGGTAGGTCACCGTGGACTTCAGATTCCCCGGGTACCCCTCTTCGCCGTCCTTGCTCAGGTACGTCAGTTCGACGCCCACCGCGTTGGACTTCCACACCGGCTTGTCGGACCAGACCACTTTGTCGAAGCCCTTGATCCCGCCGTGCAGGTGGTTTTCCTTGTCGTTGCGGGCCAATGAGTACGCAACGCCGTCCAGCGTGAACGTGCCCTTGCCGATCCGGTTGCCGTACCGGCCGACGATCGCCCCGAAATAGGGACTCGCCTTGAGGTATCCGTCCAGGTTGTCGTAGCCCAGGACGATGTCGTCCATCCGGCCCCGGCTGTCCGGCATCTCCAGCGACGTCACGATCGCGCCGTAGGTCATGATCTTGGCGCCGGCGCCGTTGGCGTTGCGAAGGGTGTACAGCTTGACTTCCTGCCCTTCCGGCGTCTGGCCGAACGCCGCAACGTCGATGTCCAGAACCGCCTTCGCCTGCGTGCCGGTTTTTCCGCACGGGCACTTGCACGAACTCAGAGCCAGCATGGCCCCCGCCGCCACAACCAAAACCGCTGCCAATCGCCATGTCCTCATTGACATTCTCAACCCATCCTTTCTGAAAGGAACCTCACGTTTTCGGTCACAACCGGCCAGCAATCTTAATTCCACCCCTTCGGTTAGTAAATCCCCATTCGCAAAATGGCCAGTGACCCATGACCCAGAAGCAGGCAAAGACGCCGACACCCAAGGGGAATCAACGTTCGTTCAGCATCTCCTTCGTGCGGAGGATGTGGTGGTAGTGCTGGGCGAAGCGGTGGGCTTCGTCGCGAACGTATTGCAGAAGCTTTCGAACCGGGGAGTTGGCCGGGAGCTTCAGTGGCTGGGGGCTGCCCTGAAGATAGACATCCTCCTGGCGTTTGGCGATCGAGGCCATCTTCGAGTGCGGCATCTCCACCGCCTCGCCCGCCGCGACCGCTTGCGCAATCATGGCCTGAAGCGAGGCCTCCGCGGCGTGCAGGTGGCCCAGCCCGCCGTCGATGAGGATCAGGTCCGGCCAGAGTTCCTCGCCCCGCAGTGCATAGCGGTACCGCCGACGAACGACCTCGGCGATCATCGCGTAGTCGTCGACGCCCTTGACGGTCTTGATGCGGAACCGCCGATAGCCGTTCTTGAAGGGCCGACCGTCGATGAACTTGACCAAGGAGCCCACCGACTCGGACCCGCCGATGGTGGCGATGTCTATCCCCTCGATGATGCGGATCTGGTTGGGTGTTTGAAGGATGTCGCGGAGTTTGACGAGGCCTTCGGTCGGATCGGCGGCGAACACCTCCGGCTGGACGTGCTCGTCCGGCGTGCCCCGCTTGTCCAGACTCTCGATCAGGCGGATGCGATCGCGGAGCATCGCGGCCTTCTCGAACTCCAGGTTCTTCGAGGCCGCGGTCATCTCCTCATACATCTGGCGCAACGCAATCGAGCGTTTGGAACGCAGGAAACGAACGAACTCCCGGACGTTCTTGCGGTATTTTTCTTTTTCGATGCGGGCGCCGCACGGCGCGGTGCATTGGTGGATGCTGTGGAGCAGGCATGGTCGAAAGGACCGACGTCTTGCATCCTCGGCGTCGATATCAAGGGTGCAGGTGCGGAACCTGAAGGCCTTCTGCAATTCGACCAGCACCGCCCGCAGGTCGCGAACGTTCGTGAACGGACCGAAGAGCAACGTGCCCTTGGCCTGGGGCTTGCGGGTGATGTAGACGCCCGGGAAATCCTCGCGGACCGTGATCTCCAGGTAGGGGAAGGTCTTGTCGTCCATCAGGTCCATGTTGTAGGGTGGCCGGATGTCCTTGATGAGACGGGCCTCTTTGAGCATGGCGTCGACTTCGCTCTCGGTCTCGAGGCAATCGACGTGATCGACCCTGTTGACCATTTCGACGATGTGCGGACCGCGGGAGGCCTCCAGGTTGCTGCTGGGCTGGAAGTAGCTCCCGACGCGAGACCGCAGGTTCTTGGCCTTGCCGATGTAGAGCACGACCTCGTCGGCGTCCTTCATGAAGTACACGCCGGGGCCGGTGGGGAAATCCTTGATCCGTTCCCGGATTCTTTCGATGTTGCGATTGCCGTTGTCGTTGTCGTTCACTGCCTGGCTGGGGCCTCCAAACGCGACACGCCGCGTTTTGGCGCCCCCCTCGCGAATCTATGGCCGAACCACCGTTGACTGCGGAATGACTCGGCCGTTCGGAACCCGCAGTCGTCAATGAGTATGATATCGGCAGATTCGTTGGGTTTCATTCCATTCGCGTATCGAATCTGCCATCTCAAACCGATCGGGGTACTACGCGTGGAGTGGGCGAAGGGTTTGTCAGGTCTCGTGCGAGAGTAGGCTGGAGGCGACCGGCCGGCCGCTGAAACGGAGCATCCGATGCGTGGCAGGAGCATGCGAAGCCTGCCGCTGGTATTTGTGGCGAGGGCATCCTGCCCTTGCTCTTGTGCGGCGAGGCCAAGATGGTCTCGCGACGCAAGGGCGAGACGCCCTCGCCACGGAAGACGGTTGCTGGTGATTACGCTTGCGAACTGCGGAGGTTGTCGGATAATAGAATGCTGACTGATGGATGCCCTCTGGGGGCCAGATAAGGAGCACAAATGAACCGATTCAGGCGGACGACGCTCTGGGCTGTCCTGGGGGCAATCGTCCTGTTGACCGGGCTGTCGATTTACGGCGCCTTCATCGGCGCCGACCGGGCCCAGGAGTTCTTCACCTCCGTGCCGCTGGCGGCGTACTGGTTTGCCTCGGTGGCCCTGCTGGCCGCGGGGATCGTCCTGTTCCGCCGGCTGTTGCGGGTGCCGTCGCTGCTGCTGATGCACGTGGGCTGCATCCTCGTGGTGCTGGGCATGATGTGGGGCTCAAAAGGTGGCCACGCCCTCCAGAAACGGCTCTTCGGCATCGACAAGATCCCGGTCTCCGAGCTGTGGCTCTACGAAGGCATGGACGAGAACCGGGTCCTGGTCACGGATGTCAACAACCTTCGCGAGCTGCCGTTCTTCGTTCGGCTCAACGATTTCCGGATCGAGTACTACGAGCCGGGGCAACTCTCGCTCTGGAGTCGCGACGAGCGGAACTGGCGGATGCCCGCGGAAGCGGGACGAAGCCTGTTTCTGGGCGAAGAACTGGGCACCGTCACGATTCGTCGTGTTTTCGAGAACTTCAAGATCGATATCAAGGCCGATAACCCTGTGGCGTACGACGAACCGAACGGGTCCAACCCCGCTCTGGAGGTCACGATCGAGAAACCGGAGGCCCAGACAGGCAGGCGGTACGTCTTCGAGCGTCGGCCGGGCCATACGAACCCCAACGATCCGCTGGCCATGGTCTACCACAGGAGCATCAAAGACTATATCAGCGAGTTGGAGATCGTGAAGGATGGCCAGGTGGTCGCGGCCAAGAACATCGAGGTCAATCACCCCCTGTACTACGGGGGCTATCACATCTATCAGAACAAGCCCGGCGGCCAGGATGAGTACGGCACGTTTACCGGCTTGCTCGTGGTTTCGGACTCCGGCCTGAACGCGATCTACGGCGGCTACGTGCTGCTGGTCGGCGCGATCCTCTGGCACTTCTGGGGCCAACGGGCCCTGGACCGAATCAAAGCTCGACACCCTTCCTCTGCAGGTTCCCAATAAGGCTCCCATGGAAATCAAGTACACAGTTCAGGGTCTGTTGATTTACGCAACGATCGCCGCCTATTTCACAGCGTTTGTCGCCACGTTGGCGAAACGTCCGCGCACGGGGTACGCGTTGTTTCTGGTCGCCTTCCTCCTGGCGACTGCGTCATTTGTCTATCGTTGGGTCCACGTGCAGCACGTCCCTTTGCAGAACCTCTTCGAGGTCTTCCTGTCCCTGGGGGTGGCCTGCTACCCGATTTCCTGGTTCAGTCGTCGCATTCTGCGGATCGGGGGCCAGTGGGCGGACATGCTGATCGGCGTGATCGTGCTCTTCCCGGCGGGTTTCGTGTTCCACGCCGAACCGCAGCGGCTTCCGCCGGCCCTGCAGAGCCCCTTGTTCGTTCCGCACGTGGCGGTCTACATGCTGGCCTACATCTTCATGCTCAAGGCCGCCTTCCAGGCGGGCGTGCAACTGATCACGAAGCCGCGGATCGAAGGCGCGCTCCTCCCGCCGGAACAGGCGACCTACGAGTTGATCGCCATCGGCTTTCCCCTGCTGACGCTGGGTCTGATTCTCGGCAGTTGGTGGGGCAAGCTGGCCTGGGGCCGCTCCTGGGGCTGGGACCCGAAGGAACTGTGGTCGCTGGCCTCCTGGCTGATCTACGTCGGATACTTCCACTGGCGCTACATGTTCGGCACGCGACGACCGCGATGGAACAGCGCCTGGGCGATCGCCGGCATGGCCGCGATCGTCATCACCCTGCTGTGGGTGAACCTGTCGAGAATCTTCTCAGGCCTGCACAGCTACGCGAGCTGAGAACTGCCGAGCGCGAACATGAACCGTCGCGATTTCATCAAGACCAGCCTCGGCGCCGCAATCTGCGGCATGGCGTTCGCATCGGGGCAATCCCCCGGCCGCCGGCCGAGTATCCTCTGGATCACGATGGACGAGCGGGTGGCGGACAGGAATGGAGCCCTGTACAATCTCAAGAACGACCCGGGCGAAAGAATCGCTCGGTACGGCCGGCCCGAGCACGCCGGCGTGATCCCGTACCCCGAACGGCTCTGCCGCCAGTGGGATCGGGCGACAATGTAGGGGGTGTCGTGCACCCCTTGGCCCGGTTCGGTTCAATGGAGATGGTGTGCATGGCACACCCTGCAAGGGAGGTGACAGACCGATGTTGAGCATGAGACGAATCGGATGTGTGGGCCTGATCCTGGCCCTGTGCAATTCGCTGGTCCTGGCGGTCACAATCTCAAGGGAGGGCAAGGCGCAAACGGTCATCGTGGTTGCCCCCGACGCTTCGGAGCCCGAGCAGTATGCTGCACAGGAACTCGCGCAATTCCTGGGGCAGGTCACCGGCGGGGAATTCAAGGTGGTCGACCGAAAGAACGAGCAGGCCTCGTGCCTCTTCGTGGGGCCGACCGCGGCGAAGTGGGCGGACGAACAGTTCTCCACCGAAGGGCTCGGCTCCGAAGGCATCGTCCTCAAGACCGTCGGCGACGATCTGATCCTGGCCGGCGGGCGGCCGCGAGGGACGTTGTACGCAGTCTACACCTTCCTCGAAGACCAGTTGGGCTGCCGATGGTGGTCCTCGACCGAGAGCACGATCCCGAAGAAGCCGACGGTCGCCATCGAAAAGCTCGACGGTCGCTACGTCCCGCCGCTGGAGTACCGCTCGCCCTTCTGGACCGACGCCTTCGACGGCGACTGGTCCGCACGCAACAAGGCCAACGGCCAGGCCCACCGCCTGGAGGCCCGTCACGGCGGCAAGCACATCTACGAGGGCTTCGTCCACACCTTCTTCCCGCTGATCCCGCCCCAGAAGTACTTTGCCGACCATCCCGATTGGTTCAGCGAGATTAACGGCAAACGCAAGCACGAGCACGCGCAGCTCTGCCTGACCAACGAGGCCATGCGGCAGGAATTGGTCAAGAACCTCAAACAGAACCTCCGCAACAACCCCGCCGCGACCATCGCCTCGGTCTCACAGAACGACTGGTACGGCAACTGCGAGTGCGCCGCCTGCAAGGCCATCGAGCAGGAGGAAGAAAGCCCCGCGGGCCTGATGCTTCGCTTCGTCAACGCGGTCGCTCAGGACATCGAGAAGGAGTTCCCGAACGTCGCCCTGAGCACGCTGGCCTATCAGTACACGCGAAAGCCCCCCAAGATCACCAAACCCCGGCCCAGCGTCATCGTCCAGTTGTGCAGCATCGAATGCTCGTTCAGCAAACCGCTGGCCGACGAGCGGAACAAGGCCTTCCGCGACGACATTATCGGATGGTCCAAGATCAGCGAGCGGCTGTACATCTGGGACTACACGACCAACTTCCGCCACTACTTCCTGCCGCACCCGAACCTGCGGGTCCTCGGACCCAATGTGAAGTTCTTCGCGGACCACAGCGTCGCCGGCATCTTCGAGCAGGGCGCGTACACGACCAACGCGGCGGAGATGGCGGAACTTCGCGCCTGGGTGCTGGCGAAACTGCTGTGGGACCCGACCCGTGACGGGGAGGCCCTCGCCAACGAGTTCCTCGCCGGCTACTACGGCCCGGCGGCGCCGCACATCAAGGCGTACCTCAAGGTCACACACGACGCGGTCGAAACCGCCGGCGACTGGCTGGGCTGTTTCCAGGAGACCAACGCCAAGTTCCTCTCGCTCGAGACGCTCTCGCGGGGCTGGCAACACCTTCAGGCCGCCGAGCAGGCAGCGGCGGACGATCCCGACCTGCGGCTCCGCGTGCAGACGACCCAGTTGCCGGCCTTGTACGCCGTCATGATGCGGTGGAAAAGCTTGCGGGAGACCGCCCAGAGCACAAACGCCAAGTGGCCGATGCCCGACACGATCCAAGCAGCCTTCGATCAGTTCATGACCATCGCGAAGAAGAAAAACGTCACCCGCCTCAACGAATGGCAGGACGGATTCGGCAACCTGGAGAAAGCCCTGGTCGAGAACAAATGACCGGCAGGTATCGCGAGCATGTCCAAGGCGATGGAAGCCAAGAACGTTGAGATCCGCTTCGGCGGGCAGGTGGTCTTGCAGGGCTTTTCGCTGTCGCTGGAGCCGGGCGAAAAAGCCCTGCTGACCGGTCCCTCCGGCTGCGGCAAGTCCACGGTGCTCCGCTGTTTCCTCGGATTCGTCGTCCCGGACGCCGGGTCGGTTTCCATCGAGGGCGCGGAACTCACCGCCGACACGGTCTGGCGTCTGAGGCAGCATGTCGCCTACGTAGGGCAGGAGCCTGATCTCGGGGCCGGGACGGCCGCCCAGGCCGTCGAACGTCCGTTTCACTATCGCGCCAACGCCGGCCTGAGAAGGAATCTGGATCGAATTCCGGAACTGTTCGAACGATTCCATCTGGGCCAGGACCTGTTGCACAAGGACGTGGGCTCGCTCTCCGGCGGCGAGAAGCAACGGATCGCCTTGGTCTCGGCCATCCTGCTGGACCGCAAGATCTTCCTGCTGGACGAGGTCACCTCCGCTTTGGACAAGGTCAGCAAGCAGGCGGTCGCCGACTACTTCCGCGAGCGAGACGACGCGGCGGCGCTGATCGTCGCTCACGATCCCGAGGTGTTCTCCTTCGTTCGCCGGGTCGTCGAGCTCCCCTGCCACACCAGAACGAGGGACACAGCATGAACGAGATCGTGGACATCGGCGCGTGGGAGCTTGCCGCCGCATACCTGTTGCTGGCTTTTCCCTTTGCGATCATCCTGTGGTACCGCGTCCCGATGCTGGGCGAGACGGTGACCAGCCTGATCCGAATGACGGTCCAGCTTCTGCTCGTCGGGCTGTATCTCCAGGTGATCTTTCGCCTGAACATCCTGTGGCTCAACGCCGCGTGGTTGGTGGTCATGGTCGTCGTCGCGGACGTCTCCATCGTGCGTTCCTGCGGCCTGCGGTTCCGGCAGATCGCCTGGCCGGTGTTCCTGGCGTTGACCGCCGGGACCGCAATTCCGCTGACGCTCTTCACCGGCCTGATCCTGCGCCGAACGAACCTCCTGGACGCCCAATACGCCATCCCCATAGGCGGCATGATTCTGGGCAACTGTCTGCGGGCCGACATCGTCGGCATCCGGACGTTCTATGAATCCATCCGTCCGACGGAAAAGGCCTTTCTCCAGAGCCTGGCCGAGGGGGCGTCGCTCCCCGAGGCGATCCGGCCCTACGTGCGAAAGGCCACCCAGGCGGCCCTGGCCCCCACCGTCGCGACGATGGCCACCATCGGCCTGGTGTCCCTACCCGGCATGATGACCGGCGTCATTCTCGGCGGCGCGAGCCCCGCCACCGCGATCAAGTACCAGATCGCGATCATGATCTCGATCTTCTCAGGCACCGCGATCACCGTCGCGCTGGGCATCCGGCTAACCACAAGGAGCAGCTTCACCGCGTACGGCACGCTCGATCCCACGACCTTCCGCGACCGCCCGAAGAAGTGACGCGAGGCCATTTACTATTTGCCATTTACGATTTACTATTTCCCGCGTACCATGGGTGGTTCCGTGATAGTAACCTCAATAGTAAATCGTCAATCGTAAATAGTAGATTGAGAAAGGAGTGCTCATGAGAACGATGTTGCTTGTGACCGCTGCGATCGCCCTGTTGGGAATCGTCGCGGGATGCGCCACGCAGAAAGAGGCCAGGACGACCGAACCGGCGAAGGTGGAAGCCGCCCAGGCGGAGGCCAAGCCGCAGCCGCTGAGGCAATATCTGGACACGCCCACCGGCCGGTGGCTGGTCCACGACACAAATCGGCCCGCCCCGCCCATCATCACGCCCGGCGACACCTGCGGCGCAGCGCCCTCCGACGCGATCGTCCTCTTCGACGGCACCGAGACCTCCATGGCCGCCAACTGGAGCGACACGAGAGGCAACCCCAGCAGGTGGGTCTTCCGGGACGGAGCCATGGAGTCGGTCGAGAAGGCCGGATACATCCAGACCAGGCAGCAGTTCGGTTCGTGCCAACTCCACGTCGAGTTCGCGACGCCGTCGGTGGTGAAGGACTCCGGCCAGGGCCGGGGCAACAGCGGCGTGTTCCTCCAGGGCGAGTTCGAGATCCAGGTGCTCGACTCCTACGAGAACAAGACCTATCCCGACGGCCAGTGCGGAGCCCTGTACGGCCGGAACGTGCCGCTGGTGAACGCCTGCCGCAAGCCGGGTGAATGGCAAAGCTACGACATCATTTTCCATCGGGCGCTCTTCGACAAGGACGGCAAGATCGTGCGTAAGCCCACGTTCACCATCTTCCAGAACGGCGTTCTCATCCATGACCACGTCACGCTCGAAGGCGGCACCCAGTGGAAAGGCCCGCACGCGATCTCGGACTTCCGACCCGTGCCCGAAAAGGGCCCGATCCAGTTCCAGGACCACGGCAACCCGGTCCGTTTCCGCAACGTCTGGCTCCGCGAGTTGAAAGACTGATCGAAATCCCACATCTCGTCAGAAACACACGGGGCGGCCCTCGAAAGCCGCCCCGTTTCTTTTTGAGCTTGATTTCCGTAGCCCCGTCCGAGAGACGAATCACTCGTGATGCGTATCAGGTGAACGTGTGACGGACAGGCTGCTTCTTCAGTTCCGCGACAGTGGGCAAGAGACGATAGGAACGGACGTTCGCAATTTCCGTGAACTCGTGGATCGTTCGCGTGATGGCTGCTTCGGATCGGGCATGGAGCATAGCGAACAGATTGAAGGGCCAGCCTTCAAAGACCCGCCGTTCGTAGCAATGGCTGACGGCTCGAAAGCGAGCGAGGTCCCGGCCTGCCTGGGCGACGGACTCCGCCGGGACTTCCGCCGCGAGCATCACGTTGGTGGCATACCCGAGCTTGCGGTAGTTCAGCACCGCCGCAATCCGTCGCAGCACGCCCAGACTCTTCAACTCCAACAGAAGCGGCACGACACTCCCGCGACTGGCAGGGTCTTGCGGCATCGCATCGAACGGACGCGAAACCACTTCGATCCCCTGCTGCAACCCATCGAGCACCCGCTTGTGCTCGGGTCGCAGTTGAACGGGCTCTGTCCCCGGGACGTCGTACTGCTCATGCGTCAGAACGTCGTCGTCTTCCAGATCGAAACGAACGTCGAGCTTGAAGACCTGCGTGACGGGCAGACTGTGGAACTCAACGCCGAATCGCCCTTGGAGATCACACAGGATCTCATCGATCCGCTCGGGGGACCGGCCCTGGAGCGTGAACCAGAGATTGTACGAATGCTCGCGAAGATAGTTGTGCGACACGCCAGGCAGCGCATTGACCCCGGCGGCGACGGAATCGATCCGATCCGCCGGGACGTGAGCGGTTACCAGCGTACTGGCCATGCCCAACGCTCGGTGATTCAGTACGGCAGAGAGCCGACGCATGAAGCCTGATTCCTTGAGCTTGCGGGTCTTCTCCAGGACCTCTGCCTCCGTGCTGTGCAAGAGCGTCGCGATCTCCGCGAACGGCTCGTCGCACAGAGGCAAACCCTCCTGCAGACGGACGCAGAGCCGCTTCTGAAAATCGGTCATGGCGACAGTCACGGCGTACCCCTCGGCTCATACGAGCAGATCGGATCGCCTGCGAGGTAATCGCCCGTCACAGCGTAGGCCCGCGCCCGGCAGCCCCCGCACACCCTCACGTATGCGCAGCGCCCGCAATTGTCCTTGTACGACGACACGTCGCGAATCTCGTTGAGGAATGCCGATTCGTCCCAGACCTTCGCGAAATCGTATCCCCTCTCGACAAGATTGCCCGCGGAGATATCGAGGAATCCGCAGGTCTGGACGTCCCCACGATAGCTGATGAACCCGAAGCCCCGACCGCCCATGCAGCCGTTGGGCGGCATGGAGGCGGGAGGACGCCCTGCCGTCTCCGGCGTGTGGCTTCCGGTCTCCCGATACAATCTGGCGTATTGCGGCCCGCACGTGACGCGAAGCTCGATGGGCGACTGCGTCTTGAGCGTCAGCAGGTCGGTCAGCAACTGCGCGTACTGGCGGGGTTCCAGAAGCTCGTCGGCCATTTCTTCGCCCCGCCCGGTCGGGACCAAAACGAACGGGTTCCAACAATAGGCGCCCAGCCGCCGGGCCAATTCAGCGATCTGAGGAATTTCTGCGAGGTTGGTGCGGGTGATCGTCGTATTGATCTGGAATCGCATCCCGGCCCGACGGGCGGCCTCGGCAGCCTTCACCACGGTGTCGAACGCACCCGGCGTGCGCCGAAACGCATCGTGCGTGCGGGCCTCGGCGCCGTCGAGCGAAAACGACAGGGCCATGACGCCCGCCTCCTGAAGGGCCACGACGGACCGGTCATTGATGGCGTAGCCGCACGTGGCCATGACCATCCGCAGGCCAAGACCTCGGCCATGGCGGATCAGATCGAAGATGTCCTCGCGTTCCAGGGGCTCGCCGCCGGTGAGGATGATGACGCACTTTTCGCAGGCCGCGATGCCGTCGAGAATCTGTATCCACTGGTTCGTGGTCATCTCCTCGGCGCGAGCTTCGGCGCCGGCGTCTGCGCGACAGTGCCGGCAATTGAACCGGCAGCGGCGCGTCAACTCCAACGCCAACAGGCGGGGCTTGTTGTTCGGCTCGTGTTTCATGGTCGCGGCAACTCTACTGAAAGGACGCCTGAACGTCAATCGCCAGTACGCTGGGGGGAGATGACGGGTTCTGGAGGCGCAGCGTGACGTTCGGCGTCCGCGCTGCGCAGAACGCCTGATGCGCTCCCGCGAAGGTTCTATCGATCCTGGACCCAGATGAAGTCGACGCCAATCTCCGTCTTGCCCGCGGAATCGGGCTCGTCGAGAGACTCGATGGCCAGAACGTGCTCGCCCTCGGTCAGCGGGCTTGGCCTCAGATCGAGGCTGCGAAGCAGCGTTCTGTGCGGGTCGCGCAGATCGATAGAGGTCGCACCGTTCGCGAGCGGCAGAGGCTGGCCATCAAGGTGGAAGGCCACCCGACCGGAGGCGGGCGTCAGCGACAAGGCGACGTGGATCTGCTTCCGACCCGACGCGGAGACCGGGATCTTGAAGCTCTTGCGATCGCCCTTCTTCTGAGGGGTCCAGACCAGCAGCTTGCCGTCGGCCCAGAGGCGGGCCTCCTGCAATGTCGTGCCGCCTGCGTCTGTTGCGAGGTCTTCCGCCTGGAAGAACACGGACTTGGCTGCGCCCATGCGGGCCGCGGGCTGCCAGTTCTCAGGCAGAGGAACCAATCGAAGATCGCTGGGCATCAAAGCCAGGTGGTCGTCGGTCGCGCCGGGTCTGGCGTAGTGGTACCCGATGCGGGCGTACGACATCCCCGACGTCCGCTCGTGGCTGAACAACTCCATATAGAAGCGAATACTGCTCTGGAACGGGATCGCGTCGAGCACGTGCCAGCGGTAGTTCGTCACGTATCCGCGGTTGCCCGGCCCGTCGTTTCGCGGCTGGCCGCAATAGGGGAACAGGAAGATGTCGGGCGACGACCAGGAGTAGTTGAAGTAATCCTCGGACCCCGTCCCGAAGGTCGAAGGCGTCGCTTCGCCGTCGACGAAGATCTTCTCATCGCCCTCGCCCCACCAGTTCCCGTAGGGCGTGGGCACCGGAGACGGATTCATGAGGTACACGGTCGTCCCAACGTAGACGCCCCTGCCCTGGGCGAGCAGGAAAGGCAGATCCTGCACGTCGCGATTGGACCCGACGATGTCGTGGTCCGCCCGCCACCGAGCGCGGAAGTGCAAGGTCCTCTCGTCCCAGGCGAACGGCGTGGTCTGCACCTGGCCCTTCGCGTCGACCGGCTGATCGCCAAAGTTCTGCAATTCCACGCGGCACGACCGCTCGAACGGCATGACGAAGCGGCACACCATTGTGCCGTCCGGCCGGACCGTGAAGGGCAGGGATTGATAGGGGTTGACGCCGGGAGCGGCGCCGAAAAAGTCCCCCACAGGCGACTGGACCTGGCCCCACGGATAGTCGTCGAATGTGATAGTCAACAGCGTCCGGCGGAGGGCCTGGTCCAGGTCCTTCGCGACCAGTTGCAGACTCAATTGCCCGACGGCCGCCGGACCTTCCAGACGAACAAGCGCACCCTTTTCCCCGGGTTTGAGATTCACGTCGAACCGGCTCGGCGGCTGCGAACCCGACGAGAGACTCGTGTCCGGGTCGGAGAGGATCGCGGTCACCTTGTCGATCGTCTGGCGATACTGGCGAATATCCTCCGGTCGGAAGGAAACGACGGACGCCCCGGACTCATACAAACGCACCTGAAGCTCGTAGAAATGAATCTCTTTGATATTGCCGGTCCAGACGGCGCGAAGCCGCTTGGCGAAGGGAATCGTGGCATACGAAGCATCCCGCTGGTAGACCGTCCGACGGAACCGGTCCGCATCCACATCCTTCGTCTGCGAAAACCGGTCGTAGGGCCGACGGAAGAACTCGTCCGCGCTGCCCTCGAAGAGCGGGTCCGCTGCGTCATCGAGGTAGACCCGGATCTGGCCGGAGATGGCCGCGGTCCACAGCCGCACCACCGCTCCCGGCCCCTCGATGTCCGCGATCAGGTACTCGCCCACGCCGTTGGCGTCGGGGGCTCGCAGGACCTTTTCGAAATTGGGGATTGGTTCGCCTCCAAAACCGTCCGAGTTGGCGAACCAGTCCGGCCCGCCCGGCAGCTTGCTGCGACGATCGTACGAGGAGAATTGAATAGTGCGAAACGTCGGAGACGGAAATCTCGCGAGATTGGCCAGATCCACCATCTCTTCGAACAGCGACCCGGTGGTGATGCTCGTCCGATCGGCCTGTCCGGCCGCCAGCAGGACGCTCGACAGAAACAGCACCAACAGACACGACCCTCCCGACCTTCCCACACTCCCAACCATGGCGTTCTCCCGCATACGATTCCGATATGGACTGAGGATTCGACACTCTCTCGACTGCCCTTGCACAATACCGTTCGACGGGGGATCGCACAAGCCCCATCGTCCGCCATTTTCCGCTTGCCCGGGGATCGGGCGGCCGGTATAATTCGGTCATGTAAGCGAGGCGGGTTTTGAGGGGCCATCAGCCGCAGTGGAACCAAGTGCGGCAGGTCTAGTGTTGCATGGGCATGGATAAGGAGCAGGTATGAAGGTCGTGAAATTCGGCGGCACGTCGGTTGCCGATGCCAGGCAGATCCTCAAGATCGTCAGTATCGTCACGTCGGACAGCGACCGCCGGATCGTCGTGGTCTCGGCGCCGGGCAAGCGTCACAGCAAGGATACCAAGGTCACCGACCTGCTGATCGCCCTGGCCAACGCGGTGATCGCCGGTCAGCCCTTCGAGAACGAGCTGGCCGCCCTGGTCCAACGGTTCGCGGAGATCCAGCAGGAGTTGGGCCTGGATTCGGCCGTCGTTACAGAGATCGAGAACGACCTCCGCGGACGCATCGCCGGCCGCTCGACCCACAACGCCCAGTTCATGGACACCATGAAGGCCGCCGGCGAGGACAACTGCGCCAAGCTGGTGGCGCAAGTCTTTGTCAAACAAGGCTTTCCGGCCCGGTACGTGGATCCTCTCGACGCCGGCATGCTTCTGAGCGAGGACTTCGGCAACGCCCAGGTGCTGCCGGAATCGTACGCCCGCCTGGCGACGCTCAAAGACGCCAAGGAAATCGTGATCTTCCCGGGGTTCTTCGGGTACACCTTGAAGGGCGAGGTCGCGACGTTCCCCCGCGGCGGGTCGGACATCACCGGCTCGATCCTGGCCGCGGCGGTCAAGGCCGACGTTTACGAGAACTTCACCGACGTGGACTCCGTCTACGCCATCGACCCGCGGATCATCCCGGACGCCCCCGCCATTGCGACGCTGACCTACCGCGAGTTGCGGGAACTCTCCTATGCCGGCTTCGGCGTCTTCCACGACGAGGCGGTCATCCCCGCCGTACAGGCCAAGGTCCCCATCTGCATCAAGAACACCAATCGACCGGAGGCCCCGGGCACGATGGTCGTTCCTCAACGCAAGTACCACCAGGGCGCCGTCACCGGCATCGCCAGCTCGGGCGGCTTCAGCTCGATCTTCCTGAGCAAGTACATGATGAACCGCGAAGTCGGCTTCGGCCGTCGGCTGCTCCAGATCCTCGAACACGAACGTCTCTCCTTCGAGCACGTCCCGACGGGGATCGACAACATGTCGGTGATCCTGCGAACCGCGGCGTTCATCCACGAGAAGGAGGCCCAAATCCTCAACCATATCCGCACCGAGTTGCGCCCGGACGACGTGACCATCGAGCACGGCCTGGCGCTGATTATGATCGTGGGCGAGGGTATGCGGTATGCGGTCGGCATGGCGGCCAAGGCCTGCACCGCCCTGGCCGACGCCGGGGTGAACATCGAAATGATGAACCAGGGCTCCTCGGAGATCAGCATCATGTTCGGCGTCAAAGACGCGGACCGCAAGACCGCGGTCGAGGCGCTGGCCAAGGCTCTGCTGACGCCCTGCGGGTGCATTGTTCCCGCGTGATCCGATCCTGTCAACTCCGCGTCCTCCCGTCGCTTGACAGCCCGTCTCCCGACCCCTAGACTGGCTCGATCCCGAGCGGACGACGCTCGAACGACGCACCTCATAGGAAGGGACGCAGAATGGACTGCAAGGCATTCGTGGAACAACAGATCGCGGAGATCCGAAAGACCGTCGGCACCGGCGCCGCCATCAACGCCCTCAGCGGCGGCGTGGACAGCTCGCTTGTGACGGTCCTGGGCCATCGGGCGCTGGGCGATCGACTTCGAACGGTCTTCATCGACAACGATCTCATGCGCGAGGGCGAACCCCAACGCGTCGTTCGGATGTTCGCGGACCTGGGGATTTCGGTCGAACTGGTGGACGCGAAGAAGGAGTTCCTGGACGCTCTGGCGGGCCTGACCGATCCCGAGCAGAAACGACAGGCCATCACCGACACGTTCTACTCCCGCGTCTTCGGCCGGCTGGTCAAAGAGTCCGACGCCAAGTTCCTCCTGCACGGCACCATCCTGACCGACATCGAGGAAACCGTGGCGGGCATCAAGAGACAGCACAATATCCTCTCGCAGCTCGGCATCGACACCAGGCAGGCCTACGGCTACTCGGTCGTCGAGCCGCTCAAGACGCTCCGCAAGGACGATGTCCGCGCCGTCTGCGAGTTCCTGAAACTCCCGGCCCAGATCACCCATCGCATTCCGTTCCCCGGCCCCGCCTTAGCGGCCCGCATCATCGGCGAAGTCACGCACGAGCGGCTCGACACGGTCCGCAAGGCGACCGCCATCGTGGAAGAGGAACTGGCGGACACCAAGGCCTTCCAGTACCTGGCGGTCCTGCTGAACGACCGAGCCACCGGTATTCGCAACAACAAACGCGAATTCGGACAGATCATCGTCGTCCGCTGCATCGAGAGCATCGACGCCCGCCAGGCGACGGCCACGGAGTTGCCCTGGCCCAAACTCAATCGCATTTGCCAACGGATCACGACCGAAGTCCCGGACGTCAATCGCTGCCTGTACGACCTGACGCCCAAGCCGCCGGCCACGGTGGAATACATCTGATCAGCGCCTTCGCGGAGGCGACGCATGCGTCGCCCCCGCAGTCTCACGGCATCCAGGTGAAGATCCCCTCTTCGGGGTGGCTCTTCTCCCATTCGACGAACTGATCGTAGTCCCGCACGCCGTCCCGCATCACCGCCATGTAGATCTTGACGCCCATGACCTTTCTATCCTCGGGAATCGCGTACTTGAGAGAATCGCCCGTCGTTGCTCCTCGTCGATCACAGCGTTGATCCGGTCAGCCACAAGCGATAGGGGTGTTGCCGGGCTCCCCCTGGCGAACGTGTGCGAGGGGGCGCCGGAGGCTCGTTGGCGACCCGCGTGAGATCCCGAGGCGCCGAGTTTCCCAGCGGGCCGGGGCGTGTGGTTGTCCGTCCGTACGGCGAGGACTCGTTTGCTCTCCCGCCCCGCTGGCATCCGCAAAGCGATGAACGCAATCCTCGAATTCACGCCAACATCCCTGCGCCGATGGAACCGCAAGAGCGGTCATGCCCCGACCGCTCATCGCCATCCGGGTTCCGCTTGCTTTGTGCCGGTGTCACCGTGATAATAACGGGATTCGAAGTGCAGCTTCGGGCCGGCAGTGCGGCGATGAAACCATGGAATCAACGAAAGGGGTGCCAGATGAATCTGCGAAGCGACAATCAAGAGCGTTCCACCTCCCGTCGGGAGTTCCTGCAACAGACGTCCGGAGTCCTGGCCGGTGCGGCGTTGACAACCGCCATTCACACCCGGGCCCACGCCGGCGAGAACAACACCATCCCGGTCGCCCTCGTGGGCTGCGGCGGGCGGGGAACCGGCGCCGCGGTCAACGCCCTCTCGACCCAGGGCCCGACGAGGCTCGTCGCTGTCGCCGACGTGTTCGGCGATCGAATGCAGACGAGCCTGGCCAACCTCAAGGCCCAATTCGCCGACAAGGTGGACGTGCCCCAGGACCGCCAGTTCCTCGGGATGGACGCGTACAAGAAGGCGATCGACGCCATCGCCCCAGGCGGCGTCGTGCTGCTGGCGACCCCGCCTGCTTTTCGCCCGCCGCACGTGGAGTACGCGGTCGCCAAGGGCGTCAACGTCTTCATGGAGAAGGCCTTTGCGGTGGACGCACCAGGCATTCGACGCGTGCTCAAGGCGGGCAAGGAAGCCGAGAAGAAGAACCTCAAGATCGCCGGTGGCCTGATGAGCCGGCACTCCAAGCCCTTGCAGGAAGCGGTCGATCAGCTTCACAAAGGCCTGATCGGGGACCTGATCACCTGCTGGGCCTATCGCGTGCATGGCGTGGTCCCCTTCTCGAACAAGCGTCCCGGCGAGAGCGAACTGGCCCACCAGATCCGAAACTATCACTGCTTCACGTGGGCCAACGGCAGCTTCATCCTCGACTGGCTGATCCACAATCTGGACGTCTGCTGCTGGTGCAAGGACGCTTGGCCGGTCAGCGCCCAGGGCCAAGGCGGCCGCCAGACCCGCGTCAACCCCGACCAGCTCTTCGACCACTACGCGGTCGAATACCATTTCCCCGACGGGACGCGCCTCTTCGCCCAGGGCCGGCACATCGAGAACTGT
This sequence comes from Sedimentisphaerales bacterium, assembly GCA_035476995.1. Classification (GTDB taxonomy): domain Bacteria; phylum Planctomycetota; class Phycisphaerae; order Sedimentisphaerales; family Anaerobacaceae; genus PLanc-01. Next base: position 21,447 of record DATIKY010000395.1, on the reverse strand, counting down.
TGGGGCTTCTTCGGCGACATCATCCACGGGGCCAAGGGCTCGGCCGTCCTCGGCGAAGGCGTGAGCAATCCGCGGATCTTCAAAGGCTACAACCAGACGCCGGAGGACGTGATCTGGCAATACAAGGGCCCGCCCTGCAATCAATACCAAGTCGAGCACGACCGGCTCTTCGACGCGATCCGCAAAAACAAACCTCATAATGAAACAGAGCGGTCCTGCTATGGCGCGATGGTCGGCATCTTGGGCCGCATGGCCGCCGAGTCCGGCCAGATGATCACCTGGGACGAGGCGATGGCCTCGAACCTCGACCTGACCCCCGGCATCGACAACTGGACCCTCGACACCCCGGCCCCGGTCCTGCCCGACGCCAAAGGCAACTACCCCGTCGCCATGCCGGGAACGACGAAGGTGTTGTAGACAAAGGTCATAGTCGTGACATCAGCCGCACGGGAGCTGTGACAAATGTGCTATTCACTGTATCTCTGGCCGGAAACGGATCCGGTCAAGATCGCAACGATGTCCGTCCACCTGAGTGAAATGCCTGAAGAGATCTTTCGGCTGTTCGAGAATCATCGTTTGGTGTTTGAGCGTTGATTGAGGACTCAGGGCCATAGCATGTAGGGTGTGCCGTGCACACCATTTCCGGCAATTGCTTCCTTCTTCGTGTGCACGGCACACCCTACGAGATGCGGAACACAGGAGAACAATCATGAGACATGAGCTTATCGCGGTGTTGGCGTTGGGCGTCTTCGTGACGGCGGAATCGGCTATGGGACAGCGTTTTCCGGCGGTTTCGGAGAGCCGGCGGATCGACATGCTCCGGCCCCCAGTCAAACGGCCGGTGCGGATGGTGCTGGATACCGATACTTTCAACGAGATCGACGATCAGTTCGCGGTGGTCTATGCGCTGATCTCGCCGGAGCTGGATGTGCAGGCGCTGTATGCGGCGCCGTTCCATAACAATCGGTCGAGCGGGCGAAAAAGAGCAGTCCGCAGGACCCGCTGTACGTCGCGGCGGTCGGCGCGATCAGCAACGTCGCCAACGCGATCCTCATCGAACCCTCGATCATTCAGAACATCGTCGTGGTCTGGCTCGGCGGCAACGGACACAACTGGCCCAATCAACGGGAGTTCAACTACCACCAGGACCTCAAGGCCTCCCGCACCCTCTTCGACTGCGGCGTTCCCGTCGTGCAACTGCCTTGCACGCCGGTGGTGACGCACTTCACAACAACCGTGCCCGAGATGGAGCGGTACGTCGGCGGTCGAGGCTCCATCGGCGACTACCTCCTGGAGATCTTCAAGGACTATCACAAAGACCACTTCGCCTGGTCCAAGGTGCTCTGGGACATGACCGCCATCGCATGGCTCGTCAACGACAGGTGGCTGCCCTCGGACCTCGTGCACAGCCCCATCGTGACGGACAACTACACGTACAGCTTCGACCAATCCCGGCACATGATCCGCGCGGTGAACTTCGTCCACCGCGACCCGATCTTCCGGGATTTCTTCACGAAGCTGGACAAGCAGCAGAAGAAGTGACCTCAGGCCATTCCCCTCGCAAAGAGCGGCGACCAAGGGACTCGATCCAGGCGTCCCGCCGGCCCTGGGGATTCCCTATCTTCGATACAAGCCGCGCGACCGACAAGTCAAAGCAAAAACTTGCGCCCCTCTCGCCAGATCGTGCCGAACGAGACTTGACGAGGGCGGGGCGCATGGGGTAGGAGAAGGGTTGGTGGGTTTGCTGATGAACACCAGCATGCCGAACGAATGGAAACACGGGTTATTTCTACGATTGATCAATGGCAGGCCAGGATAAGGCAAACAGCAGCCCCTTCGATCAGGCTGACTCCTACGTAAGATTTCTTCTGCATCGCAGGAACCGGGTCTTCTACCTCAAGCCGTGGAACGGCAACAGCGGCGACATGCTGATCTGGTTGGGCACCGAGCGTCTGATCGATGACTTGCGGATCCCCAGAACGCTGGACCCTCGGACGGCCGACGTGATCCTCGTGCCCGGGGGCAACCAGACCATGTGGCAGGCGAACATCGACGTCTGGAAGGAGACATGGACCCGATGGCCGGACAAGGAGTTCGTGGTCGGTCCGACGACGGTCCAGTTGGGATTCACCACGTGGCGACAGGACCTCGAGACGACGACCGCCAACGTGACCGGCATCTTCGCCAGGGACCCCGCCAGCTATCAGACGCTTCTGCGGTGCGGACTGAACGGTCGCATCGAGACCGGGCTTTCGCACGATCCCGCGCTGCACTTGTGGGATTCGGACCTGATCGGCGCCCACCGCCAGGCCGCGACCGAAGAGTTCGTCCTGGCGGCGTTCCGCTTCGATCACGAGGGCGCCATCAACCGGATGGCGAGGGCGTCTTCCTGGGACCGGCTGCTGCCCCCCGTCGTGACGCGGAGAATCCGCGGGCGAGGGGCAAGAGACCATCATCAGGAACGGATCGACATGGTGGCTCGGTACACCCGAAGGACCGAGCCCCTCAGGATCTGCGACGCGTCGCAGGAGATCTTCGAGTGCTTTCTGGAGAACATCCGTTCGGCCTCGGAGGTCCACACCGACCGCCTGCACTGCATGCTGCTGGCCGCGATGCTGGACAAGCCGACGTTCGCCTATCCGACCGCTTACGGGAAGCTGGAGGCCGTCTACGAACACAGCGTCAAGGGCAAGGCGAAAGTGGAGTTCATCGAAGGCACTCGCTTGAGCTCGATCGGCGACGTCACATGGTCCTGCGCGAGCCCCAGGCAGGTCGTGCAGCCGTAGTCCCCGTCGGCTTCTTCCTGCGAACCCTCTTCGGCGCAGAGATCTGAGGTCGTCTGAAGTGTGAAGCCAGAGATCGCAAGCCGCTGCTGGAGACTTGACACTTCACACCTGACACTCCTGAAGATGCCCTCTCCCCAGGTCATCACCACTGAACCGGCAATTCGAGATTTTGATGATTCCGCGGAGGGCCGCCTGCGAGTACAGTATCCGGCGGTTCGATTTGCGAAAGGAGCTATCGCCATGAAATGCCCGAACAACTGGTTCTATGGAGTCATTGGGATGATCGCGATTACGAGTTTGTCGCCCCTGGCGGCCTCGGCCGACGAGGGGATGTGGCTGTTCAACAACCCGCCCAGGCAACTGCTCAAAGAGCGATACGATTTCGCCCCCGCCGACGACTGGTATCAGCACCTGCAGCGGGCCAGCGTCCGCTTCAACAGCGGCGGCTCGGGCTCCTTCGTCTCCGCCGACGGCCTGGTGATGACCAACCACCACGTCGGCGCCGACGGCCTCCAGAAGCTCAGCACCAAAGAGCACAACCTGATGGAGGAAGGCTTCCACGCCAAGACCCTGGCTGAAGAAGTCCGTTGCATGGACCTGGAGCTCAACGTCCTGCAGAGCATCGAGGACGTGACCGGGCGGATCAACGAGGCGGTCAAGCCCGAGATGACGCCGGCCGAGGCGCAGCAGGCCCGACGGGCCGTGATGAACACCATCGAGAAGGAGTCGCTCGACGCCACCGGCCTTCGCAGCGACGTGGTCACGCTTTATCACGGCGGGCTCTACCACCTCTACCGATTCAAGAAGTACACCGACGTGCGCCTCGTCTTCGCGCCGGAAAAGGGCATCGCCTTCTTCGGCGGCGACCCGGACAACTTCGAGTTCCCCCGCTACGACCTGGATATCTGCTTCTTCCGCGTCTACGAGGACGGCAAACCCGCCAGGATCGAGCACTACCTGGCCTGGAGCCCCAAGGGCGCCGGCGACGGCGAGTTGATCTTCGTCTCAGGCCACCCCGGCCGGACCAACCGTCTCAACACCATGGACCATATCCGATTCCTTCGCGACAGGACCTTCCCGAACGCCCTTCGCAAGCTCTTCCGCTGGGAAGTCGTCCTGTCCGCCTTCAGCGCCGAGAGTCGGGAAAACGCCCGCCGGGCCGAGGACGACCTGTTCGGCATTCAGAACAGCCGCAAAGCTCGCATGGGGATGCTCGCCGGACTTCAGGACCCCACGCTCATGGGCAGCAAGCAGGCCGAAGAAGAGAGACTCCGCCGGGCCGTGCAGGAGAATGCCGGGAAGTTCAAGACGCCCCTGGGCGATCCCTGGTCCGACGTGGCCGCTGCGCTGAAAACCTGGGACGGCATCTACTACGACTGGGACCTCCTGGAAAACGGGGCGGCCCTTCGCAGCAAGCTGTTCGGCATCGCCCGCACGCTCGTTCGGTTGGTCGATGAGTCCGGCGTACCGAACGCCCAGCGGCTACGCGAGTACCGCGAGTCGAACCTCGAATCGCTTAAGTTCGAGCTGTTCTCCGAGGCCCCGATCTATGAGGACCTGGAAACCGTCATGCTGGCCGACTCGCTGACGATGCTGGTGGAGATCAAGGGCATGGAAGACCCGCTGGTCCAGAAGATCCTGGCGGGCAAGTCGCCGCGGGAACGAGCGGCCCTGTTGATCGAGGGCACAAAGCTCAAGAGCGTCGAGGCCCGCAAGGAACTGGCCCAGGCGAGCCCGGAGGCCCTTCGCCAGTCGGACGACGCCATGATCCAACTGGCCCTGCTGCTCGATGCCCCCGCGAGAGCCCTTCGCAAGACCTACGAAGAACAAATCGAAGAGCCCATGCGGCAGGCCTACGCGAAGCTGGCGGACGCAAGGTTTGCGATCTACGGCACGGACGTCTACCCCGACGCCACGTTCACGCTGCGTCTGGCGTTCGGGCAGGTCAAAGGCTACGTGGACGCGGGCGAGCAGGTCCCGCCCTGGACGACCTTCACGGGACTCTACGAGCGGGCCCAGGAACAGGGCAACGTGTATCCGTTCGAGCTGCCCCAGCGGTGGCTCAAACGCAAAGGCAAGCTCGACCTGAATACGCCCTTCAACTTCGTCTCGACCGCCGACATCATCGGCGGCAATTCCGGCAGTCCCGTCGTCAACCGCGATGGCCAGATCGTCGGGATCATTTTCGACGGGAACATCCACTCGCTGGTGCTGGACTTCATCTACACGCAGGAGCAGGCCCGCGCCGTCTCCGTCCATTCCGCGGGAATCCTCGAATCCCTGCGAAAGGTCTACGCCGCCGACCGCCTGGTCAAGGAACTCACCGCTGCCCCGACCAAGGGCCGCTCGAAGAGCAAGAATTGAGAGGAACGGGAAATACATGCGTCAAAAGACAGTCCACGTTTTCGTATTCGACACGCTTTCGGATTGGGAGCCGGGCTACGCGGTGGCGGGGATCAACAACCCGATGTTCCAGTTGCAGCCCGGGCGTTTTGTCGTGAAGACCGTCGGCATCAGCGCCGAGCCGGTCAAGACCATGGGCGGATTCACCATCGTACCCGACATGACGCTCGATTCGCTCGATCCGAAGGACAGCGCAATGCTGATCCTGCCCGGCGGGATCACCTGGGACCAGGGCAAGAACATCGAGGCGATCGCCAAAGCGCTGGCGTTTCTGGACGCGGAAGTCCCGGTCGCCGGGATCTGCGGCGCCACGGCAGCCTTGGCCCGAGCCGGAGTGCTCGACACCAGGCGTCACACGAGCAACATGCGGGAGTACCTCAAGGGCACAGGCTATCGGGGCGGCGATCTCTACCAGGACGAGCCGGCGGTCACAGACAGGCTGGTCATCACCGCCGGAGGGCTGGCGCCGGTGGACTTCGCGTACCACATCTTCAAACAACTGAACGTCTTCAGCAAACCGACGCTCGAAGCCTGGCGGAATCTCTTCAAGACGGGCGATCCTTCGCACTATCTGACCTTGATGAAATCGTCCGCTCACTCGATGTGACGACCGCGCAATTCCAGGCACAGCAGGATGACGACGCGAAAGAGAACGGGGAAAAGGACTACACCGATGGGGTTTCGCAGACAATACAGCCATCATGTCGCTGCACACCGCCTGGTTCTGGCGTCCTGCCTGGTTTGCGCCGCCGTCCGGGCAGGCTCCACACCCATGGAGTCCTGGATGTCGGACAGCGATGGCTCTACCGACATGAGGGCCCCCGTCCCGGCAGCGTCGAACCGAACGCCATCGACGGCGAGCGAATCCTGTGGGTGCTCGCCCGTATGGACAGCCAGAGCGGGGAACTGCGGGTCGTGGAAGAACGATTCACCCGAGACGAACAGGCGATCGCCCGGTTCCTCGTGCGGACGGATGGACTCCTCGAGGCCGTGGAGATCGCGAACGACAAGGGCGAGACAGGCCGGCTCCGCTACGACCCGCCCATCCCTTACTACCCGCCGTCGATAGCCGTGGGAGAAACGCAAACGATCTCGACATCCCTGCGGCTGGATGCCGTGGATTTCACCCTGCCCAGCAAGATCGTCACCGAGCGACTGGCGGATGAGACCGTCATGACGCCCGCCGGCGAGTTTCCCGACTGCCGGCACTATCGGATCGTGACGACCTCGACGATCAACCTCAAGATCGCCAAGATCCCTTTCACAGAGGAGCGGGAACAATGGCATCACCCGACAGCCCAAGGCCTGGTCAAAGAGGTCTACCGAAGGGGCCCCGTCAAGTTCCTCACATGGTCGCGTCCGGGCTACACCTCCGCCAGCGTCCTGACGGCACACGACCGCCAGGAACCCGATCCGAACCGCCAAACAGCCACGTCCCATCTCCCAGGACCAGTGGAGACCCAACCCTCTGCCGGCGAGCGGACCCTGTCGTGGAAGCACCTGATTCCCCCTGCGGCCGTTCTGATCCTCCTTGTCGCGGGAATGCTGAAGATCGCTCGACGCCGGAGTCGATAGTCCCTCCCTTCGGAATCACCGACAGATGCCCCCGACAAATCCAGGAAAACAGCTTGGCCCAACCCAGGTTCGGGTTCCTTGAGCCGGCGACACCGAACAACCCTCCAACTGAACCATAAGCTCTGATTAAATAAGGACTTGAGCATATGCCAGGCTCGACAAAAAAGAAACTATGGCGTATTTAGGCAACCTAGGAACGATGCCGCGAGGCCCACTTTGCTTGACATCTTCCCCAGAGAGAGCTATAATAAACCAATATCTGGAGGAGCGGCCGAATGGAATCCGGTTGCCCATCAGCCTATGCTGAGCATTTCCGCCGGCCGGCAGGCAGGAAGCGTTTCACGGTTGGTCCGGAGGGGGCTCAGAAGCAGGTGCGCGCATCCGGGGACGGCCACGCCCCTGGAAACGCGGGAATCAGGGCACGTTGAACGTCCGTACAGTACCAGAAGAGCACGAGGGACGGATCCGTGAGCGTCAGCCGAGAACAAGGGGGAAAGGACACTATGAACCGCAATGTCGTTCTGTTCGTGATCGTCGCGGTGATCGCCGGCCGCATGGGGGTCTTCCCGAGACACTCCGGCGTCGCATCGGGTCAGACGACGAACTCTCCGGTCCTGCAGGACAACTTCGACGACAACAAGAGGGGCACGCTCTGGAAAGTGTTCGGGACCAGCGCCAAAGCCACGGTGACCGAGGCCAACAAACGCCTTCAGTTCTCCACCACGTCCGATATCGATGTGCCTTTCATGGGCTACATCAGCGATAAGTGGTGGATCGATCCGAACCAGGACTTCCAGATGAAGGTCGATCTGACCTTCAACGTCTTCTCCTACGACGGTAACGGCTGGGTCTGCTTCGGCCTGACTCCCGAGGCAACCGGCCCCCAAGAGCTGTATGCGGCGCTTGGGATCGGGTGCTCCGGTGTCTTTCAGAACTACTGGACGGAATGGCATGATGGATTCATCGGAAGGGTCGATTTCGTGGGTCGGCCGAAACCCACGGTAACGATGTATATTTCGTACGACTCCTGGTACGACATTCTCTATCTCAGCGATTACGGATACGGCCCGGAAGGCAAGTGGAAGGCTGTCTCCGGCTTTGTCAAAGGCTCCCTCAAGCGGGCTCCGCTCTACGTGTTCCTCGCGGCCAAGTCGGAGTCCATGACCCTGCCCCCCACGAGCGCATACCTTGACAACTTCGTGATCGAAAAGGGAAAGCTCGGCTCGCCATACCAGTCCACCGATCCGAACACCGGCGGCGGGCAGGTGCGCGATATCGAGGGCACGGTGGCGATCCTGCCTTCGACGATTCAACGATCCGGCGGCTCGGACAAACTGACCGCTCTGCTCGGACTTCCCGAGGGGATCACTCTGGAGGACTGGGATCCGAGAAATGTGCCGACGTTGTCGCCCGGAACGGTTTCGGCCACCGCGCATACCGCGTTCGTCTGGGTGGACGACTCGCTCAAGATCCTGACCGCATTCAGCAAGACCAAACTGATGGAAGTGGTGACCACCAACGGTGAGGTCGAGGTTCACGTGGCCGGCAAGCTCAAGGACGGCAGGTCCTATGCCGGCAGTTGCCTGGTCACGATCCGATAACAGAAGAGATCGTCTCTGTCGGCTTCGGCGTCTGAGAGAAGGAGGAGATGAGATGAGCATGCTTACGCGTTCCGGAATTCCGGCGGTGCTTCTGACGCTGCTGGCAGTCGGCATGTCGTCCGCGGCGATCGTGCCGATCACCAGCGTGCAGGCCGGAGTGGATGGGAATCCGCCCTACATGCTCGATAGCATCACGGTCGGCGATTTCACCATCACAAGGGAATTCCTGGCTCTGGGCAAGAGCACCGGTTCGGCGTTGCTCTGGACCAGCATCCGCCATGCCGACGACTTCAATCTGAACTCGGTGGCCACACGAAACGCCTCGGGCGTCTGGAAGGTCACCAAAATCGGCGGTCTGGACACCTACACAGACACCAATGGAGATGCCCCCGATTTCTTCGTGTTCGAGGCCGGCATGAACGATTCTCTGAAAGTCCAGCCCATCCTGGCCGACGGCACGCTCGGCAGGACCGTCACCATCCCCTGCACGCAGTGGGGATACACGGGTCTGGATCGAGTCGGGATTCTCAACGGCGGCCAGCCTATCGGAGGCGTGGCCTTTGCGATCACGGACCTGCTGGACGCCCAGGGGCAGCCCCTGGCTCCCAGCGCCGCAATTCGAGGGCTTCTCTTCCGCAGTCCTCACGTGGATCCCGTCCATTTCTCCGCGGCCATGATAATCCCGGAACCTGCCACGGTGGCCATCCTCGCGTTCGGCGGCCTGCTTGCCATCCGACGTCGCCTCTGAAACGCGACAAACGCGGACCGCGGGTTCCACGCGACAATCCACAGATCAGCCGTGCCGGCGCCACGGCCGGTCTTACGCCCCCCGCCAGTGGTCCCCGACCGGGATTCAAATCGAAACCACTCGCAGAACCGGCATGATGCCAACCCGGTCAGGGCCGGGCCCCAAACCGACGTCATCCTGACAACTTCCCCGGTCCCGGCCGGGGATCGGAGCCGATTCTGAAATAAACGACTCCGGCCCTGCGTCTTACTATTTAAGAATCGACGAATACTGACCAGGGATTGGAAGGCATCAAACAGGGTCGCTCACAATGCGTCAGGCTAATAGTTCGATTAGACAAACTGATCGAGTCTGTGACTATTCCGGACAGCCCAATTATAGGGCTTTATTTATAAGACCATTATTGACAAGAAGTTGCATTACATTTCCAGGCCGGGAGGACCAGAATTCCCGGACTTGAGTCCAGGTTGGCAGTTGACTGCAAGCACGCGATTTGCTACTATGGCGGGTTCATGGCCAAAACGACAAGGACAACGGGAAAGAAACAGGCGAACAAGGACTCTTCCAAGGTCGCCCCGGTTCGAGCCAAAAGGGCTTTCAGGACATACCAGGAAGCGTTGGCTTATCTATTGGATAGGACCGACTACGAGAAGGAAGAGCGTGTACGCTACAACGTCACGACGTTCAGCTTGGAGCGGATGGAGAAATTGTTGTCGCTGTTGGGCGACCCGCACACCAAGATCAACACCGTCCATATCGCAGGAACCAAGGGAAAGGGTTCGACGGCCACGATGTTGGCCCGCATGCTGGAGGCCAACGGCTACAGCGTCGGCCTGTACACCTCGCCGCACCTGGTCCATCTGCACGAGCGGATCACGATCAACTCCGAGATGATCACCGAGCCCGAGATGCTCGCGTTGATGAATCGCCTGTACGCCCCGATCGAGAAACTCTCCAAGGAGAACGCGCCCACATTCTTCGAAATCATGACGGCGCTGGCTTTCGCGTTTTTCGCCGATCGCCAGATCGACATCGCCGTGATCGAAACCGGCCTGGGCGGTCGCCTGGACAGCACCAACGTGATTCAGCCCAAGGTGGTGGGCATCACCAGCCTGAGCATCGACCACAAGCAACAACTGGGCGACACCCTGGACCGCATCGCGATGGAGAAGGCCGGCATTTTCAAGAAAGGCATCCCGGCTGTCACCGTGCAGCAGGATCCCCTCGCGATGACCGTACTCAAGGCTCAGGCGTTGGCCACGAAGACTCCCCTGAGCATCACCGGCACGGACATTGACTTCTCCTACCGGTTCGAGACGTCCCGCGAGCATGGCCCGCACACGCGGATCTGCCTGACGACCGCGACGAGCAAATTCGAGCACCTTCGGGTGCCCCTCTACGGCCGGCACCAGGCGATCAATTGCGGCCTAGCCTTGGCCATGCTCGACAAGCTCAAATCCGCAGGCTACCAGATCGACGTCGAGAAAGCCGCCACCGGATTGGCCACGGTCCGACTGGCCGGACGGATGGAGATGATCTGCCAGGATCCGCGCATCATGATCGACGGCGCCCACAACGCCGCCAGCATCCGCGCCTTGATCCACGCCATCGGCCAGAACATCCCCTACGACTCGATGGTCGTGATCTTCGGCTGCAACTGCGACAAGGACATCCCCGGCATGCTCAACGAACTCCAGTACGGCGCCGACAAAGTCATCTTTACCCGGAGCAGCTCGAACAAAGCCGTGTCGCCTCAGGACCTGGCCGATCAGTACACCGAGATCTGCGGCAAGATGTGCCAGGTCGCCAACACGCTGGGCGAGGCCCTGCTCCTGGCCCGCAGCGCCGTCGGCAAAGAGGATCTGATCTGCATCACAGGCAGCTTCTACCTCATCGGCCAGGCCAAGGTCCGTTTCCAGCCTCGACCGGCGCCTGTGGCGTCCTGACCTGGCACGGCGCGAATCATCGAGTGATCTGGGGATACGCTCCGCGAATGCTTCCGGCGCGGAAGACGAGATTGCCCTCGGCAAGATCTTGTCCGAGCTGCGTCAGATCCCCCCGATACAGATCGCCCGAACGATGCAGTACACACATGCCTGCTTGCGCCGCGGGCAGAACTCCAACAACCTCACGGGCTTCACGCAGCATGAGATGCCATCTCTCCAGCAGATCCTTCAGTGCGGGGGGCGGACCATCGAAAGAGAGCCCTTCCATTTCAGCGGGCGTGTATCGTCCGGAACGACCGGCCTGCTCCAGGATCGCCAACGGACTGAAACCCGGGTCTTTGCCGCAGGCAGCCCACGCCAGATATCCCAGAGGTTGAACTCGCTCATGGCAGGTGATCAGGTCGATCCAATCGCGGACATCGAGCCGGCCAACCAACGCAAGCACCTTGTTGGTCGCCAAGTCAAAAGGATGGAGCGTCAATCCCAACTCCTCATGCCGGACCAGGGGGAAGAACCGGAAGGCGCTGTCACGGGTCCACTGCATGAGGACAGCGTCACCCCCTTTGGCTACCACGGCTTCCACGTATCCGAGGCGCTCGTGAACGGACCGGATCTCGTAGCCATGGTTCCGGAGCCACTCTCCATCGGCTCGCCATGTGGCGTCCAAAGCCTCCACCGTGTCGTGGAAGAGATCGATATCGCGAGACAGCCATTGATACAATTCTCCTGCTTTGCGAAACGCTTCCCGGTCGCCATACCGACGGATATAGTCCAGGGTGCGAAGCACCTCCTGGAGATCGGTTGGATAGTAGCCTGCTCGAAGAAACCACAGGCACCGATCCCTGTACGTGTCGACCAGTTGGTTGACTTGCCGCCGAAGATCTTCATCGATTGGACTCATGATCAGGGTACGCTATCATGTTCCCAGGGAATCGACAAGTCTCCTTCCCTTGCGTCAGTCAGGTTTTATGGTTGACGACCCCCTCGTTCGGGCCTTTAATCTCTACTTCGTGTGCAGACCACGCGCATCTGCAAGTCAGTGACACCGTTGCGGGAAGGAGCAGGCGATGGCACAGAACGCCAACTATATCGCGGTGGACCTCGGGGCCGAGAGCGGCCGAGTCATGCTGGGCCGGGTGGCCGACGGCAAATTGAGTCTGGAACCGGTGCACCGCTTCGCCAACGGCCCCATCCAGGAACAGGACTCGCTCCGATGGGATTTCGACCGACTGATGACCGAGATCAAGACCGGCGTCGGCCTGGCCGCCAGGAAGGCCGACAGCCCGGTCAAGGGCATCGGCGTCGACACCTGGGGCGTCGATTTCGGCCTGCTCGGCGCCGACGGCCGGCTGCTGGAGAAGCCCTACCACTACCGCGACAGCCGGACCAACGGGATGATGGAGAAGACCTTTGCCAGGATGCCTAAACGCGAAGTCTATGAGAACACCGGCATCCAGTTCATGCAGCTCAACTCGCTCTATCAGCTCCTGGCCATGCGACTGACCAATCCCGACGTGCTCGCCAAAGCCGACAAGCTGCTGTTCATGGCAGACCTGTTCTCCTATTTCCTTTGCGGCCGGCCTTTCGCGGAGTACACCCTGGCCAGCACCTCGCAGATGATGGACATGAAGACCGGCCGGTGGTCCAAGGCGATCTTCAAGGAGCTTTCGCTGCCGCTGGAGATCATGCCCCACGTGATCCGGCCCGGCACCGTCGCGGGCGAGCTGACGCCCGAGGTAACCAAGGAGATCGGCTGCGGACGGATCCCCCTGATCGCAGTCGGTTCGCACGACACCGCCTCCGCGGTCCTCGGCGTCCCCGGCCAGGGCGACCGCTGGGCCTATCTGTCCTCGGGGACCTGGAGCCTGATGGGCGTCGAGATCCCGAACGCGATCGTCAAAGACAAGACCTTCGCCTACGAGTTTACCAACGAGGGGGGCGTGGACAACACGATCCGCCTGCTCAAGAACATCATGGGCCTCTGGCTGGTCCAAGAGTGCAAACGCCAGTGGCAGCGCGAGGGCCAGGACCTCTCCTATGGCGAACTGGCCCAGATGGCAACCAAAGCCAAACCGTTCTTCGGATACGTCGATTGCGACAACAGCGACTTCCTGGCGCCGGGCGACATGCCCGCCCGAATCAACAAGTGCCTCTCCGAGACGGGCCAGACGCCCACGCAGGACAAGGGCCAGATGGTGCGACTCGTGCTCGAAAGCCTGGCTCTGAAGTATCGCACGGTCCTCAATGCGATCGAGGACGTCACCGGCATTTCGATCGAGACGCTCCACATCGTCGGCGGCGGCATCCAGAACGAGTTGCTCTGCCAGTTCACCGCCGACGCCACCGGCCGCAGGGTCGTCACCGGTCCGATCGAAGCCACCGCCAGCGGCAATATCCTGTTGCAGGCCAAGGCCGCCGGCCAGTTCAAGAGCATTGACGAGGCCCGCCAGGTCGTCCGCGATTCGTTCGAGATGAAGGAGTATCAGCCTCAGGACAAGACTCGCTGGGAGCAACAGTACAAGACGTTCGCCCATTCGTAGTGACGCCGCAAGGCGTTTCTGTGTCGAGGACGTTGCGTCCTCGAATCGCGGGCAAGATGCCCGCGACACGAAGATATGCCCTCACGGGCACACTACCAACACAGGGACGCTTGCCTGTGATGAATGTAGAATTCGGTAGATTGGCCGAGAGAAGGAGACAACCATCTTGATTGAAGAACTCGAACAGCAGTTGGACAGCCTCGATGCCGGACAGCGAAAGCAGGCGCTTCTGTCACTGCTGGATCAGGTCAAGGCCGGGAAGATCGCCCTGCCCGAGACCGGACAATTCGTGAACATCCACTGCCACACGTTCTTCTCCTACAACGCCTACGGTTATTCGCCGACGAAATTCGCCTGGCTGGCCCGCAAGGCCGGTCTGGCGGTCGCAGGCACGACGGACTTCGACGTGCTCGACGCGCTCGACGAGTTCCGCGAGGCCTGCAAGCTGCTGGGCCTCAAGGGCTGCTCAGGACTCGAGACGCGGGTCTACGTGCCGGAGTTTGCCACGCGCGTCATCAACTCCCCCGGCGAGCCGGGCATTTCCTATCACATGGGCGTCGGCTTCCCGGGCTCCAAGGTCCCCCAGGCACAACGGAAGTTCCTCAAGAGCCTCAAAGAGACCGCCCAGCAGCGAAATCGCGATCTGGTGCAGCGGGTCAATCGATATCTCAGTCCGGTCGAGCTCGACTACGAGGCCGACGTGCTGACGCTGACGCCCGCCGGCAACGCGACCGAGCGGCACATGTGCGTCGCATATGCCCGCAAGGCCCGGGACCGGTTCGGCGAAGGGACCGAAGAGCTGGCCCAGTTCTGGTCGCAGAAGCTCGGGACCGACGCGAAGAAGCTCGGCCTGCCCGAGGGCCGCGACCTGATCAACACGATCCGCTCCAAAACGATGAAACGCGGCGGCGTCGGATACGTACAGCCGGACAGCGGGTCCTTCCCGAATATGGCCGACACGAACCGCTTCATCCTGGCCGCCGGCGGCATGCCGGTGCATACCTGGCTCGACGGCTCCAGCGACGGCGAACAGGCCATCGAAGAGTTGCTCGATGTCGCGATGAGCACGGGAGCGGTCGCGCTCAACGTGATCCCGGACCGCAACTACACGCCGGGCTCGCAGGACCAGAAGGTCAAGAACCTCTATCACGTGGTGGAGGTCGCCAGACGACGGCACCTCGTCCTGGTCGAAGGCACGGAGATGAACAGCCCGGGCCAGAAGTTCGTCGACGATTTCAGCACGGCGGAGCTGGCCCCCTTGCTGCCGGCCTTCCTGACCGGCGCCCACATCGTGTACGCCCATTCCGTCCTCCAGCGGCAGTGCCGCCTGGGTTATGCCAGCGCCTGGGCCGACAAGCACTTCGGGACCGCCGAACGCAAAAATGCGTTCTTCGAGGAGATCGGCGCGAACCTCAAACCACAGCAGGAAGACGCGATGGCGGGACTCAAGGATACGGCGTCGCCGAAGGACGTTTTCAAAATGGTATAGGCGCCACAAGTGAACCTCCCCTCCTGCGGGTAGGATGAAGGATGAACCACATATGAATGAGAAGATCCCTGCGAAACAACACGCGGTCCAATTGGTGGGCCCCGACCAGCTCATCCTGAACAAGTCCAAAGACGTCTTCAAACCCGGGCCGCATCAGGTCCTCGCCAAAGTCGAGGTCGTGGGCCTGTGCTTCTCGGATCTCAAGCTGCTCAAGCAGTTCACCGGCCACGTCCGCAAGGGCCCGGTCGTCTCCGGCGTCGATCCCGGAGTCCTCAAGGAGATCCCCAGCTACGTCCCGGACACGGCGCCCACGGTCCCCGGCCACGAGACTGTCGTTCGGATCGCCGCGGTCGGGCCCGGCGTCGAGCGACACAAGCCCGGCGAACGATACCTCGTCCAGACCGACTACCGCTGGGTGCACACCGCGACCTCCAACGCCGCCTTCGGGTACAACTTCGAAGGCGCGCTGCAGGAGTATGTCCTGATGGATGAACGGGTCATCACCGCCCCCGACGGCGAGTCCATGCTGATCCCGGCCTGCGAGGAACGCGGAGGCTCGGCCATCGCTCTGTGCGAGCCCTGGGCCTGCGTCGAGGACGCCTACGTCACGAAGGAACGCACCACGCTCAAGGCCGGCGGTCGGATGCTGATCGTATCCGATGTGGCGGTCCCCGACGGCCGAATGCGCCGCCTCTATCAAAAACACGGCACGCCCGCCAAGGTGACTTGGATCTCGAAGTCGCTCCCGCCGGCCGATCTGGGCCCGGTGGTCGTTCATGCCCAAAGCCTCTTCGACCTCGAAGACGCGGCCTTCGACGACGTGATCTATTTCGGCTCCACGGTTCGCACCGCCGAGGTGCTGTTCCCGAAGGTCGCGGCCAACGGCCTGTTCAATATCGTCCTGGGCGGCGAGCGGTTCGGAGCACCGGTGGTCACGATGGTCGGCCGGGTGCACTACGGCGGCATTCGCATCATCGGCACCGCGGGCTCGGACCCCGCTGACTCGATGAAGTACATCCCCAAGACCGGCGAGATCCGCCACGACGAAGTCGTCAACGTCGTCGGTGCCGGAGGGCCCATGGGCATGATGCACGTCATTCGCAACATCTGCCAGGGCGTGCCGGGGGTCACCGTGTACGCAGGCGACGTGGACGACAACCGACTGGCAGCACTGAGCGAGGTTGCCGGCCCGCTCGCGGAGAAGAACGGCGTCGACTACAAACCCTACAACGCCGCCAACGAGCAGATGGAAGAGAATTACACCTACACGGTGCTCATGGCGCCGGTCCCCGAACTGGTGGCCACCGCGGTGAACTGTGCCGCGCCGCGCGGGATCGTCAACATCTTCGCAGGCATCCCGGCCACCGTCTCGGGCAAGATCGACCTCGACGCCTACATCGAAAAACGCCTCTACTTCATCGGCACCAGCGGCTCGACGCTCGACGACATGAAATGCATGCTGGAAAAGGTCGAATCGGACCGGCTCGACACGAATGTCAGCGTCGCGGCGATCAGCGGCTTCGAGGGCGCTGTCGAGGGCATCCGGGCGGTGGAGAACCGCTCCGTGGCGGGCAAGATCATGGTCTATCCGGCGTGTCGCAGCCTGGGCCTGATCCGGCTGGAAGAGCTTGCGGCGAAGCTGCCGGACGTCGCGGCGTGTCTGAACAACGGCCTCTGGACCCGCGAAGCCGAAAAGAGACTGATCGAGAAGCATTCTGATTGATGGCTTTCACCGATGTGTCGACCGGACCGTAGGGGCAGGCCCCCGTGCCTGCCCTCCTGGTTCAGGGCAACCACAGGGGGTTGCCCCTACTGAGAAAAGGAGCATCATGGCTAATTCGAGACAGATCGAGCAGGCATACAGACTGGCCCGCGAACGGTACGGCGAGCTGGGCGTGGACACCGAAAGAACGATGAGGCAGCTTCGCAGGGTGGCCATCTCGCTGCATTGCTGGCAGGGAGACGACGTCGGGGGCTTCGAGAACGCCGACGGCCTCAGCGGCGGCGGCATCATGGCCACCGGCGCCTATCCCGGCAAGGCCCGGACCGCCGACGAGCTGCGGACCGATCTCGAAAAGGCCCTGAGTCTGATCCCCGGCCGACACCGGCTGAACCTGCACGCCAGCTACGCCGAGACCGGTGGCAAGGTCGATCGCAACGAGCTGGAGCCCAGGCACTTCAAGAGCTGGGTCGAGTGGGCGGCAGCCAACAAGCTCGGCATGGACTTCAACGGGACGTACTTCTCGCACCCCAAGGCCGCCGACGGCTTCACGCTCTCCAGCGCCGACAAGAGCATCCGCAAGTTCTGGGTCGAACACGGGATCGCCTGCCGCAAGATCGGAGCCTACATGGGCAAGCAGCTCGGCGCCCCCTGCGTGGTCAACACGTGGATCCCCGACGGATACAAGGACATCCCGATCGATCGCAAGGGCCCGCGCCAGCGGCTCAAGGAATCGCTCGACCAGATCCTGGCCGACAAGATCAGCCGCAACCACGTGCTGGACGCCGTCGAGGGCAAGCTGTTCGGCATCGGCTCCGAAAGCTACGTCGTCGGCTCGCACGAATTCTATCTGAGCTACGCGGTGGCCAACAACCTGCTGCTGTGCCTGGACACCGGTCACTTCCACCCGACCGAGACCGTCGCGGACAAGATCTCCGCGGTGATGACGTTCGTCGATGAGATCCTGCTGCACGTCAGTCGCGGCGTCCGCTGGGACAGCGACCACGTCGTGACCCTCTCGGACGATCTGACGGCTCTCGCCCAGGAGCTCGTTCGCGGCGACTACCTCGACCGCGTCCACATCGGCCTGGACTTCTTCGACGCCAGCATCAACCGGATCGCGGCCTGGGTGATCGGCACCCGCTGCATGATCAAGGCCCTGCTTCAGGCGATGCTCGAGCCCACGAGCCAGCTCAAGCGGATCGAGGCCAAGGGCGACCACACCTCGCGTCTGGCGATGCTCGAAGAATTGAAGACCTTGCCTTTCGGGGCGGTCTGGGATTACTATTGCACGAAGTCGAACGTGCCGGTCGGCTCGGCGTGGATCGATGAAGTGAAGAACTACGAAAAGGACATCTTGGCCACGCGCGGCTAAGGAGACCTGGCAGGGATGACGGCAAATCCATTCCTTGGCGTGACGTTCCACTGGTTGGGTGGACTGGCGGCCGGCAGTTTCTACGTGCCCTATCGCGGCGTGCGGAAATGGGCGTGGGAAGTCTACTGGCTCGTCGGTGGATTCTTCAGTTGGATCCTCGCGCCGTGGGCGTTTGCCCTGGCGCTCGTGCCGGGCCCCGTTGCCATCCTCCGCCAGGCCGACGCCAGGACCCTTCTTCTCGCCTATTCCTTTGGCGCGCTCTGGGGTCTGGGCGGACTGACCTTCGGCCTGACGATGCGCTACCTGGGAATCGGGTTGGGCATGGCCCTGACGCTGGGCTACTGCGCCGCGGTCGGGACGCTCACGCCGCCGATCCTCGAACACAAGCTGGGCGAGCTCCTGACGACCTCGTCGGGCGTCGTCACGCTGATCGGCGTCGGGGTCTGCCTGGCCGGCATCGCGATGGCCGGCCTTGCAGGCATGAGCAAGGAGCGCGAGCTCTCCGAGGAACAGAAGAAGGCGGTGGTCAAGGAGTTCCACTTCACGAAGGGATTCCTGGTTTCGACGTTCTCCGGCGTACTGAGCGCCTGCTTCGCCATCGGCCTGTTCTACGGCAAGCCCATCATGGAGGCCACCGCCAAGGTGCTCCAGGAGAATCGCCGTTCCGATCTGTGGTCGAACCTGCCGGTGTTGATCGTCGTGCTGCTCGGCGGTTTCACCACCAACTTCATCTGGTGCGTCGCGCTGAACGTCAAAAACCGGACGGGCTCCCAGTACTATCGCTCGACGATCCGCCCGCGGACGGCTCACGATGCGCCCGAGCGGGTGCCCCTGGGGAGCAATTACCTCTTCAGCGCCCTGGCGGGCGTCACCTGGTACCTGCAGTTTTTCTTCTACAGCATGGGCCAGATGCGGATGGGCAGGTACGAATTCTCCAGTTGGACGCTTCACATGGCCAGCATCATCCTCTTCAGCTCACTGTGGGGCATCGCCTTGAAGGAATGGAAAGGCAGCGGCGCAGGCACCCGGCGGAAGTTGACGCTCGGTCTGGCCCTGCTGGTCCTGTCGACGATCATCGTCGGATACGGAAACTATCTCGGCGCGCAACCGGCCGCGCAGTGAGAGACGACGCAAGAGGGACACCACCGGCCAGAAGGATGGACACGATGACCGCAGAACAGCAGTCACAGGAAACCTCAAGCGGCAGCGAGTTCGAACGAGAGCCGGTGCCGCAGAGCAAACTGCTCGGGTTCAAGAGCTTCATCGGAATGTACGCCGGCGAGCACACCGCCGGGACCGAGCTGATGATCGGCCCGCTGTTCGTCGCCGCCGGCGTCAGCGCGTTCGACGTCGTCGTCGGCCTGATCGCAGGCAACGTGCTGGCCGTGCTGAGCTGGGTCTTCCTGTGCGCCCCGATCGCCACGCGGGCGAGGCTGACGCTCTATTACCAGCTCGAGAAGATCTGCGGCCGCCAGCTCGTGACGCTGTACAACCTCGCCAACGGCGTGATGTTCTGCTTCCTGGCCGGCGCCATGGTCACCGTCTCGGCCACCGCGCTGGGCGTCTGGTTCAAGTTCCCGATGCCGCAGTTGGACGACTTCTATCCCAACAGCGTCGGGTGGGTGCTCGCCGTGCTGGTCTGCGGTGCGATGATTTCCGTCGTCGCGGCCTACGGCTACCAGGTCGTGTCCAAGGTCGCCAACATCGCCGCGCCCTGGATGGTGCTGGTGTTCATCGCCTTCGGGCTGGTCGGCCTGGGACAGTTCATCGACGCCACAGGCACGAAAGTCACGAGCCTTGCGGACGTCTGGACGCTGGCCCAGACGAGCATCTGGAAAGGCGGCGACCCTCTGCCCGGACAGGTCAAGTTCACCTTCTGGCACGTGATGTTCTTCGCCTGGTTCTGCAACATGGCGATGCACGTCGGCATGTCGGACCTGTCGGTGCTCCGATTCGCGAAGAAATCCTGGTACGGCATCGCCAGCGGCACCGGCATGTTCCTCGGGCACTTCCTCGCCTGGCTGGCCGCCTCGATCCTCTACGCGTTTCAGATGCACCAGGACCCGAACAACACCAGCGTGCTGCCGGGCCCGCTCGCCTATCAGGCCGCGGGTTTTACCGGCTTGATCTGCGTCATCATCGCCGGCTGGACGACCGCCAATCCGACCATCTACCGCGCGGGCCTGGCCTTCCAGGCGATCATCCCCAAGTCCTCCCGGTTCCGCGTGACCCTGATCACCGGCGCGATCGCCACAGTCGCCGCCATGTTCCCCGCGCTGGCGATGAAACTGCTGGGCTTCGTCGCCCTGTACGGCCTGGTGCTCATGCCGATGGGCGCAGTGGTCTTCATGGACTTCTGGGTGATTCCCAAACTCGGCCTTCGCGGCTCGTACGCCCAAGTGAGCGGCCGGCACTTCAACTGGGCCGCCGGGGCCGCCTGGCTCGGGACCTTGGCCGTCTGTCTGGGCATCGTCTTCATCGTGGGCAGTTGGACCCTGTACTTTGTCGCTCTGCCCGGCTGGTTCATCGCGTCGGCGATCTACGTCCTGTTGAGCCGGGCCGACCAGAAACAAGGCATCCCCGTCACGGCGCGTCAGCAGGTCCGCCCGGACGCGGCGCAGGCATAGGAGGCATCACATGCGCACTACCACCATCCTCGTGATCGTTTCGTTGCTCTCGCTGGTCGCTTTGATGCTGCCCTCGATCCTGTTCCTGGCCGGCCGGATGGAACTGCCCACAGTCAAGTGGGTCATGCTGGCAGCCACAATCATCTGGTTCGCCGCCGCCGCCCCCTGGATGTGGAAGCAATCCGGCTGAGGCCCCTTTCGTAGCACGGGCATCCTGCCCGTGCGTCAGGAGTCACCGGCATCCCGCCGATGACTCCTGGGCTGGACATGCCACGAAAACGCGGATGCCGCCCCCCACACACACCGGGGGCGTAACCAATTCTCCTGACGCGCGGCCCTTCCTGATGACAAAGGGGGAAGAAGGAACGGACTGATCCGGAATCCGCCGCCCCGACGCACAGCGGCGTTTCGCATCGCGGGCGGCGGGAGTCTAACCCACATATTTCATCGGGGGTATGAATTCTGTGTGGCGGTCCTATTCTGGAGATAACGTAAGGTACTGGACAGTGCCATGTTCTGGCCTGTCTTCGTGGCGGGATAGTCAACCCGTTTCCCGTTCCATTCTCGTCTGACACAGTTGGGTTGACAGTTCAATCCAACGATCTACCAGGGTACGGAGGCGACCGTAGTTCTTCAC
>DATIKY010000394.1:0-15021 GCA_035476995.1 Sedimentisphaerales bacterium | reverse complement strand
TCACACACTACAATCTCTGCCGGATTCATCAGACTTTGAGAGTAACCCCGGCGATGGCTGCTGGCGTGAGCGATCATGTTTGGGAATTGGACGAACTTGTGGACCTGATCGACAGGAAAGATTCAAACTGACCCACTACCGCGACCTATGGCGATATGGCCGGCCTATTGGTCCAACTCGGCATCATGCCTGCCCCGGAGATGCCCGATCTCGCGCCGGACTTTCCGCTGCCGGAGCCTGAGCCGACAGGGTTGTCTCCCTTGGCGGCGACGGCGGAGTTTATGGCTCGATGGAACAGCCATGATCTGGCCGAATTAGCGAAGATTCTTCACCAGGACATGGTCTTCTTCGGAGCGGGACTGCCAATTGAGGTGGATCGAAACGGCTATATCGGCCTCAATGAGGTCATCCTGCAAGGCCTGCCTGATGTTACTGTACGGCTTATGCGCCAGGTTGACCTGGGAGATGGCTGGGTCTTTGCTGAGCCAATGTTCATCGGCACGCATGACGGTCCGTACCTCGGTATCCCTGGCACAGGTCGGGTTCTGGCCATTCGAGGGGGGATTCTCATACGGTTTGATGAGCAGGGACTGGCTACGAATTTCACTCTGTACTACGACAACGTGACCGTGGTGACGCAGATCACTGCCGTCAAGCCGGTGAACCCAGGCGTTCAGGGGCTGCTGGCGCATTATGACTTCGACAACGACGCTCGGGATGGTTCGGGCAACGGCTATAACGGCACGCTTCTCGGCGATGCGCACGTCGCCGACGGCGCCCTGGTCCTCGACGGGATTGATGACGCGGTCGCGGTGCCCAGAATCGGTGGAGCAGGAGCCGTCTTCGGGCAGGCCAGCTACTCCCTGTGGGTCCATCCCACGGTCAATCCCGCTCCCCTGGATTTCTCCGGCGGGATGAACACGAACGTGTGGGGAGCCGGCGCGATCCACTTCAAACTCAGAAACGGCATGGTCAACGTCGGCATCAGCGGCCTGGCCGGCGGCGATCTGCAGGGCAAGACGGTCGTTGCCCCCGACATATGGAGCCACATGGCGTTGACGGTCTCGGATACCGCGGTCTCGCTGTACCTGAACGGCCATCTGGAGGATTCTCGCACGCTCGCGGCGCCGTTGACCAATCTCATTCTCGGGGACGCCGCGATCGGCGCCTGGAACCAGAACGGCACGAACATCCAGAGGGAACTGACGGGCTTCATGGACAATGTTCGAATCTACGGCCGGGCGCTGTCGGCAGTCGAAGTCCTGTGGCTGGCCGGCTACCGCCAGAACGACCCGGAAGCCAACAAGGTCGTCGCCCGGCGTTTCTTCGAGGAGATGTGGAATCAGAGGCGTCTGGACATCGTGGATGAGTTGATCACTGCCGATATGGTCGGCCATGCGCCGACCGGGGAGTTCGCCGGCTACAAAGGTGAAATGCAGACGATTTCGGGAAACCTCGTGTCCTTTCCGGACCTGCAGATCACGATCGACAACATCATTGCCGAGGGGAACAAGGTCGCTCTGCGGACCTCCTATGCCGGCACGCACACCGGACCGCTGGGCCCGATGCCGCCGACGGGAAAGCCGATCCGGATGACGGGCAACATCATCTTCCGCTTTGAGGACGGCAAAGTGGCGGAGGCGTGGTCCTTCGCCGACATGCTCGGCCTCATGCAGCAGCTCGGGGCCGCGAGCCCGCCGCGTCCGACGCCAGAGGATTATGCCTGGAGCGCGCCTTCGCAAGCGACAGGCGATCCCGGCGATCCCGAGGCCAACAAGGCGATCATTCAACGGTTCAATGACGAAGCGTGGAACGCACGGAATCTGGATGTGCTGGATGAATTGTTCAATCCCGACGTTCTGATGCACAATCCATCGGCCGAGTTCCTCTACGGACACGGCATCGCGGGAATCCGGTCGGCGATCAGCGATTACACCACCGCCTTTCCAGACCTGGTCGTCACCGTCGAGGACATGGTTGCCGATGGAGATACGGTCAGTGAGCGGTGGACAGGGACCGGTACTCACCTCGGTGTTCTCATGGGCATACCGGCCTCCGGCAAGCAGGTCACATGGTCGGGGATCACCACCTATCGGTTCGCCGACGGCAAGGTCGTCGAAACGTGGTGGGCCTGGGACACCATGGGCCTGATGCGGCAGATCACGCAGCAATGACTGGGGTCTTGATTGGAATCTCGCTCACTTACAGGAGACGATACTGAGGGCTGTGGGCATGCCCCACAGCCCTTTCCTTTCTGTGTTCGATGACCATAATGGAACGAAGCTACCGCCAGAAATGGCAAAGGCGAACCGGCTCCGTCGCGTGAGTGTCAAAGCCAGTCTCCCACGGGCAGTAGGCTGATTGCCTGCCACAGCACCTGATCCCACTTCTTCGAGCTGAACCGATCGGGGACCATGTGACGCCAGTCGAAGTCACCCACGCTGGTGAACACGTCGGAAATGAGCTGGGTGCACTTGATGTGGCGGAATTGCTCTGCCAATGCCTTGCTCGGCAGAGTCTTGGCCGGTTGCGTACTTGCCGGGTCCTGGCGCGCCCGCGGCGGGCGTGCGCCTTCAGCACCAGTTCATGTCGTCGCGGGGGGCCAGACGCCGCATGAAGAGGCTCTTGTCGGCCTCCTCGTCGTTGGTGATCTTCATCTTCTCGGCGTCCCAGATCAGCGTCCGACCCGGGTGCACCAGGGCGATATCGCCGAGCACGATGATCTCCGACAGCGGTCCGGCGTAGTCGAACGACGACATCGCGGTGTCCTCGCCCTTGATGGCCCAGGTCCAGTTGTCGAAGTGGTTGCCCGCCTTGCATCGCAGCGCCACCTCGGGCGGTCGCGGCGTCTCCTTCATCGCGGTCTCGGGAATGATCCGGCCGCCCTGGCTGTGGCTGCCGGCCATGATGGAGGCGTGCTCGCCGACCATGACCGAGCCGCTGTCGATCCCGCGACGCTCGGGCTCCAGGTGCTTGGGACGCGGGAATTCGATGTCGTCGCCCAGGTAGTATTTCATCGTCACCGGCGGCATCTTGCCGCGTGCGGCGAACTCGTACGTGATGACGCCCGACCGCGGCAGGGACCCCGGAAAGGCGGGCGTCTTGACGTCCGCCCGCACGCTCAGAGGCACCCGCAAGTCCAAAGCATAATAGGCCGGGTCGAAGATGTGCGCCGCCATGTCGCCCACCGCCCCGCTGAAGTGGGTGTAGCGGATCCACTCTCGGTTCATGTAGCTCTCGCTGAACGGGATCATTTCGGCGCGGTTGAGGTACAGGTCCCAGTCCAGCGTCTTGGGCACGACGGAGCCCTGGATCACCGGCTTGTTGACCCAGTAGTTCTTGGTCGAATAGCAGATCACCTCCTTGATGGGCCCGACCGACTGGGCCTGGCCCCAGTCCCTCAGCATGGCCGAGCTGCGGCCGGAGTGGCCCTGGTTGCCCATCTGCGTGACGACTTTGGGCTGCTTTTTGGCCTCCTGCACCAGCATGCGGACCTCATCGACCGTGTGGCACAGCGGCTTCTGGCAGTAGACGTGCTTGCCCCGCCGGATGAAGTACGTCGCGATCGTGTAGTGGTTGTGCTCCGGCGTCGCGATCAGCACCGCATTGATGTCCTTGCCGATCTTGTCGAACATGACCCGGTAGTCGGTCCAGAGCTTGATGCCGTGCAGCGTGGGCTTGTTGGCGATCTGCTTCTTGTGCTAGGCCTCATCGACGTCGCACAGGGCGATCACGTTGTCCGTGCGGGCCAGGTACTCGGTGTTGTCCGAGCCCTGCATGCCCACGCCAATGCAGGCGATGTTGAGCTTGCTGTTGGGCGAAGCCCCGGCCTTGAGGATGTTGAAGGGCGCCTCCCCCACAGCGGAAGCCGCCAGAGCACTCTTGAGAAAGTCGCGACGATTCAAAGACGCCATGATATGCACCTCCACGCAAATGGGGTTCCCAGGCTGCAGGTCGGCCCCGCGGACATTACACAGCTCAAAGGATACCACAACGACGAAACCGCTGCAACCCTGCCGTACTCGGGATCTCTCCTTCAGCCGGAGCAACGGACGCCGCCGAGGTCATTGTTCTCTTGGAAGTGTCTCCCTGTGGATTCGCTCCCGCAGATTCTTCGGGTCGCTGGAACTGCAGATTGCCGTATCGTAGGTGATGTCCCCGGCCTGGTACAGTTCCACGAGCGAGTCATCCATCAAGTGCATGCCCAGTCGGCTGTTGGTCTGGATCACGCTGACGAGCATCTGCAGCTCACGATCCCGGATGTGCTTTCGCACCGCATGATTTACGAGAAGCAGTTCCGTGGCGAGCATCCTCGCTTTCTTTCCCACCGAGGGGATGAGGCGGTGGGCCAGGATTCCCTGCAGGGAGCTTGCCAACTGAGCATAGATCTGCGGCTGTTTTTCGTGCGGGAAGATGGACACGATCCTCTCAACCGTCTGCATCGTGTTGGGGGTGTGACAGGTGGCGATGACCAGATGGCCTGTTTCCGCGGCGATCAGGGCAGTCTCCGTGGTCTCCAGATCCCGCATCTCGCCCACGCAGATGACGTCCGGATTCTGTCGCAACACGTGGGTCAGCGCGCTGGAAAAGGACTTCACATCCGTGTGCAGCTCCTGCTGGACGATGATGGCTCTCTTCTGCTTGTGGACGTACTCCACCGGGTCTTCGATGGCGATGATCTTGCAGCGCCGCTCGCTGTTGATCAGGTCGATCATGTAGTTGAGCGTCGTGGTCTTGCCGCTGCCGGTGGGGCCCGTCAATAGAACCAAGCCGCTCGGAAGGCGTGAGAGGTCTTCGATTTGCGGCGGCAGCCGAAGCTCCTCGCGTGTCTTGATGTGTTCCACGACCGGCCGAATGGCCATTTCCGGACTGCCCGCGTGATAGTAAATGGAGACGCGGAACCGGCCCAGCTTCGGATCGAACAGCGAGCAGCACAACTGCCAGTCCCGCTCGAACGTCTTCTTTTGCTCTTCGTTGAGGAGACTGTAGCACAGGGCCTGGGTCTGCCCCCGCTGGAGAGGGGGCTTGTTCGACAGGATGATTTCGCCGTTGATGCGAAACGTCGGCGGCAAGCCCGCCACGATGTGGATGTCCGACGCGTTCTCCCGTCGGGCCAGTGCGAGGATTTGCTTCATCTCCGCGGTCAATGGCATGGTCTACCTTCCAAACAATCCTCTGAAGAATCCTCGTTTCTCCGCCTTGCGGAGCATGGTCTTGGCCGATTCCCAGTCGGGGCGGAGAGCACAGCTTTGCTCCAGGCTGTGGACCGCCTCGGCCAGGCCCAGACTCACCTGGCAACAGCCCAATTCGTACCAGGCTAGGGCGGACCGCGGGAACCCCTCGACCGCCTGCTTGAGGTGCTGGATGGCCTGGAGATGGCGGCCCTTTCTGCCAAACAAGCGTCCTGCCTCCAAATGGACGAGGGGCAGTGATTTGCCCGCGCAGGCCACCGCCTTGTTGACGCAGCCCTCGGCGATGGGGCCTTTGCGATCCAGGAAGACTTCCGCTCGGACCAGCCACACGCGAGGGGTCAGATTGTCCTTGCCCACGGAATTGTCCGAGTAGGCGACGGCCTGTTCCATCCTCGCATCGCGGAGACAGGCCAACCCTTTGAGGGCCAGAAGCTCAGGATGTTCGGGAAAGAACCCCAGCGCCTTGTCCGCCCAGACGCAGGCCTCGGGATATTCGCCCAGTTCGATCAGCATCAGCACCTGCCCGGCCCATGCGTCGAACAGCGCGCTATTCTGTTCGAGCATTCGGGAATAGTGCCGCAGGGCCAGTTCATAATCGGCCGCCAGCCAGTATTTCAACGCCTCCTGATGATAATACTCCGCGTCTCGGATGGGTTCGCCTCTCGGCTTGCCGTCCCGTGGCGTCGTGTCATCGCCGAATTCCAGCCGTGAAAATCTATCCATGGTGTCTACTCGATGAATCCTCTTCTCCATACGGGCCACCACAACATGAAGGCCCGCCCGCGGATCTCGGGGGCCGGTATGACGCACGCGTTCTTGATCATCCCGTCGTCCAGCCGCAACTGGCCGTGCCCGTGGACTGTATATTCCGTGCTGACGAAATACCGGGCGGGTGGAATCGAGATTTCCGACACCCAGCGACGGCTCTGCAGCCAGGAGGGAACCGGCAGTCGGTTCGGGTCCTGCGGTTGTCCGTCGACGATGTACGCATCGTCCGCGATTCGGATCGTCTCCCCCGGCAGTCCGACGATCTGGCCGATGACTGTTTGACTGCCTTGGCCTCTGGCGTCGCCATGAACGTTGTAGAGAACGGTAGGACGAAACTGCACGAGCGTCCCACGGGGTAGCCGGGAGACCGCTTCGTCGCCGAGCCGTCTGACCAGAAGGAAGTCGCCTTCCTGGACATCTATCGCTGGAATCGTGAAAGTCGTGTGTCCGCCGGCAAGGCCGTAGGCTGCCATCCGAGGCACGGTCCCGTATAGGACCGTAAGAACGGCCACCATGGCCAGGACGATCCCGGCTCTTGGCACCGGATCAAGGACCTCTCGCAACGCGCCAGACTGAATGGCAATCCACGCGTGGAGCCCAATCGCCAGTCCGATCCATAGGAAGCCGGGGAGGCTGCCGTACAGGAACAGCCCCAGGATCAGACAGAGCGCCCACAGGGCGACATGCCGCCGGACTTCTCCAGAGCGTCCTTTGACAAGATGCGCCAGGCCGGGAACCACGCTCAGCAGCAGACCGACCGTGGTGTCCGAGAAGATGATGTCGGCGATCCGCCCAATGAACCGGGCGATGCTCCTTCCGGGAAGTCTCTCGGGGGCCAGATGGTGTTCGCGAAGCCGGCGGAACAGCCCCCGTACGGGCTTCTGCCAAGCGGGCATCCGCGGCGGATGGACCGGAATCGCGACGCTTGCGGCCTCCAGAACGCTGCCGCAGCGCATGCACCGCGTCTGTCCCGGGATGTTCTCAAATTCGCATCGGACGCATCTCATGAGGAACCGTCGTCAACCCTCAGATCCTGGCGCAGGTCGATCCGAGACTTCACCTCGGGCTCGTATAGTTCGTTCGTATTCTGCTGGCTCTTGACCCGGCCGACGACCTCGGTCAGCCACTTGGCGTACTCCAGGCACGCCTTGCCCTTGGCGCCCTTGACGTGCACCTTCACCTCTCCCGTCCGAGAGATCGTGATCTCCACTTCATGTTGTGCCATGGCTCAGTCCACCCATCTGCGCACGTGAATGCGGATGCTGTCGTCCTGCATGAGTTCCTCGTTGACCACCTGGAAGCTCTTGCCCTTGAGCTGTCTCATCACCTTGTCGTAGATGAAGCACTGGGTCAGCTTCTGCGTGAACTCCTCGGCGGCCTGCTTGAGCTGGGCCTTGCTCTGCCCTTTGCCGGAGGCGCAGACCTTGCACCGCCCGCGAGCGTCCCGCTCGACGACGATCTGCATGGAACCTTTGGTCAGGACCATTTTCTGATCCGTGGCCAGTCCCTGGGCGAGCACCTCGCTGCCGGCCAGCTCCAGCTCCACGTTCTGCTCGGTCTCGGTCTGCTGTCCCTGCTTGATCGCCTCCTGGGCCGTCTGCTTGATGGTGAAACCCAGCGCCGAAGCCGCGCCGGCAGCCGCTACCGCGATAGCGGGCCAGTTGCTGATGATGACCGGGGCCAGGATCAATACGGTGCTCATGACCTCACCTCATTTCCATCTCGACGGTTTCTCAAATCTCCAGTCTGCGCCGGCTTTCGCCGTCCTGCGCAGCGTCGGGGCTCGTCGCGGGCCTTGCTCGACTGGCGGCCCATTTCCGCAGTTCGTCGATGTCCTCCTTCATCGTTCGGGACAGAGGCACCGTCTGACGCAGGCTGTCCAGCACCCGTTCGGTGGTCAGCTCCTGCTTGTCGTAGAAGGCATCGAACATCGCGCTGATGATCGCCTCTTCGATCTCGGCCCCGCTGTAGCCGTCCGCGGTCCGGGCCAGCGTTTCGAGGTCGAACTTGGCCGGGTCCATCTTGCGTTTGGCCAGGTGGACGCGGAAGATGTCCCGCCGCTCCGGGGAGGACGGCAGATCCACGAAGAAAATCTCGTCGAACCTTCCTTTTCGCAACAGTTCCGGGGGCAACGCCGAGATGTCGTTGGCGGTGGCGATGACGAACACCGGGGTCTTCTTTTCGGACAACCACGTGAGAAACGTGCTGAAGACGCGCGAGGACGTGCCGGCGTCGGTCGATGCGCCGCTGCCTCGGGAGCCGCGGAACGCCTTGTCGATCTCGTCGACCCAAAAGACGACCGGCGCCACGGATTCGGCCACCTGGATCGCCCGGCGGACGTTCTGCTCCGACGACCCGACCAGGCTGCCGAAAACCCGGCCCACGTCGAATCGCAGCAGGGGCAACTGCCAGATCCTGCTGATTGTCTTGGCCATGAGGCTCTTGCCGCAGCCCTGCACGCCCAGCAGCAGCACCCCCTTGGGCGCCGGCAGTCCGAAACTGCGCGCCTGGTCGGAGAACACCACCGATCGTTTGACCAGCCAGCTCTTGAGCGAATCCAGTCCGCCGACCGATTGCATCGTCTCCTCGGCGTCGTAGTACTCCAGCAGGCCGCTCTTGCGAATGATCTGCTTTTTCTCTGCGTTGATCACTTCCAGGCTCTGTTTGCCGAGCCCCCGGTGCTGGACGAGCGTCTTGGCTACGACGTTCTCGGCCTCCGAGAGCGTCAGGCCCAGCAAGGAATGCACGATCTGCTCGCGCATCGGGCCGTTGATGCTGATGTTGAGCTTGGGGTTGCCCTTGACCTCCTCGACGATCCGGTCCAGGAGCATGGCGAAGTCGTTCTCCTTGGGCAGGTCGAAATCGATGATCGTGATGTCCTTCTCCAGTTCCGCGGGCATCTCGAACATCGGGCTGACTATCACGATGGTCTTGTAGGTGTTCTTCAGCGACGAGGCTACTTCCCGCATCCGCCGGATCACGGCCATGTTCTGGCACTTGAGGAAGGGATGAAAGTCCTTGAATACGTACAGGGCCGGTTCCACGTGCTCGATCACGTTTCCCAGCGCCACCAGGGGGTCCTGGGTGGCTGTGTCGCGATTCTTCTGCGACTGGAGGTTCGTCCCGGCGGGAACCAGGCCCGTGTTCACCGACCATTCGAAGACGTTCTTGTTCAGCCTGGCGGCGATCTGGGAGACCCGGCTGAGCACCCGCTGCTCCTCCCAACTGATGACATAGATGAGGGGGTAGCGAGCCCGGATCAGGACTTCCAGTTCATCCATCTGCCGCTGCGCCTCGTCCGGGGTCGGCGGCTGGGTGACGCTCTGCACTCTCTTTTCCTGCATTCTGCTCTCCCGGCGCTGTTCCTGAAGGACCGACACTCTCACTGATGGACGCGGCGATCTCCAGCAGCGTCTCGTCCGGCGCGATCATCACGAGCCGTCCGTCCTTCAATACCCGCAGTTCGAATTCGCCCTGCTTTCGACTGTAAGGCTTGGCACTCATTCTATCAGACGCAGACCGAGGTTCCGAGCTTCATTTGTCGCCGCGATGATGTCCTGACGGGGCAGGTAGTCTCGCGGAGCCGCACCCGGTGCCGCCGGCGGCACGTAGTTCGTTCGCAGGCTCAACTTCACGTCGGGGATTTCTCCGGCCAGCCATTGCAGCGTCGGTCGAAGGCAGCAGTCCATGTGCCCTGGGAGAACCAGGTGCCGAACGATCAGGTTGGAACGTCCGCTCGCCCTCACGATATTCCGCCTTGCCACATCAACATAGTCCCGTGCGTCCAACAGGGCCTGGGCGCATCGGCTGTCCCCGCACTTGAGATCCGCGAGGTAGACCCCGACGAACGCATCCAGAAGCCCGCCAATGGGCTCATTATAGTACATATTCGAATTGAGGACAATGGGGGTGACTGGTTGCGACTTCGCCAACAAGTCGAGGATGCCCGGCAGGCTCACGGTCGGCTCTCCCCCGAGAAGGTTCAGATTCTTCGCCCCCTGGCTTCGGCGGTGCTCGATCCGTCCGATCAGCCGGCGCTCGTCGAGCTCCGCGACCGCCAGAGGCTCCTCGTTCCATTCCGGCACCGTGCAGAATCCGCAGCGGAGGTTGCACCCTGCGAAGTAAACCTGGTGGGATGGGGACAACTCCGCCTCCTCGGCCCCATGGAGCATTTCGCGGAAACACCGGATCTTGTCGTCCAGGCCGCAGTACCCGACCTGGCCCGAGGATCGATCCACCCGGCACTCGCGCGGACACAGCCGGCATTCGCGCAGATGGCTCGCGGCCATCTCCCTGGCAGTCTCAATCCTGGCGAGCATCACGACCTCTTCAGTCCAGCTCAACGAAGGGCCCTCTGCCGCCTCGGGAGGTCGGACAGCTTTGCCTTGGGGCGGCATGCCGCCACTTGGCCTTGACGTACAGATACGCGACCGCCGCTCCGGCGACCCAGATCAGTCCCATGGGATTCACGAGATTCAGGAGAATCCCCATGACGATCAAACCTACGGCCAGATGCTGTGCTTCCACCGTGGTGAAGAAGACCAAGAACCGGGTGTCACGATACAGTAGCCCCATCGTGGCGATGAGGCCGTAGCTGCATGCGGCCAGTTCCATTCCCAGGTAGTTCCCGCCGACGATCAGGCTGACCAGTACCCACAGGCACCCGCAGACGACGGACACGACGGCCCAGAGCCAGAGGAAGGAAGCCGTTCGCCATTCCCGCTCCACCGCGCTGCCGACGAACAGAACCACCAGACAATCGATCGTCTGGTTCAGGACGCTGCCGCAGACGAACGGGTATGTCAGCAACTGCCAGATTCTGCCGTGCAGGACGCCATCGGCGCTCAGTCCCAGGGCTCCTGCGAAAGATGGCGGCCCCAGGACCGACAGGAGGTATCCGGCCACGGACAGCGCCAGGATGCCGACCACGCCGGGAGTGAGGAGTCTCTTGGGGGAAGGAAGAACCACCTGCATTTGCTGCATGTCGCTCATAGGTACCTCCGCCTGCTCGATCCGCACCTGGAAAGACACAATCGGCGGCTCAGTCCTATTGTAGCCCCGCCCTCGGCCAAAGGCAAGCGGCCGCTTCATTTCGCGATGATTGCCCTACGTCTGGCGAGACCGAGCGGATACTGGCTGAAGCCGCGGAGCATTTAGGCGCTGGATTGACGCACCCCTGTTCCGAGCGATGGTGCCAATCGAGACGGGAACAGGGCAGAAGGAAAAAATCGGGGCGAGTGGATTCGAACCACCGACCTCTTGGTCCCGAACCAAGCGCTCTAGCCAAACTGAGCCACGCCCCGGTTGCCAAAACCGTGAGTATACCGTCGGCTTCGGACGACTGCAAGAGTTATAACAGGTTCACGGGGTCAATATCAACACTAATTTTCACAGAAGGTCGAATTGGTCGGTCGGCTCGGAGGGTGGCGAAGAGTTTTCGCATCCCGGCGGCGTCTGGCGTCTGGACGATAATCTGGATGCGGTGGAACCGCTCGATCCGACTGATCACCGCGGGCATCGGGCCGCGAATCCTGGCCTCGATCCGATGCCGCTGGACCGCGTCCCCGATCCGCAGTCTCATCGCGTTGGCCGCCGCCTCCGCCTTCTCATGCCTCTCATCGCGCAGCATCACGATCGCCAGCCGCCAAAACGGCGGCAAATCGCACGCCTGCCGGTGCTTCATCTCCTCCCGCACAAACCCCTCGAAGTCCTGCGCCATCGCGAACTTCACCGCCGGCTGCTCCGGGAAATACGTCTGTACATACACAACGCCCCTTTTCTCGGACCTCCCCGCCCGCCCCGCCACCTGCGAAATCAACTGAAACGTCCGCTCGTTCGCCCGAAAATCCGGGATGTACAGGCACGTGTCCGCGCTGACCACCCCCACCAGCGTCACGTTGGGAAAGTGCAGCCCCTTGGCCAGGATCTGCGTCCCGGCCAGAATGTCGATCCGCCCCTGCCCGAACTCCTCCAGCAGTCCGTAGTAGTCCTGGCTCGCCATCGAGTCGCTGTCCACCCGCGCCAACTTCGCCTCGGGGAACCGCCTGGCCAGCTCCTCCTCCAGCCGCTGCGAACCCACCCCGATCATCGCCATCTTCTTCCCGCACAGCGGGCAATCCTGCGCCACCAGCGTCTGCGCCAGGCAATAATGACAAACCGCGTACCCATGACTCATATGGCTCCCGGTCGCGGTCGTCACGTTCGCCAGCGGCTTCTTGAGCTTGTGAAACGTCAGCGACGTGTCGCAGTTCCGGCATTGCAGCGTGTGCCGGCACGACGAGCAGAACACGAAATTGCTGTACCCCCGCCGGTTCAGGAGCAAGATCGCCTGCTCCTTCCTTTTGAGCACCTCCGCCAGCCGCTCGGCCAGCGGGTCGCTCAGCAGCGCCAAGTGATTCTCCTTCACGCTGCTGTCCCGCATGTCCACCAGCTTCATCTCCGGCATCGGCAGATCCATCACCCGCTTGGGCAGCTTCACCAGCGTGAAGCTCTCCCGCAGCCGGCAGTTCTGCAGCGACTCCAGTGAAGGCGTCGCGCTGCCCAGGATGCAGTGCGCCCCCGCCAACTGCGCCCGCTTGATCGCCACGTCCCGCCCATGATACCGCGGCGCGGTGTCCTGCTTATAACTGGGCTCATGCTCCTCGTCCACCACCACCAGACCCAGGTTCGCCACAGGCGAAAAGATCGCCGACCGCGCCCCGATCACCACGTCCGTCAGTCCGGCCTTCACCTTCTGCCACTGCTGGTTCCGCTGCCCGCCGGTCAGGCCCGAGTGCAGCACCGCCACCCGCTCAAAACGGGCCGCGAACCGCTGCACCGTCTGCGCCGTCAACGCGATCTCCGGCAGCAGAACGACCGCCGCCTTGCCCCCGCGCACCACCTCCTCGATCGCGCGGATGTAGACCTCGGTCTTGCCGCTGTCGGTCACGCCGTGCAGGAGCGTCACGCCGAACCGCCCGGCCCGGACCTGCCCGACAATATGCTCCAGCGCAGCCCGCTGATCCTCGTTGAGCACGATCGACGCCCCGCCCTGGGCATTCTGTCCCGCCAGCATCTCCGGCAGCGCCGGCAGATCCGCGAACACCTTCTTTCGAACGACCCGCACCGCCTGCTCGTCGGCCAGCTTCTTGAGCACCGCAGCCCCGCACTCGGCCGCCTCCAGCAGATCGTTCGCATCGACCGCGGAATCGGCCCCAACCGCCCCCCGCTCCCGCAGAATCTCCACGATCTTCTTCTGCTTCCCGCTTCTGAGCCCCGCCGGCTTCTCCTGCCACCCCTGGCCCAGGTACACGCACCGCCGCGTTTTGATCCCCGCGGCCCGCTTGACCGCCCCAGGGATCATCGCCGCCAGCACCTGCCCCAGCGGGCACACATAGTACTCGCTGATCCAGAAGGCCAGCTCCATGAGCTGCGGCCCCAGCAAAGGCTCCTCCTCCACCTTGCGAGCAATGGACTTGAGCCTCCCCCCCTCCTTGCCCCCGGCGAACGACTTCTCCGGGGAAAGATCCGCCAGCACGCAGAACCCCGTCTCGATCCTGTTCTTCTTCCCGAACGGCGCCTCGACCCGCTGCCCGACGACGATCGGCCACAATTCCTCCGGCACCAGGTAGTCAAACTCGGTATCAGCCGCCGACTCCATGGCAATACGGATGACATGCCCGTGGACCGTCTCCCCCGTGGCCCGCTCCGGCGCGTCCGGCTTCCGGCTCACAGCCTCCTGGGGCGGCTCTCCGAACAGGCTTTTCGTTACCTCTTTGCCACTCATGACTTACCATCCATTGGCCCACCCCTCGCTGAGCCTACCATACCGGGTATCATCCCCGCCGTCAAGTCCATGCCGACCGCCTCAGCAGGCATAAACAAGGCCAACACTGCAGGCAACGGACGCAGGAAGTAAATAGGATCCTGGGCCGGGCGACAGCGGTAGGGTGTGCTCCGCACACCGCTTCCCGAAGACGGAGAAGAGATCGGCCGCCAAAGCGGAATCGAAGGGCAGCCTCCCGGAGTTCCCCGCCTTGTGAAATGTGTACGGGCGGTTGCCCGAAGGGGGTGGGATTAGCAGGGATACGATCTGATCGAGCGGTTGGACTTACGGTGAGTTCGCGACGATCCGATGCTCCCAGGACAGGAACAAGCCTGGGATGCTCGCAACGAGGGCCCGGAACGCTGTTGTTGTCGGGACCTCGGCGTCCAGACGCTCGGAGCACACGCCGGCTCGCGGAGCCCTGGCATGGCGGATCAGGGTTCGAAGGTTGTGCCCCGTTGCGATCAGGAAGTCCTGAGGTCGCCGCCGCACAGGCATACTCGTAGGCTGCCCGTTGTTTCTGGTGCTTGCGACGCGTCAGCGTCTGGCCCGCCGGACAACGATACGTGTCGCTGTGCGGATCGTAGACGAACTGCTCGATCCCGAAGATCCCCTGGGCTCGAGGATGCTGTGTGTGCGATAAGGACAGATCCGCCATGTGACTGACGATCCCACACTGGCGGCAGGCGCGGAAGTTGTCCGCCGTGCCGTACTGTTTGTCGACCACCACGATCTCAACAGGACAGGGGGTGTTCTTCTGATGCTGATCCACCAGATCCAGGAGCTTGGCATTCTCTTCCATGTCGCCGGCGGTCGTTTCCACGGCGGTGATCACTCCGCAGCAATCCGGTCCTCCAGACACGGACCGTAATAGAACAGCTTGGGTTCCTGCTGCGGCTGCTTGCCCATCATGGGGGAGTCCTTTCCGAATCACTCTCTGAAGATCCTGAAAGTATACCACGAGACTCCTTAAATGCAAGCCTATTTGGGCAACAGCCCGTGTAGGCCTGACACCACTCCTCCCCACAAGAACCTCTCTCGCGCGGAGCCGCCGAGGCGGGAATTCTCGTTCGTAGTGACGCCGTAAGGCGTTATC
This sequence comes from Sedimentisphaerales bacterium, assembly GCA_035476995.1. Taxonomy (GTDB): domain Bacteria; phylum Planctomycetota; class Phycisphaerae; order Sedimentisphaerales; family Anaerobacaceae; genus PLanc-01. The sequence continues at coordinate 161 of DATIKY010000394.1, read as the reverse complement.
TTCGCCGGATCACGATTCTTGCCACAGAGGTAGGATAGAGAAGGCTGTTCTCCTGGAGCCGGATCGGCTCCAATGACGCACTCGTGGTGCACGTTGACGAACGGATGTCCATCGAAGGAGAACAGCCATGACTACAGTAACGATCGGAATGGATTTGGGCG
>DATIKY010000393.1:0-5132 GCA_035476995.1 Sedimentisphaerales bacterium | reverse complement strand
GGCAAGCTGTTCTTCCGGCTTGTCCAGCAGGCTGTGCAGACCGAACCGGTCCCCTATGATCGCCTGGTTCAGGTCGCAGGCAAACGTCGACTTCTGGGGCACAACCCATAGTGTGCACCTCAGTCAAGTAAATACCCAATTCCTGTCGATCATACGTCCACCCTGCTATTGCACGGCATGATTGCTGGCGGCACAGTATACGACAGGAAAGTGGACGCGTCCATGCGGACAGATCGTTGATTCCTCACTGCGATCGAGAGTCCCCGGCGGCTCTCATCGAACGGCTGTTTCCTTCGTTTGGACCCTGGGAACAGGGGGCCGCGGACATCTGTCCAATCCTGGGATCATGCTCCGCACATCCGCAGCGCTTTCTTGGTCAGCCATTGGCCCGTGCAGTTTTCGCGGGTGCACGCATACCAGATGAACACCGCACTGTCTTCGGTGAGTCTATCGAACTGGATCATGGACGCTCCGCACTCCGGGCAGATCCGCTCGGTCTCTTGCGTCAGTCCGGCGGCTCTCCACGGAGAGTGCGACATCCCGAAAGCCCCCCCGGCCACACGTTCATTCGCGTTCAGTCGATTCATCTGCAACTCTCCTTTCGCGAGCCTCTCAGTTCTGCGTGCGCCCGGCAAACCCCGCGTCCATCCTGGCGTCTCAAGACCGGAGGCAACCCCGGAATCCATTCTTCTAGCGAAGTCAGATCATCGACAGGGTGTTCACCCTACGCTCGAACGACACTATTCGCAAAGTAGGGAAACTACCTAAAAGACCCCTGCCAAATCCTTGATTCACAGAGTGCTCCATCGCTCTGAACCGTCGTTTTCGTTACATTCGCCGCCGGCTGTACCTGGCCTGTTCCCATAGGCTCGTTGCCAGGGGCCAATTGGCCAGCTTCATGAAGTTGTCGACCCAGGCGGCGCGGTTGTTCTGGTGCTGGAGATAGTAGGCGTGCTCCCAGACGTCGCAGACCAGCAGCGGAACCACACCCCAGATGGTGAGATCCTGGTGCCGCTCGGTCTGGAGGACCAGCAGTCTGTCCGAGATGGGTTCGTAAACCAGCAGGCCCCAGCCGTTGGACATCACGGCCTTGGTGGCCGCAGCGAATTGGTTCATTCCGTTTTGCACGGAGCCGAAACTCTTGTTCATGGCCTCCGCCAAGGCGTCGGGCATCGGTTCCCGATTGGGGCTCATCGAGTGCCAGAAGAGGGTGTGCAGGACGTGGCCGCTGCCGTTGAAGGCCAGATCCCGAGTCAGCGCGGACCTGGGCGTAATCATTCTTGCTCCTGGCGGCTTGCAGCCCTTCGAGGGCGGCGTTCAGGCCCAGGCCGTTGACGTAGGCCGCGTGGTGCCTGCCGTGGTGGATTCGCAGCGTCTTCTCGTCATAGAGCGGTTCCAGGGCCTTGTAGTCGTACGGCAGCGGGGCCAGGAGGTACTTTCCGTCGGAGTAAGCATCGGCAAACGCAGCTTGCGTGGCGGTTGCGGCGGAAACCTTGTCTTCCAGGACGCCGGCCTCCAATGCCACGCCAAGGCCCGCCAGCGGGGCCAGTTTCAGGAGGTCCCTTCGAAACAGATTCATCGTCATGATCTTTGGCTCATCCCCTTTTCCCGTTGGATGGATCGGCTCAGTTCTTCCCTACGGAACCCGCAAGATGTTGAGGATTTTCGCCCGTTTCAGGGTTCATCGCAGCACAAAGTCTTTACGGCCCACCCGGCGGTATGGTTCGAGACGGAAAGGCAAAGTTCTCGAAACCCGGATTCCTCGATAGAAAATGATCTTCGATTTGTCACCACAGCCCGCCGAGGGCCACTATTGTAAGAAGAACGAAGAACAACGATCCGGTCAAAGGCTAAGAAAGGAAGCCACAGAGGAGAACGAACGTAGGAAAGAGCTGGGCAGGGGCGGAGACTGCCGACCGTCTTACGTTCCCACCTTCTATTTCTCTGTGATCTCTGTGTCCTCTGTGGCCAGAACCTCTCTTCGCCTTCGTGCGGGTCCTTGAAGAAGAAGCCTGCTCTGATTTCACGGTTCGGTCGGGTCGTCGCGGCGACCGCCCCGGCCGACCTTTTTCGGTTCCCGTTCGTTCGGGATGGAGGTTCGTGCCGTGAAAACGACGGCTCTCAGGAATCTGTGGCTCATGTTTCTTCCGGTTCTGATGATTGCCGCGCCCGCACGGGCGGTGACTCTGGCGATCAACGAGGTGATGGCGTCCAACGCCCGGACGAAGGCCGATCCGCAGGGCCAATACGACGATTGGATCGAGATCTACAATTTTGGTGGTACGCCTATAGATATAGGCGGCATGTACCTGACGGATGATCTCGACGATCCGACCCAATGGCAAATCCCGGCGGGCGATCCCGACCTGACGACGATTGCCCCCGGTGGATGCCTCCTGATCTGGGCCGATGGAGACACGGAGGCCCAGGGGCTCCACGCGAGCTTCAAGCTCGCCTCCGACGGTGAGGAGATCGGACTGTTTGACTCCGACGGCGCGACCCTGATCGACAGCTTGGTCTTTCCGAAGCTGGCCGAGGATCTCTCCTATGGTCGCCAGCCGGATGGCGGAGACGATCTGCGGTATTTTGCCCCGGCCACGCCGGGCGCGGCGAACCAGGCGGGCTATGAAGGGCTGGTCGACGAGATCGCATTCAGCCAGGGGCACGGTTTCTGCAGCGAGCCTTTCGCCCTCGAACTCCTGACGAAGACCCCGGATGCGACGATCTACTACTCCCTGGACGGCGAACTGCCCGGCCAGGTGCAGACCAGCGCCATCCCGGCCGGGGGTCGCAACGTTCCCGGCCCGGTGAAGGCTCCCACGGTATCCGGGACGCTCTACACGGGCCCCATCCCCATCGACAAGACCACCTGCCTGCGGGCTGTCGCGATCCGCGATGGTTGGAAACCCTCTGCCGTTCGCACACAGACCTACCTTTTCGTAAGTGATGTGGTCAGGCAATCGCCAACAGGGGCCAAGCCCGGCGCGAACTGGCCCAACCCGAGCACCGGGGGCGGCGGCGGCTGGGGCGGGGGCGGCGGCGGGCAGGTCATCGACTACGGCATGGATCCGGATGTCGTGAACGATGCTCGATACAAGGCCCTCGTGGAGAACGCACTGCTTTCGATTCCCTCTCTGTCGATCGTCACGCCTCTGGCCAACCTGTTCGACACGGCCACGGGAATCTACATGAACGCCCTGCAGGATGGCATCGCCTGGGAACGTCCGGTCTCGGTGGAACTGATCCATCCGGACGGGACCGAGGGGTTCCAGATCGATGCAGGACTGCGAATCCGTGGAGGCTACGGCCGCCAGGGCAGCAATGCCAAGCATGCCTTCCGCCTGTTCTTCCGGGCCGAGTACGGCGCGTCCAAGCTGCGATACCCCCTGTTCGACGACGAGGGCGTGGACACCTTCGACAAGGTGGACCTGCGAACCGAGAGCAACTACTCGTGGGCCTTCAAAGGCAGCACCGGCGACGACAACGGCGGCAAGAACACCCTGTTGCGAGACGTCTTTTCCCGCGATCTCCAGGGCGCGACCGGCCAGCCCTATACGAGGAGCCGATACTACCACCTCTACCTCAACGGGCACTATTGGGGCATCTATCAGACCCAGGAGCGCGCCGAGGCCCGCTATGCCGCCTCTTACTTCGGAGGAAGCAGCGAGGACTACGACGTGGCCAAGGTCAACGCCGGTCCCGGGGCGCCCTACACCATCGAGGTGACCGACGGCACGCTCGACGCCTATAACCGGCTCTGGCAGGCGGCTTCGAAAGGCTTCGCTACGAATGCGGCGTACTACCAGGTGCAGGGGCTCAACCCGGACGGCACGCCAAACCCCGCGTTCGAGCGGCTCCTCGACGTCGGCAACGTGATCGACTACATGATCTGCACGTTCTATGCCGGCGACCTCGACGCTCCGATCTCGAACTTCCTGCAGAACAGCCGGCCGAACAACTTCTACGCGATCTACAACCGAACGAACCCCGACGGCTTCAAGTTCTTCCGGCACGACGCCGAGCACACGATGTTCAATGTGAACGAAGATCGGACGGGCCCTTACTCCGCGGGCCAGCAGTCGCAGTACTTCAATCCGCAGTGGCTGCACCAGCAGCTTATGAGCCACCCCGAGTACAAGATGCGTTTCGCGGACCACGTCTACAGGCATTTCTTCAACGACGGCGTGATGACCCCCACAGCGTCCGCCGCGCTCCTGACGGCCCGCAGGGACTCGATCGATTTGGCGATCATCGCGGAATCTGCCCGCTGGGGCGACGCCAAGGTCGCCAAACCCCGAACGAGGGACGACGACTGGCTGCCGCAGGTGCGATTCCTGCTCAACGACTACTTCCCCAAGCGGACGAACATCGTCTTCAACCAGTTCAAGAACAAAGGCTGGTATCCCGGCGTCGAGCCGCCTGCCTTCAACCAGCATGGGGGAACGGTGGAGGCAGGGTTCACTCTGACCATGACCGCGCCGGCAGGGGAGATCTACTACACGCTCGACGGCCAGGACCCCCGCCTGCCCGGCGGAGCGGTCAACGCGACGCAGGCGGTCAAGTATGCCGGACCGGTCACGCTGACGAAGTCGGCCCATGTCAAGGCGCGTGTCTTCGCAGGCGCCTGGAGCGCGCTTCACGAAGCGATCTTCGAGGTCCCCTGACGACTCAGGACTCCAACTCCCGCGACAAGTGACCTGAAGCCATCAACATTGAGCAGAGTCCGGCTTGGGCCAGGAGCGGGGGCGTCATGGGCGCTTGTCATGTTGAGCGAAGCGAAACATCTGGCGATCGGACGCAACCGGTGTCTATTCTGGCTCATCCGGTTTTCGCGCGCTTCGGCGGTTGCAGAAAGTCCCCAAGGATTCTCGAAGCACGGAAGAAGCGGATGGGCGGCATTCTCGGTTCTTCACGGAACTGCGAGGACGAACGGACACGGATTCCGACGCCCCGACGCGTAGCGGCGCTCTGCACCGAGGGCGTCGGCAGTTTAGGGTGCAGGTTTCATTTTACGTACCGGGTTACGCACAGCGGCGAAGCCGACTGTAGGTATCCCAGAATTCCTTCCACAATCCGGATTTGACGTAGCAGCGGAAGTTGAGGATTCGCTGTCCACCTTGTCGTGACCATCG
>DATIKY010000392.1:0-18640 GCA_035476995.1 Sedimentisphaerales bacterium | reverse complement strand
TTCCTACACAAACCGCCCGAGGCGGCGTTGCCCCCTCAGGCCGTCTGGATCAATCCGCCCAAGGAGGCCCCAAAAACAACGGATTGATTAGAGCTTAATTGTGAAAAGGAACTGTCTCATTCAACTTGACAACTTCCGGGGCCGCGCGACGAGCGACGATACTCAGGAGATTCAAGAATGACGCACGAACAGTTCACCATGCGATTGCGACAGTTGTTCGCGGAATATGAAGCTCTCATCAATCGTCCGAACCGGCCTTGCCTCGACGGCAACGGCGTGTTCGAGCGATACGAGAACCCGGTGCTGACGGCCGAGCATGCGCCGATCTTCTGGCGGTACGATCTCAATCACGCATCGAATCCGCACCTCATGGAGCGGCTGGGGATCAACGCCGCCTTCAATCCCGGCGCCATCGAGCTCGACGGCAAGTTCCTGATGGTCGCCCGCGTCGAAGGCGCCGATCGCAAGAGCTTCTTCGCGGTGGCCGAGAGTCCCACCGGTGTCGATCGCTTCCGCTTCTGGGATTGCCCGATCGTGATGCCCGAGACGAGCGATCCGGACGTCAACGTCTACGACATGCGTCTGGTTCGCCACGAAGACGGCTGGATCTACGGCCTGTTCTGCACCGAGCGCAAGGACCCCATGGCTCCGCGAGGCGACCTGTCCTCCGCGACCGCCCAGTGCGGCATCGCGCGCACGAAGGACCTCAAGACCTGGCAGCGACTCGACGACCTCAAGACCCGTTCGCCGCAGCAGCGCAACGTCGTGCTCCATCCCGAGTTCATCCATGGCAAGTACGCCTTCTACACGCGGCCCCAGGACGGCTTCATCGAGGCCGGCTCCGGCGGTGGCATCGGCTGGGCCCTGGCGGACAGCATCGAGCACGCGGCGCTGGGCCAGGAGAAGATCGTTCAGGACCGCAAGTACCACACGATCAACGAAGTAAAGAACGGCCTGGGTCCCTCGCCATTCAAGACCGCCGAGGGTTGGCTGCATCTGGCTCACGGCGTGCGCAACACCGCGGCGGGCCTTCGCTACGTCCTGTATTCCTTCATGACCTCGCTCGAAGACCCGAGCCAACTCATCCACGAGCCCGGCGGCTACCTGCTCGCTCCCCAGGGCATCGAGCGGGTGGGCGACGTCTCCAACGTGACCTTCTCCAACGGCTGGATCGCCCGCCCCAACGGGCAGATCTTCCTGTACTACGCCTCCAGCGACACTCGCTGTCACGTGGCGACCACGACGGTCGAGAAGCTGGTCGATTACTGCATGAATACGCCCAAAGACCCGTTGCGATCCGCGGCCTGCGTCAAGCAGCGGATCGAGCTGATCGAGCGGAATCTGAAGATCATGCCGAAACTGTAGGAAAGACGAATCCGAAACTCAAAGCTCGAAATCCGAAACAAGCACGAATGCTCAAAACCCAAATGACCGAAACGCTCCCGCCTGTCGCAGAGGCCTCACGGTTGTGCGGTTTGGAGCCACACCGCGTAGGAGAACGTTTTACTGCCGCGCTGTGGCTTGGGCTCGCCTTCGCGGTACCAGCGGCCGATGTTGGCGAAGGGGGCCATGATCGCTCTCGTGGTCCGGCCGTCCGCGAGGCGGACGTCGATTTCGTGGAAGGGGCCCAGTGCGTTTGACGTCGCGGGCGACTCTCGCAACTCACCACGGCGGATGACGGCGACATCCTTTGCGACCTCCTGTGGGGCGGGCACGTCTCTGCTGTTCCACCAGACGGTGTCCAATGCGTAGACGACCGGGCCTCGCATCAGCGCCCAGGGGGCGGGGCCGCCCTCGAAATGGTCGTGCTCGATCCATCTCGGCGTCATCGGCAGATTGAGCTTCACGGTGTCGCCGGGCTTCCACGTGCGATCCAGCCTCGCGTATGAGCCCTGCTTGACGGGCACAGATTCGCCATTGACCGCCAGCGAAGGCTGCTCGCACCACGCCGGGATTCGCACGTTCAGGGCGAAGCTTGCCTGTCCTTGGAGACTGACGCCCAGCTCGACCGTAGAGTCTTCGGGGAAATTCGTGTGTTGGCTCAACGAGACCACGGTTTCGTCGCCGAGCGTGCAGTCGGTCGTCGAGGGGATGAACTGGTTCACGTAGAGTTCGTTCTCGCCGCAGCCGTAGATGAAGCGGGGCAGCATCGAGACGATCCGATGGCCGCTGGCGGTGCAGCAGTCGGGGCCGTGGAAGTAGTCGTCCGGCTTGAAGCCGTTCGGCGGCGTGTGGTAGCGATAGCAGTCGCCATCGACGGTCTGCGAAGCGAAGACGTGGTTGAACAGCAGCCGCTCGACCGCGTCGGCGTAGCGGGGCTCATTCGTCAGTTCCAGGAGATATTGCGTGAGCTGCATCCACGACATGTTCGCGCAGGTCTCGACGACGTGGCCGGTCAGCGGGCGTTTGTAGCCCGGCTCATAGTGTTCGCCCACGCTGACGCCTCCTGTGACGTACATCTGCCGGCGGGCGATGTCGTCCCAGGCCCCGCGGACCTTTCGGAGCAGGGAGGCGTCGCTTGTGATCTGGTAGAGCCGAAGGAAGCCCAGGAAGTTCATGTGAAACGTGTGCGAGTGGACGTAGGGCTGCAACTGGTGGACGCCCAGCGTGCCGTCGGCGACCCGGTCGAGCTTCGAGAAGCTGTCCCATCCGCTCCAGCGGTCGATGCTCGCGACGACCCAGCGGCTCCAGTCGAGGTATTCCTTCTTTCCGGTGACTTGGTGGAGTCGCAGGATTGGGTCGATCAGGAGCGTGCCTTCCCAGCCATAGTGCGCCGTGTGCCCAGCGAACTCCGATTGTACGTACAGCGTGGGAGCCTTAAGAGTGCCCTCGGGAACCCACGTGAACTGGGGACAGATGATCGTGTTGACGTTCTCCGGCGGCCGATACGGGCTGGGCCAGAACTCCGCCTTGCCCGGTCCGACGCGGCTGGTGATGTAGTCCGCCAGGCGGCAGGCTGTCTCCTGGGCCTTGGCGTCCTTGAGGACCTCGGACGCCGTGACCAGGCCGTGCAGCGTGAAGTACAACTCGTAGGCGTCCATGCCCCGAAGAGGCTTTGCGGGCGTCCGCAACGACGGATCGGTGATCCCCAGATATCCGTCCGGCTCCTGGGCGGCCTCCAGGCGAGCGAGGATCTTCCTGGCCCGGCTCTGCAGGTCCGCGTCGGCCGAATACTCCCACGTCAGCACGGCGGATTCGAGCCATTTGCCCGGCTGCTCGCCGATCCACCACCAGTCCCGCTGCTGCTTTTCCTCGACCATCTTCACGTATCGGTCGATGTCAAATGCATGGAGATAGCCGTTGCGATTGGCGTCCAGTCGCCTGCCGACGAAGCCATCGCCGATGGAGTGTGCCCGCAGCGAGGCCTGCATTCGCGGCACGAGTTCGTTCGCACAGGCTGACGCCCCACAGACAGCGACGATCGCCAGCCATACAGAGAACGGTCTATTCATTGCAGACTCCTCAGTTTCAGTTCTTCGTCCTGAGTCGAAGCACCGTCAGCGAGTAGGGCTTGAACGTGTAGTCGAACGAGGGGCCGACACCCTTCAAGGAGTTCTTCACGGGAACTACCTTCTTCGGTTCTGCGAGGGTGTTCTCATCGGTGAGCTTCTCGCCGGCCAGGACGGTGGCCGTCCCCTGGATCGGACGGCGGCCTTCGATCTTCAATTTGGCCGTCGTCGCTTGCGGGGCGCTGTTGACCACCTTCAGGATGATCTCGTTGGATTTCTCGTCCAGGCTGGAAGTCACGTACAGGCCCGGCTGCTTGCTGGTCGGGGGCTCCTGGCCGGCGATCTCGACCGGCAGGACCACGTCGCCGCGGTGGAGGCTGAAGAGCTGCTGGACGTAGTAGTTGACCGAGGCGTAGGACTGGAGGTTGTCGAACCAGATCAGGTCGGGACGCCACTGCCAGCGTTCCTCGTGGCCGAACAAGGGGGCGTAGCAGCTCATCGTGACCAGGTCCGCGTTGCGCTCCAGGCCGGTGAGGAAAGCCGCCTCGGACAGGGCGCAATTGAGGTTGTTGCGGTTGTTCGGGCTGGCGACGCCGACGCTCTGGGCGGCATATTCGCCGACGAAGACCTTCGAGCCGGTGCGCGGATAGTTGTCGTAGTGGCCCGCGCTGTCGAAGAACCATTCGGGCTTGCGATAGAAGTGCTCGTCGATGATGTCGGCCTTGAGCTCTTGCAGCTTCTCCTGGAGGAATTTCACCTCCGCCGGGCCGTTCGGGAAGATCTGCGGGTCCGAGCCGGTCGCGCCGATCAACTGGACCTGAGGGTACTTCTCCTTGAGGGCCTTGACGAAAGGGATGTACCGCTCGATGTACTGTGGTCCCCATTGCTCGTTGCCGACGCCCAAGTACTTGACGTTGAACGGTTTGGGGTGGCCCATCGCCGCACGCTTGGCGCCCCATTCGCTGGTGACCGGGCCGTTGGCGAACTCGATCAGGTCCAGGGCGTCCTGGATGTACGGCTGGAGCTCATCGAGCGGCGCGAGCTCCTTGGAGTTGAACTGGCAGGCCATGCCGCAGTTGAGGATGGGCATGGGCTCGGTCCCGATGTCCTCGCAGATCAGGAAGTACTCATAGAAGCCCAGGCCGAAGCTCTGGAAGTAGTCCGGGGCCGGTCGGTGGCGGAACTCGTCGTTCCAGCGGTTGATGATCAGCTTGCGGTCCTCGGGTTCGCCGATCGTGGTCTTCCACTGATACCGCGTGCTGAGGTAGCGGCCTTCGACGATGCAGCCGCCGGGGAAGCGGAAGAACCCGGGCTTCAGGTCCGCCAGCCACTGCACAAGGTCCGCCCGCAGGCCGTTGGGGCGATTCTTCCAGGTCTTCTTAGGGAATAGCGAGATCATGTCCAAATCCACCGTGCCGGGGCCCTCGAGCACGACACGCAGTTGGGCCTTGGCCTCTGTGGTCGAGGGACGCAGGGTCGCGGTCTTCTTCGCCCACTTGGCATCGAAGCCCTTGATGGTCGCTTGTGCCAGGACCTGTCCCTCCGGCGAGACCAGCTCGGCCCGCACGGCCGTTTTGCCGCTCGCGTCCCGGCCATATGCGGAGAAGACGTAGTTCTCGTCCTTCCGCACGCCCATGCCGGCGAAGCCTTCGTTGAGGATGCCGTAGCCGGCGGTTTCAGCCTTGATCCGGACGTAGTGCGGGCTGGCGGCGTTAAACGGGTCCTGGTCCAGCGTCTGGAGCGAACCCGTCGCGGTCCCTTGCTTGACTTCGCTCCAGGCCATCATCGTGGTCGGGAACTCAAAAGCGCGGTTCTTGACCAGTTCCGCGTAGAGGCCGCCGTCGGCGCCGAAGTTGATGTCCTCGAAGAAGATCCCGTACATGGTCGGGCTGATCCTCGCCCCCGGCTGATCGGCCTTCACGACCAGTTGGATGGCGTCGTCCTGTCCCAGGCAAGTCGAACAGATGATGATGCTCAGGATGGCAACGGTGCAGCTACGCAGGACGATCCGGTTCATGGCATTCTCCTAATGAAGTTACCTGATGGTTCATGCGTATCATACCGGCGGTCACTAAACCAGAGAAACGCCACTTCGCGCAAGAAACTAACCAGCTTGCGACGCCGGTCTCCGGAGGGAGAGAATGCAGGTCCGAAGCGGTCCTGCCTGGGAAGTTTGTCGCTTTGGGCCTCCAGCTTGGTACGCGAGCGGGAACGCTCGCTTGAGGGTGTCGGAAGACGGGCATGCCTGTCACGAGCCGAGGGGGCTCCCTTCCCTGTCGCTCCACGGATCTTCTCTCTTCTTTGCCTCGGTTTCGTCGCTCTTCGTGTGTCGGATTGCACGCGAGGGTTTGCGTTTACCGCTTTGCGGGCTTCCAGCAGAAACCCGGAACGACTCGGCTCGCATACATGCGATCGAGTGAATCCGCCCGAGATCCGCCCACGCTCCCGGACGAGGCCGGCCTCAGGGGCGATTATTCCTGCTGGAAGCCCCATAAGCGAAAAACGCATCGCGGGACCTGCCGATAGGTCCGTGATGTGCAAGTCACCGGACCTGGGGAGACCGATCAAGGGTCTATAAACAGCAGGGGGCTCACTCCCCCCAACGCTCGGGGATCGGCTCCAGCAGGACCGAACGCGGACTGCCGTCCTCGCGCTTGCCCGTTCCGACGATGCAGCCGTTATTGTTCAGGTCTTCGACATGGAATCCTTCTATGCCTCTCAGGTATCGATTCAGCGGAATTCGTCCGCGAGTTGGGTCCCAGAGATAGGATACTGCTTCGAAGGCGGGTCTTTTCAATGCAGTTGTTCATGCGGAACAAACGTCTCCAGGCTCCATGTTCGTCCATGAGGACCAGATAAGCCGCCGAAGAACTCAAGTCCTCCACACCGGCTATGTGAGAGTGTGCATTGATGCTGCGCGGCCATGTTTTCGCCGGGACCGGATCAAGCGATTTCCACCCATTCGGATCAACAAAAAACCAGCGGGGGGGCGTTGCCGTCTGGCCAATCGTCCTCACAAGAACCTGCCCGGCATCGTTGATGCTCATGGCTTGGCACGAGCTTCCGTCGGGCGTGGTCAATTCCCTCATCCCCATCTCCCTATCCCAAAGAAAGGCCTGCGGGGAATAGGCTGCATCATGGGCAAACCCGATGATCTGCCCGCGGTTGTTTATTCCTGTTGGCAGACCGCCCCTGTCATGTACTAAACCCACAACTTGCCCATGGCCGTTCAGACTTTCGGCGAGTGTATTCAAACCGCCCAGGGAGGGCAGGATGGTCATGCGGTAGAGGGCGGGCGGCCTGCACAGGCGCCAACCGATGGATCCCACGGCTAAGATTGCCACGAGGCCAATCATGACCAGGAGGCGTCGTTTTCCTGGATGCGGCACAGCAGGTCCTTTCAGCTCTTGCCGAGTTGAATCCGAAAGACGCATTGCGGGTCGCCCCGCAGGACGGATTGCTCGATTGTGGTTTGCACGGGGGCCCCGGTGATATGGCTGTAGGTCTCCTTTTGCCAGCCGGCAGAGCAGTGGCACATCGTTGTCGAGGTCTTGCCGCTGCCGACGAGCGGGCAGGTGCAGGTGGGGCTCTTGTCGAAGACCCGGAAGGTCCGGCCGTCCTCGGACCACTCGACCTTCGCGACCCACTGCTTCTGGATCTCGTCGAGATAGCCCTTGAGGTTGCCCTTGAACTTGTCGGCCAACTCCATGTAATGGCTCGCGCACCGCCGGCCGACCGCCTCCATGATTTTGATCCTGGCCTTCTTGCCTACCTGGTTGTCCAGGGCATCGAGCAGGTACGCGAACCGCTGCTCCGCCGCGGCCAGTTTCCACTGGAGCTTGCCGACGTCGACCTGCGGCTCTTGAGGTTGGGTTGTTCCCTGGTCCTGCGCCAGCAGCGTGGCGGCCGGACAGGAGCAAGCCGCCAGCGTACACGCGGTTTTCATGAAGTCCCTTCTTCCCTGCATAGGCGATCTCCCACTAAGACCGTTCACTTTTCTTCGAGTTGTATCTGGATCATAGCGAGTTCGCCGCGAAAGGGAAGACGCCGCATTTCTGCGACTTGAAATGGCGAATGGGCACAAGTCTCTTGACAAGAGGGCGTTCTGGCATGCATATAGAGCACATGCACGAAGTCCGCGTGTAGCCATCGAAGGCAGACAGGAACGCCCCAAGGTTGGGTAGGGCCCCGGTGCAATTCGAAGCATGGGAGATCCCGCAGCAAAGGGTCACGACGCCGCGATTCCTGGCTAGGCTCGGCACGACAGGAGTATGACATGAGAGACAACCGCTCGATCCTCGTCCTGATTTCCCTGCTGTTGGTTTCGCAAGCCTGGGCTGCGGAGCAGGACGAAGTTCGGATGATCCTGGACCGCTGCGTAACGACGAACACCGAGCCCAAGCTGGCGAGCGCGGTCTCGGGATACGCGACGATGGACGCCTTCCCTGTGATGGGCAACGGTAATCTCATGGTCACTCTTTCGGGAATGCCCGAATGTCTGACGTTCCACCTGGGCAAGACCGATTTCTGGCGGGACAAGTGCGCCGACAGGAGCCTCAGGCAGAGCGGCAACGTCTTGGCGGGCTATCTGAACCTCATGATGTCGGAAATGGCGGGGGCGACCTTCCGCCAATCCGTGGATTTCCATCAGGCCGAGGTGACGACGACGCTGACCAAGGAGCAGGAGGTGACCTTGGTCCGATCGCTGGTCCCGCACGAGTCGGACAACATCCTGGTCAATTGGGTCGAGCATCGGGGGACCAAGCCTCTGAAGTTGCGGATCGAGACGTGCGCCGATCAGTTCGCCGTCCGGGCGGAGCCCTTCGAGGTGGCTGCAGGGCTTGACGCCCAGAATCCCGCGGTGACCTGGGCGAGCCGCAAGACCCACGTTCCGCCCGATCACAACGATTTCGGCAGCGTGCAGTTCCGCATGTGGGCCGCCGCGGCCACCAGGCTCTTCGACGTTCAGTGTCAGACGGAGGTCGATACCGCGATCGACTACGACAAGAAGGACCTGCAGGTGAAAGCGGTCCAACTGTTCACTTTGGAGCCGGGACGCAGCCTGCTGATCGTCACCAAGGTTCACAGCACCGGGATCCCGATCACGATGGACCCGCCGGACCCCAGGCCGACGGCGACCGCCTCGGTGGTGACCATGACTCGGGCCCAGGTTGATGAACAGGTCCAGGCCCATCGCGCGTGGTGGGACACCTACTGGCGGCGGTCCTACCTCCGGCTGGACGCCGAACCCATCATCGAGCGGACCTATTATGGCTGCATGTACGTCTTCGGCTGCTCGGTCGGGATCGGGAAATACCCTTCGGGCTGCAACGGGTTCCCGGTCAACGACAACGTGCCCTGGGGAGGGGACTACCATTGGAACTACAACAACCAGGCCCTGTTCTACGGGGCCTATTCAACCAACCGGGTCGATCTGTCCGAGCCGTATGAGCGCACGGTCCTGGAGGCCAACGTCTTCGGCAAGAGGCACGCCAAGGTTATCGGCGTCCCCGGCACGGTCTTCTTCATGGCGACCGCCCCCGGCCATCTGAACGAAGCGGTCACCCTGGGCCAGAAGACCCACGCGGTCGAGGCCTCGCTGAACCTGATCACCCGCTACTACATGACGCACGATCTGGAATGGCTCAAGAAGATGTATCCGTTCCTCAAGGATGTCGCCGCCTATTGGGACTTCGACCTCGAAAAGAACAAAGAAATCCGGCCCAACGGCACGCCGCGATACGTGATCGTGGACAGCAAGCCCATGGAGGGCTCGACCAACGACAGCTACAACGGCATCACCGGCCTGGCCTTCCTTCGTCGCTTCTACCGCGGCATGATCGACATGACGCTGGCGATGAAGGCCGCCGGAGTCGAGACCGGGTACGGCGACGCGGACATCGCCCGCTGGAAGGATTTTCTGGTCAACATGGCCGAGTACCCGATGAGCCACGCCTATGGCCGTAAGGTGTTCGCCTGGAGCGAATCGACCCTCAACCCGTTCCTGACCCAGCAGGACTGGGTGCTCTACCCGGTTTTCCCCAGCGAACAGGTGGGGATGAGCTCGCCGCCGGGACTGTTGTCGGTGGCTCGCAACACGCTGATCGTCAAGCCGCAGTACTATGTCGAATGGCTGAACAATCCGCCGCAGATCTTCTCCATCGCGGCGCGTCTGGCCCATCATCCGCCTGAGATCATCCAGCGGTGCAGGGGCTACTTCACCAGTATCGGAGTCAACAACTTCCGCAGCGGCGGCGGCAACGTCGAAGGGGCCGGCGTCTCCGAAGGCATCAGCGCCATGCTCCTCCAGAGCCAGGAGGGATTCCTGCGATTGTTCCCGTGTTGGCACCATCCGGACGGCAAGTTCGCCACGATCCGCGCCGCCGGGGCGTTTCTGGTCTCGGCTACGAAGAAGAACGGCGTCTGCCAGCCGGTCGTCATCTTCAGCGAGAAGGGCAGGTCGTGCAGTATCCTCAACCCCTGGCCGGGACGGACGCTGACCGTTGATGACGGGCAGGGCAACAAACCCACGATCACCGTCGAGCAGAAACCCTACGGCCAGGTCTGCACGTTCCCGACCGAGGCGGGCAAGACGTACACAGTCACGGCCGCTGAGGGATTGCCTGAAGTACAACTCTTCTGGAACGCGGCTCTTTCCAAGCCTGTGACCTCGTCGACCAACTTCAAGCCGGAGAAGGAAGCCAACAACTGGGACGTCGCCAAGCTGACCGACGGCGTTCGAATCAACACGCGGATGTGGCATCGCGGCTGGAGCAGCGATCTCTACGACGACGGCGCCCGCACCGAGTGGGTTCAGGTGGACCTCGGCCAGCCCGTGGACACCAAGGTCATTCGCCTCTGGCCCCTTGATCACGGCGACGCCTGGCAGCACACCCATTGCTCCGAGCCCTTCGTGGAATCGACCGAGATCGACCAGTCCTACGACGGCTTCCCGCTGGATTTCCGCATCCTGGTGTCCGTGGATGGGGTGGCCTGGGAAGAGATCGCCAAGAGAGAACGGTTCCGCCGGCCGGCCACCGGGCCCGATGACTCCGACCGCAAGCCCAAGGATGTGACCGGACCCGAGATCTTCGAGTTCGACCAGAAATCGGTCCGCTATGTGAAGGTCGAAGCCTCGCGTCTGCGAAGGACGCGCTACTTCGGCGGCAAATACGCGATGCAATTGGCGGAGATCGAGGTCGTCCGAGCCGGCCAGCCTGCCAACCTCCCGTGAGGCGGTACCCATGGGGTCTGATCGTTTTGTGCTGGAGCCGGCCGCCGCGGGCGACGCCTCGGAGATCCTCGGCATCCTGGAAGAGAACCCTCTTCCCGGTTCGATCTCGTTGACCTTCACTCGCCGGCCCGACGCCTACCGGTCTTTCATGGCCGAGGGCCCGGAGGCTCGTGTGATCGTCTGCCGGGACACTCAGGAGGGCCGTATCGCGGCCCTGCACGCCGGTGCGATCCAGGACTGCTTCATCGAGGGTCGTCCTGACAAAGTCGCGTATCTGTTCGGCCTGCGTTTTCGCCGGGAGTATCTGGCCAGACGGGTCATCCTGCTGTTGCCCCATGCGTACCGATCGATCGTTGAGCAATTTCACGAACAAGGCGTTCGGTATTTTCTCACGGTGATCCTTGGGGACAATCTGCCGGCCCTGCGTTTGCTGACTCGAGAGCGGTCGTGCATGCCCAGGCACACTTTTCTCTGCCCGTATCACACGCTGACGTTTCTGACTCGTCGGCGGGCCCCTTCGCTGCCGGATTCCTATCGGTTCCGCCGGGCCGGGCCGGGGGATCGTGCGGCGATCGAGAAGTTCCTGACCACCGAGGGAGGACGCTGCAACTTCTTTCCTTCTCGGATCGGGAATCTGTTCGACCGACATCCGGAATTGTCCTGGGAGTCGTTCTATCTTCTGACGGATCGACAGGAGAACATTCTGGCGTGCGGAGCCGCGTGGGATCAGGTCTCGTACAAGCAGTACATCGTCGCTGCGTACGGAGGCAGGATGCGATGGTTGTCTCTCGTCTCGCCTCTTCTGCGAGCGTTCGGGTATCCGCCGATGCCGAACCCCTCGACGATCTTGCGGTTTTTCATCCTGGCCTTCTGGTGCGTCAGGGACAACCGCGAGGAATACCTCAAGTGGTTCTTGAGTGGTCTGGCCCATGCGGGCCGGGATTACCCATATTTCGTTGTCGGCGTCCCGGATGCGCATCCTCTCGGGCCCGCGCTGAACCGGTGGAAGTTTTTCGGCTACGACAGCCATATTTACCTGGTGGGCGATCACATCACGCCCGACGATACAGCCCGTCTGGGAAGGTCCCCGTACCTGGAGTGTGGCTGGCTGTGAAGTCGGAGCAAGGGGGTCATTCCTGTCGGACCTGGGAGACCACCGTGGCGTACTTGCGATGTCCCGGCTTTCTGGGGATGTCCTCGGCAGTCTCCAATTCGACGTTCACCTGATCCTTCAGAATCGTGCTGAACCGGTTGAGAATGCTTCGTCCGAGCTTTCCGTCCGGCGCGAAGGACACGCTTTCCGCCTCTTTCGTCCGATCCTTCACCAGCAACACCCGGATGCGGTCCGGCCGCTCCTGGCGGATCTGGAACTTGTTCAGGTGCGGGACATCCTCCAGGGCCAGCGTCAGGCTGTACGGATGCACGGTCTGCCCGTCGGGCAAGACCACGGTGTCCGCCATCCGGCCCTCCAGCCTCGCCAACAGCGGCAGGGGTTTTCCGCAGGAGCAGGGGCCCTGTTTGCGGATCGCATAGTCGCCCAGGCCGTCGTAACGGATCAGGGGCGTCGCCCGGTTGAAGAGGTCGGTGACCACGACGCGCCCGGTCTGGCCGTCGGGGACTTCCTGTCCCTGCGAGTCGAGCAGTTCGACCAGGACCTTCCACGTGAAGAGGTGCAGCCCCTCGTGCCGGAGGCATTCGCAGGCGATGAAACCGAACTCGACCGAGGCGTAGGAATCCATCAGGTCGGTCCCGAAGGTCTCCCTGACCATCGCTCGCAGAGGCGGATCGGTGACCTCGCCTGTGGCGAAGAGAAGCTGGGGCCGGTGCATCCGAATGCCGGCTTCCCGCGCCGCGATGCAGACGTTGCGAAGAACGCTGGCGTAGGTGTGGAGGTACCGGGGTTTCTTCGCATTGATTTGTTCGATGTGAACGATGGGCGGCAAGAGACAATCCACGACCGTGTGCCGCATCATCGGGAACAGCCTCGCGTAGAGGGTCTCATAGGCCAGCTCGTTGTTCACGAAGATGGACATGAACATGATGTCTCGACGCAGCAGGCGGTCGCGCACCGCCCGAGGGAATGTGACCGGCGGCATTTCTCCCATGTATCGGGGTTCGCTCAGCGCCAGATCGACCAGGGCCTTGTCGATGTCCACGAACACTCGGACCGGCGTGCCGGTGGAGCCGGAGGTGCCCACGGTGAAACAATCTTCGGGTCGGAACTCCCGCGAGCGGATGGCGTCGGGAAACCCCTGACGCAAGTCGTCCTTCGTGATGATCGGAAGTTTCTTGAGATCGGCGAGGGTTCGGATGTCGTCGGGATGCACGCCGTACTGCCGCCATTTCCGGCGGTACAGCTCGACGTTCTCATACGCGTATCGGACGATCTCTTTCAGACGCTGTTGCTGGAACTCCTGCAATTGGCGTTCGTCGAGCCGCATCAGGTCGCCGACTTTTCGCAGGGTTCGCGTGTACGGCGCCGCATAGGCGATGTTGTCCCAGCCCAACCGCTTCAGAACGCGACGTCCGAACCCAAGTGCTCCCATCCAAGACTCCTTAGCATAAGATCTTCTGTGGGTGTCAAGACAGACGACGATGTTACTCCAGCCGGATGTCCACCTCCGCCACAGCGGCGAAGGCTCGGCCTTGAACTTCGCTCAGGGCGACCAGCTTGAGGAATCGCGCCTCGACGGCTTCATTCAGCCGGATCGTCTTCAATTGAGCGTCGTTGGGCCACTGGCCGGACGCGATGGGCTCTCCCCACGGCCGGCCGACGACGGTCGCATAGAGTTCAAACTTCGCGATCCGACCGTTGGCCATGTCCTGGCGCGGCAGATATGTCAGACCCCGCACGCGAACGGGTTTCTGGAGATCGAGGATCAGATGGTGCGGCGGCTGGGCCATGGGCTCCCAGTTCGTATGCCAGATCGTCGAAGGGTTGCCGTCGATCGCCAGATCGGGACTGTGGCTGGGGTGATGGTTGTTCGCGACGGCGACCGCGCCGAGCTTTTGCAGCGGGCTGGGTTCTCTGAAGAGCCCTCGCAACTGCTCGATCGTCATGTTGAACCCCGGCGAGAACTGGTCTGTGTCCATGTACGTCAGCAGGCTGCGGCGCATCTGCCGGGCGACGGGCCGCTTGGACAGATCGTTCGTCAGGTCGCAACTGGACGCAAGCAGCTTGCCTTCGCCCACGCGAGCCTCGAAGACCATCGCGAGTTTTCGCGCGGTGACCCAGTCGTCGATGACCTGCACGATCGGCTTGAGGTCGCGATGCTCGGTCAGGATGAAGGGCGCGGCGCCGTGGACCAGCTCCCACCAATGCCAATTCGAATGATACTCCGTGGGAAACTGACGCAGGGCCGGATGTTCCGGATCGCACAGGATGCCCAGCGTGTGCGGCGCTTGCCAGTTCGTCCAGACCGTGTTCCAGAAGATGCTGGAGAAGCCCATCTGGATCGGATGTCTCTCGTCGTTCCTGATCGTCACGGCCGATGGCAGCAGCAGGACCTTGCCGCCTTTGGCCAGATGCGCGATCACCTCATCGCCTAGTTCCTGCGCGATCAGGATCTCGTCGTCGGGTTCCGCAGGGGCGCCCTTCGGGTAGACCCAGAGATCCCAATCGTTCGCGGCGTCGGTGCCGGGGATCGTGACCTCGAGACTGAACTTGTCCGCCTCTCGGGCCACATACACCGGAGCCTTCACCTCGCCCAGAACGCTCAACTCCCCGGTCTTGATCGTCCGCGGGGCGAACTGGCCGCTCTCGACGATCTCGCCGGTCGAGTCCCGCAAGGTCCAGGCGGGCGCTGCGTCCTTCAGGTCCGCAGCGCCGAAATGCGCGACGTCGATGCGTGCGACGAGGGTGTCGCCGGACTCGAAGATCCGTCGCGGGAGCCGGGCCAGGGGGACCGTGGGGCCGCAGAAGCGGTGGTACTCCTTCGGCGTGACGTACGGCTTGGAGTCCCAGAACGGGTCCAGGACGCCGACGAGAGCCGTCCCCTGGCCGGGGAAGTCGTGCAGGTCCAGCAACTGGAATCCGCCGAAGCCCGGCGTTCGCAGGGACGACTCGATGTCCTCCTTGTAGAGAAGCGTCTGGAGTTTGCCCGAGGCCATGAGGAAATCGTGGGCCTGGTGCAGCATGCCGTTGCGGTCGAGTTGCTCGCGGAAGATCTCGAAGTTCCTGGCCTTCAAGAGGCCGGTGTACTTCTTCATCTCGTCGAAGTTCGGATAGACGCACCATTGCCCGATCTCGTGGCTGATTACCGGCGCGTCGCTGTGCTGCTTGACGAATTCGCTGTAGTCGGTCATCGTCTCGGAGGGCCTGGCGTTGACCCGGCTTTTCACGCCTTCGCCCCATTGCTGGATTCGCGGGGCCGGCGTGCTGTGAAAGTCGTTCTCCGGGATCAGCGGCCAGCCCGCCGCGGAGGTGTAGAGCCGTCGAGGGTCCTTCTTCTGCCAGTACGCGACGAAGTCGCCCAGGAAACGCTTCTGGTTCGGTCCGCCGGGCTCGTTGCCGTACGCCATCATCACGAACGACGGATGATTGCCGTAGGCTTTGACCATGGCCTCGCTCTCCTGGTAGAGCCACTTGTCGAACGGGCCGCCGCTGCCGACGGTCGCCCAGGCGGAGCACTCGACGTGGTAATAGAAGCCCAACTCGTCGGCCGCGACGAATGCCGCCTCGGGCGGGCACCAGGAGTGGAATCGAATGTGGTTCAGGCCGTGGGCCTGGCAGATGGTGATGATCCGCTTCCACGAGTTCACGTCGGTCGGCGGGTGCCCGGTGAGCGGGAAGATGCAGCATTCGAGCGTGCCGCGAAGGAAGATCGGCGTGTGGTTGATCGTGATGCGCGTGCCCTGCGTGCCCATCTGACGCATGCCGAACGACACGGTCTTCTGATCTGCGCAATCGCCGCCTTGAAGGGCGACCGTCATCTTGTACGTGACCGGGCTGAACTCTCCCCAGGGCAGCCAATCTCCGACGCGGCCCATGGAGTACGTGCCTGTGGCCTCGCCGCCCTCGGCAGTCCACGTCACCGGAAGGGACAGAACCCGCTCCCGGCCGCCGACGGCGACAGAGAGAACGCCGTTGCCCGGCTTCTGCTGCATGTTGCCGACGCGGACTTGCACCTTGACGTCGCCGGTGTCGATGTTCGGATAGACGCGGACGTCGTCGATCCAGACCGGGTCGGTCGCTCGCAGCTCGATGCGTCCCGCGATGCCGTTCCAATTGCCTTGCGTGTGGTCCGAGGCGCTGTGGGCGTCGATGCCGACGGGAACGATCATGCGGTTGTCCACGCGGACCGTCAGGCGGTGTCTGCCCGGCGCAGCGTCGAGGCCGAGCTCGTGCTCGTGCGGCGTGCCCAGACTGTCGTTGGAGCCGAGGAGCCGTCCGTCCAGCCAGACGGTCGTTTTCCAGTGCGGCCTCTCCAGGAACAGCACGATGCGTTTGCCCTTCCATTCCTGGGGAATCTCGATTTGCCTCTGGTACCAGGCGGCCCCGGCATAGTAACGGTCCGGCTGGAGCCAGAACGGCATTTTGAAGTTGCCCTCGGTCTGGTACTGTTTGTAGTAAGGGTCGTTGAACCAGGCCTGGTTGATGTTGCCCACCCACGGTGTCTTCATGGATGGCGGGTCCCCATACCCCTGGGCAGTCAATACGCCAGGCAGCGAGACCTTCGCGGACAGGTTCCGCTCGAACCACTTGTCCGCCTCGCCGCGGTCTTGCCGGTCCAACTCCACCGACCAGGTCCCCCCCAGATCGATCGAATTCGCCGACGTTGTTTCCGTGGCAACCCAGCACGCCAACAGCAGTACCGCGCATAGCGTCCGTTTCATCGTTCTCAACTCCCTTGGAATCTGATTTCGAATCTCACGTTCCATATCCTGGACTGAGCCCCATCAAGGTCTCACGATTTTCACACCGGGGGGCGAGGTGATGCTGCTTCCGATGCTTCCGTTGGCGCGCTTCTCGTGCCGGACTTTGATGATTCCCATCGGGGTCGGGAAGGACCCCTCGGCCCACTGCAGGTCCGCCAGATGCGGCTCGATGCGAATGACGGTTCCGCCGGGCTCGATCACCCGGACGCCCAGGACGTGCTCGGAGAGCCAGGCCGTGGGGCCCGAGGCCCAGCCGTGACAGAGGCTGTGACGGAAGCCCTTGTAGCAGTAGTTGCCGAAATCGCCGTGGATGTCCTTCTTGCCCGCGGGCACCAGTTCGTCGATCCGCCCGGCGTTGGCGGTCCAATCCAGGTCGAAATCCTCCCAGAAAGTCGTGGCTCCCAGGTCCAGCATCGCGCCCCAGTATTGGCGGATGCAGTCCAGCGCGCCCTGATAGTCGCCGGCCATGGCGCGGGCCTGGAGGACGTAGTAGCCATAGAACGTGGACATCCGTTTGGGACCGTCCACCGCCATGACTTCGCGATTGAGCTTCGTGGGATCATCCAGGCCCGCCAGGGCGATCAAAGCAGCGGCTTGCTTGCTGCCGGCGGGATCGGGGACGTGTTTCTTGAGCTTCTCGACCGCGGCCAGGCATTTGCTCTTGGTTCCCGGCTCGTCGAGAACGTCGCAGAGTTCGGCTCCCGAACGCAGAGTCATGACCAGCAGCGAATGCAGGCCCGCATGAATGGCCGGCGCGTTCTCACTGGTGGGCCAGTCCAGGAAGCGATGCGGTGGCAGCGTCTCGCGGTTGTCCGGCCCCACCTGCCTGGATAGCAGATCGAGCAGGCCGGTCAGATAGGCACGCTGCTGTTTGAGGTAGCTCCCATCGCCTGTGTGCAGATACCACGAATGGTGGATCAGCACCCACCACATGGAGTAGGAGCTGATGCCGTTCATCCACTTGGGCAGGGGAGTCTCGTCGCGGATCAAGTCAAGGCTCCTGGGCACGACGTCCACGGCCCCGAAGACCGAGCAGATGCTCATCGTTTCAGGGTGCATATCGCCGATCCAGACGAGCCGGTCGCGCTTGATGCCGTCCCAGAGATAGTCCTGCATGTTCAGATGGACCGTATAGGCGCCGGTCGCCCAGATGCGATTGAGCCGGTCGTCGCTGCATCGGAACGAACCCAGATAGGGCAGATCGCGATAGAGGAACACCGCACGCACCATCTTGAGCTGCACGAAGCTGTCGGCGTCCTGCAGGTCGATCCGCACGAAGCGAAAGCCCGTGTTGCCGACTTCCGCGGTGCCCAGCCAGGGGACCAGAATGCTCTGGTCGCGGATCGCGTGGTCGTTCGTGGTGGTGTTCTGGCCTCCGAGTTCGGCCATTGCCTCGCTGACGGATTCGCCAAACCGCACGCGCAGCCGGACGGGCTTGTTGTCCTTCGTGTGCCAGACCACGATCTGCGCGCCGCCGTGCAGCTCCTTGCCGAAGTCCAGCAGCACGCCGGCCTGGCCTGTCTTGTCGTTTCGCAGAACGCACGGCTTGGAGGCGTCGAGCGTCACCTGCCCGCTGCGATGAACCAGCAGCATATCCGGATTCTCGACCGTCTTGTCTTCGCTGTGCCACACGATGCGGGAGGGCAGCACGTACCGACGGACCCTTGGGTCCACGTCAGTGCGCCTCGCCATCTCGGCCCGGTTCACCGGCGCCGGAAGAATCCCCTCCGGCGCCGTTTGGGCCAAGCCTGTCCCCAAACCAGTTCCAACCAGCAGCAGCCAAACCGCCGCGACCCGTGCCTGCAACCCCATAGCAGCCTCCCAGTGATTGAGGTTCGTTCGATCTGCAACGCGGGCCATCCGGACGCGATGCAGGACCATCGCGGGCCATTATACAACAGACCAAGCGCCGCCGCACGAGGGACTGACAATAGAAAAGGGGCTCATCCGGTTTTTGCGTACTTTTGAGTTGAGAAGAGTGGACATGCCGGCTTATCCAAAGGTTTTGCAAGGACTTAGGATAGGAGTCAAGCATGTCCACCAGCTTATTGTACCATGGGTTTGGGATTCGGGGCTACCA
>DATIKY010000391.1:0-46685 GCA_035476995.1 Sedimentisphaerales bacterium | reverse complement strand
GGCAAGCTGTTCTTCCGGCTTGTCCAGCAGGCTGTGCAGACCGAACCGGTCCCCTATGATCGCCTGGTTCAGGTCGCAGGCAAACGTCGACTTCTGGGGCACAACCCATAGTGTGCACCTCAGTCAAGTAAATACCCCATTCATCCAATATCTCCTGTCTGACCCAACTCATCCAACAATGCGAATTCCAGGGGTCCCGTACCCCAAGAAAGTGGTGAGATTCTGAAGTCTTTTTGATCTGACACGTGGCGGGCGGTCACGGGGAGCAGTCATAGCGAAACCACCGCAATTTCCTTGCGGTCCGGTTGGCAACGACTCGCGGGTATAAATGGGCAGGATCTCTGGGTACCGGGCTGTGCCGGCCAGTCCTTCGCCCCTCAGCAATTGGGAGAGTCCTCCCCCTTTCCCATTTCCACGCGGAGCCAGGCGCGGGCGTAGCACCAATACCGATCCGCCGTGTTGCTTGATATGCCCAAGACCTTGGCTGCTTGCTCGTTCGTCAGCCCCCCGAAAAAGCGGAGCTTCACCAACGCACCCTTGATTGGATCCCTCTCCAGGAGCTTGCCAAGTGCCTCATCCAGGGCAATGACATCCTCGGCAGAAGCGGCTCTCTGGGTCCCGAGCACAAACTCCTGAAGCTCGACCCTGGTGAGCTGACCGCCATTCTTGATGCTTCTTCTGTGCCGGGCCCTCTCCACCAGAATGCGCCGCATCGCCTCCGCTGCGGCGGCAAAGAAGTGGCCTCGGCTGTCCCAGTTCTCAGAGGCATCTCCCATAAGTCGGATATACGCTTCGTGCACCAGTGCGGTCGCCTGGAGGGTTTGCCCCGGCCTTTCCTGTGCCAGTTTGTGCGTGGCGAGAAGGCGAAGTTCTTCGTAGACAAGCGGGAGCAGTTCGTCAGTACCTTTCGCATCCCCCCGTTCGATCGCGTTCAGAATGCGCGTGACGTCAGTCATTTGTGCTCTCCACCGGTCCGAAACTCAGATGGAGCTATTGTGCCACAATCAGGGGGAGATTTCAAGCCTCTGGAAGCCGACTGGGGGTGTTGGCCTCTGGCAGCACAGAATCCCGGGGCAGCATGGGACGGACGATGGGGTTGACGATCTGCGCGTCGTCGATCGGGTCAGATCCGAAAGCCGCTGCCTTAGCCGTCCTGACGGCGACCACGCATGCTGTGCTGTTCGACTCCGCCGCACAGACGCCGCAGGGCCAGTCTGGTTCGGTGTTGTCGTAGCCACAGGATCGGCAATGCGATGGACTGCTCAGGACCGCACCGTCACGAAACAGTCTCTGCCGAGCCAAAACAACAGTCAAAGCACATGGGCCGGAACCCATAAGCTCCGGCCCATGCACGATTTACAGGACTCCTGACCTAACCAACCCGTGCATAGACTTGACCGAGATACGTGATCTCGGGATATTGGTCCAGGGTCCTTTCGTTGCGAAAGAATAGACTCGTCGAATGACACTTCCTCGCGATGGAGTTCCCGCTTGCCACCATCCCTTACGTTCAATACGGGGCGGCCTTGCTGAAAACGGTAGTAGAAGTACGCACCGTCTTGTCCGGTGTAAGGCGTTTCGTTCTCGACACGTTCGTCAACCAGTTCGAACTTCTGTGATGACTCTGTGAACTGGATGGTGTGGCGGAGAGGCTGTCTGCCCAACGGGTTTTCGACTACAACCTCAAGAGAAGCCGTTGCCCCTGGCGAACCCTTCCATATCCAGTCCCGGATTCCCCCTCCGTCGCGGACAGGCGCCGCAAGGTGCGTTGACGCCGCGCGTAGGAGACTGATTGCCTCCACGAGATTCGATTTGCCCGATCCGTTAGGTCCAATCAGGGCGTTCAACGGACGGAGTTCCAGAGAGTTGCTTTGGGGACCGAAAGACAGCAGATTGGTTACTCTGATCTCACGCAGCATACTCTTACTCCCCTTGGCGTCCCATAAAGAGGTGGTTCTCACTCGAACTGGATGTCCACCGCGGTGAACTCGACGGTGCTGTTGCCGTTGTAGTGGTTCAGACCCGGCTCGTAGGCGATGTTGAAGTACTCGTGGTCGATGAGCTTCTTCTCCAGGTCGCCCATGCGGAAACCGATGCAGCGGATCGTGGCCCCATTGTCCGTGATGGCGAACTGCAGGTGCTCGTTCGTCGATCCGCACCGGCGCGGGGCCGCCGCCAGCCGAACGCCTTTGGTCGCGAAAACGGGCTTGGGGTTTCCCTCGCCGTAGGGGCCGAGCAGGTCGAGCTGGTGGACGACGTCCCGCGTGAACTGGCGGAGCGGGACCATCGCGTCGATGTGCATCTTGGCCACGACGTCCTCCTGCTGGAGGTTGGCCGCGGCGTAGACCTCGAAATCCGCAGCGAACGCCTCGATATTCTCCGGCGGCAGCGTCAGCCCGGCCGCCATCTTGTGGCCGCCGAAGCTCGTCAGGTGCGACGCGCACGCATGGATCGCGTCGAGCATGGAGAAGCCCGGGATCGACCGGGCCGAACCCTGCGCCACGCCGGTCTCGTTGGGCGAGGCGTTGATCATGATCGCCGGGCGGAAGAATCGATCGACCAGCCGGGATGCGACGATGCCCAGAACCCCGGTGTGCCACCCCTCCTGGCCGAGCACGATGCTACGCCGGTCGGGGTGATTGAGCCCCCGCTCGATCACGATGTCGCAGGCCTGCTTGAGCATCTTGCGCTCGCACTGCTGTCTCTGAGTGTTCTGGTCCTTGAGGTATTCCGCGATCTGCATGGCCCGCATTTCGCTGGCGCTGGTGAGCAATTCGACCGCCAATCTCGCGTGGCCCATGCGGCCGGCCGCGTTGAGCACCGGCGCCAGGCGAAACCCGATCGCGGTGCTGTCGACGCCTTTGCCCGCCAGTCCCGCCGACTGGATCAAGGCCCGCAGGCCGCAAAGCTTGGTGTCCGCCACGGACTGAAGTCCGAACTTGGTCACCACGCGGTTCTCGCCGCGCAGATCGACGACGTCCGCGACGGTGCCGATGGCCGCCAGGCTGGTCGCGTTGAGCATGAACTCGCGGAGCTTGGGCTCCAGCTTCGGACCCCGGCTGAACTCCTCCGCGACCGCCCAGGCCAGCTTGTAGGCGACGAGCGCCCCGGCCGAATCCTGGTTCGGATAAGAGGGCTCCAGCGCAGGGTGCACGATGGCCGCCGCAGCGGGCAGGGCCGCGCCGGGCTGGTGGTGGTCCGTCACGATCAGGTCCACGCCGAGCTCTCGCGCCAGATCCGCCGCCGCGATCGCGGAGATCCCGCAGTCGACGGTGACCAGCAGTCGCGTGCCCCCCTCGGCCAGCGCGCGAACCGCGTCGGCGTTGAGGCCATATCCTTCGTCGATGCGGTGGGGGATGTAGTAATCGACCTGGGCCCCCAGGAGCGTCAGCAGCTCCCAGAGGATCGAGACGCCGGTGATGCCGTCGACGTCGTAGTCGCCGTAGATGGTGATCCGCTCCTTCTTGTCGATCGCCTGGCGAAGCCGTACGACCGCCGGACTGATCCCCGGCATCTGGGCCGGCCGGATCAGTTCGGTGAGCTTGGGCTGCAGGAAGACGCTCCCCTCGTGGGCCTCGACAATCCCGCGATTGACCAGAAGCTGCGCGATCAGCGGCGAGATCTTCAGCGATTTGGCGAGCTGCTCGGTGCGTTCGTCGGCCGGCGGAACGACCCACTCGGTCCTCTGCATCCCTGCCGGCGAAGGCATCTGTTTGGTGCGACCCATCCTTACCCTTCCAACGTCCTGGGAAAACCCCACTTATAACACATACCGCCCTCATTTCGCAAGGCTTCCGTCCGAGGGCGGTGAAGTGTGAAGGCAGAGAGGCATCCTGCGATTCGGGCTCCATCCGAACGACCGCTTCGGGCGTGCTTGCGACGAGACTCTCGATGTCCCGAAATCTGCACAGACCGAACCACCTCCGGCGTGCGAAATGGAATGTCCCCTTTTGCCGGCCAATCGGGTATAAGGGGCGTGAAACGTCCAGCCGGGGTTCGTCCCAAGGGCCACGGGAAGCAGACGCGCAGACTCGACTGAAGGGAGAAGGTAATGTCTATGGGCGCACGTACACGTCAACGACGGGTTCCTCGACCGCCTGACCGAGCACCTCAAGCGGTTGAAAGCTCTGAACGTGGACTATCGTCCCTTGAACGACTGAGAATGGGTCGCGTCCTGTGGGTCCTATTCGTCCCATCTGTCCCATGCGACCTATAGGACGAATGGGACATATAGGACTTCTCTCTCGCCGCCGATTTGTCATTTACGAAGCTTCGCCGGAAGGCTATGATTGCCGCCGTTGTTTTCGACGGTTTCGAGTCTCTGGTTTGGATCGAAGGAAGGCATGGCGCGCGAAGAGCAGGTCCTGGTGGTAGAGCGGAAGGTCTTTGAAGAACTGGGTTCGTTCCGCGGTTTGCAGTTCGATGTTCAGCGGTATCTGGACCGGCTCTTTGTCCCCGGGACTCTGCGGTTCATGCCGCGGCCGCTTGCGGAGAAGGACCCGGGCTTCAAACAGCTCATCCCCTACGTCCTGATGACCTGCGAGGGCCGATATCTCACCTACGTCCGCGGCAAGCGGGCCGGCGAGACCCGCCTGGTGGGCAATCGCTCCATGGGCATCGGCGGCCACATCAACCCGATCGACGACGCGGCGCCGTTGTTCGGCGATTTCCGCGCGATGTACGAGGCGGCGGTCGAGCGCGAAGTGACCGAGGAGGTCGCGGTCGAGGCCGGACACAGAGACCACGCCGTGGCTCTGCTCAACGACGATTCCAACGAGGTCGGCAAGGTGCACCTGGGCGTCGTCCACTGCTGGGCCCTGGACGCGCCGAAAGTGAGTCGGCGCGAGCAGATGATCACGCAGATGGAGTTCATGACCGCGGCCGAACTGCGGGCGGTCCGCGACCAGATGGAAACGTGGTCGCAGCTCTGCCTCGACGGCCTGGACCAAATCCGCGCGAAGCTATAGGTCCTGTTCGTCGCATTTGTCCTATAGGACTCGTAGGACTTGCCTCGCTTCGCCTGCATCCGGTTCTTGCATCCGTCGGTTTCGCGGGTATGATATCGCAAAAAAGCAGCCGACCCTGTGCACGATACGACGGAGGACGCCCTGAACGCCACGACTGTGACCACCCTGCCGCTGACGCGGATTCAACGCCTGATCGGCGCGCGGATGCTGGCCTCGAAACGAAACAAGGCATGCTACTATATGGACGTCAGAGCCGACGTCACCGAACTGATGGGCATGCGGCACAACCTCAGCAGGGCCCTCGGCGTGAAGGTCACGACCGGCACGTTCTACATGCGCGCCATGTCGGTGGCGGCCAGACAGCACCCTCTGATGGTCGGCCGGCTTGTTTCCGGAGGCCACTCCAACAACGGCGACGGCTACCTCGTTCAGGTTGCCGAGAACGTAAACGTCGGCTTTGCGGTCAACAGCCCTCAAGGCCTGGTCGTCCCGGTCGTGCGGTACGCCGAGGGGCTGTCGCTGGCCGAGATCGCGGCAGAGGAGAAGGTGCTGACGGACAAGGCCCGAAGCAACAAGCTGACGCTCGAGGATATCGAGGACGAGACGATCGCGTTGAGCAACCTCGGCGCGTACGACATCGATTCGTTCCTGGCGATCATCCCGCCGCAGGTCAGTGCGATCGTCGCGGCCGGCAAGATCGTTCGGGCGGTCGTACCGCAGAACGGCGTGCCGATTGTCCGCAAGATGGTCAGCCTGTCGCTGACCGCGGATCAGCGGGTCATCCCGTGCGACTACGCCGCCCGATTCCTCCACTGCATGGCGGAGCAGTTGAGCGATCCCGAGCGGCTGATCTAGGAGAAGGCAGGACAATTCGAGTGTGGAGATCAGGAGGACAACCGATGAGTGGCCGCAGCAAGACAATTCTGTGTCTGGGCTTTGTGACGACGTTGTGTCTGTGCCCCCTGGCGGCGGCGCAGCCGAAGGTGGAATTGTTGTGGCCTGATGGAGCGCCGGGGGCCAAGGGGCAGGCCGAGGGGGACAAGCCGACTTTGACGATCTATCTGCCCCCGCAGGACAAGGCCACAGGCGCCGCGGTCGTGATCTGCCCCGGCGGCGGCTACGGCCACCTCGCCATGGACCATGAGGGCCACCAGATCGGCCAGTGGCTCAACTCCTTCGGCGTCGCAGGTTTCATCGTCTCGTACCGTCACACCCGAAGCGGCGCCGGCTACAACCATCCCGCTCCGATCCAGGACGCCCAGCGGGCGATCCAGACGGTGCGAAGCCGGGCCAGGGAGTGGGGCGTCGATCCCGATCGCATCGGAATCCTGGGCTTCTCCGCGGGCGGGCACCTCGCTTCGACCGCCGCGACGCACTTCAACGAATCGTTCGTCGAGCCCCGCGACGCGATCGACCGCGCGAGCCGCCGGCCGGACTTCGCGGTCCTGGTGTACCCGGTGATCGCTTTCGGAGAACCCTTCACACACTACGGGTCGCAGCACAATCTGCTCGGTCGCGACGCGGACAAGGCAATGGTCGAGAAGTTCTCGAACGAGAAACAAGTGACGCCGCAGACCCCGCCGACGTTTTTGTTCCACACCTGGGAAGACACGGCTGTCCCGCCGGAGAACAGCATCATGTTCTACCTGGCCCTCCGCAAGGCGAAGGTTCCGGCCGAGATGCACGTTTTCCTCAAAGGCCAGCACGGCATCGGTCTGGGCCAGAACCGCGGCGCGGCTTCCGCATGGCCTGGCCTGTGCCAGAAGTGGATGGAAGAATCGGGGTTGCTCAAGGGCACGACGCAATAGGGGGATCGCCACCGACGTCTGGGCGCGCCTGTCATCCCTGCGGGTTGCTCAGGGGACGGGCTCTTCGGCCTGTCCTCGGGACGACAGGCCTTGTGGCGGTTGGATCTCGCTCGAAACGTCACACGCCGGAGCAATCGGGCGGCATCTCCAGCGGGGTCGCGGGAGGTTCGAGAGCGGCCGGAGCGGGCTCTGTATAGATCGGAGCCGGCAGGTGCACCTCGCGGATCTCGATCGGCGCGGGAGCGGGGATCGATTCCACAGGAGCCACAAACTGGGGCTCGCCTTGCGACTGTGCGGGTTCCTCCGACTCGACAGCGATCGGCGTCTCCTCTTGCTGGTTCGGCAGAGGGACTTCGCGAATCTCGATCGGGACGGGGGCGGGAGCCGGCTCCGCCTGGACCTGGGTCTGCGATTCGACGACGGCTTCAGCCGGCGCCTCGGGCTCGTCGGCGACGCCCAGGAAGAAGCTGCCCACCTTGCGGTAATCCTCGGCTCCGTTGCAGGTGGCGTCGTATTCGAAGATGGTCCTGCCGTAGCTGGGGGCTTCCGCCAGCTTGATGTTTCTGCGGATGAAACTCGGCAGCACGACCGCTCCGTCCCAGGCGCTGTTCGTGCCGCGGGCGCTCTCGAGGAATCCTTCGATATCCGCACGGACCTCGTTGGACAGCGACGTCCGCGTGTCGTGCATGCACAGCAGCACGCCGGTGACTTTCAATCGCGGATTGATCCGTTTGTTGACCAGGTCGACCGTCTGGAGCAGCTTGCCGAAACCCTGCAGGGCCAGGAAGTGCGGCTGCAAGGGGATCAGGACCTCCTCGGCCGCCGCCAGCGCGTTGAGCGAGAGAAGGCCCAGCGACGGGGCGCAGTCGATCAGGCAGAAGTCGAACTTGTCCCGGCAGCCCTGCATGGCCTCTCGCAGGATGATCTCCCGTCCGACGACGTTGACCAGTTCGGTCTCGGCGCCGACGAGATTGATGTTGGCCGCCAGGAGCCAGAGATTGGGTCGCACGAGCATGAGACTCGATTCGAAGCCGGCCGATTCGGTGAGCACCTCATAGGCGCCGGTCTGAACGGCCGTGGGCTCGACGCCCAGGTGAATGGTCATGTGCGCCTGCGGGTCGAAGTCGATGACGACGACCCTTTTCCCTGCGGCGGCGATCGCGGCGGCCGTGTTGACTGCCGAGGTCGTCTTTCCGACGCCCCCCTTTTGATTCAGGACTGCAATCGTTCTCAATCCGTAGCCCTCACTGCTCCTGCGTTCTTCGGCCTTCGGTCCGGAGCCTCTTCAGGACGGCGTCGAGCACGCCGTTGACGAAAGGTCCGGACTTGTCGGTGCTGAACTTCTTCGCCAGTTCGATCGCTTCGTTGATGATCACCTTCGGCGGGATGTCCGGACACGAGATCAACTGGTGCACGGACAGGCGAAGGATGCTCCGGTCCACGGGCGAGAGCCGCGAGAACTGCCAGCGGATCGTCGAGCCGCCGATGATCTCGTCGTACTCGCCTACCTTGGCCCAGGCGCCGTTGGTCCACTCCCAGGCGAGCTGGCGGGTCCGCGAATCGCCCTCCATCTCGTAGAAGAACTCGGCCATCAGGCGCGGCAGCAGGACAGAGCCCTGCACGTCAAGCTGAAAAAGCGCCTGCATCGCAAGCTCTCTGGCCCTGGTTCGCTTATCCATATGCATCTGTCATTTACTATTGACTATTTACTACTTGGTTTCTCACAGACGTTGCAGGAACCCGCGGACACCCTTCTTCAATTCGTAAATAGTAAATTGAAAATAGTAAATCCACTCCTATCCGATCTGCTGAACGACGTGCACCATTTCCATGGCGGTCATGGCGGCATTGGCGCCGGCGTTGCCCATCTTCGTGCCGGCCCGTTCGATGGCCTGTTCGAGGTTCTCGCAGGTCAGGACGCCGAAGATCGTCGGCACGCCGGTGTCGTAGTTGATCTGGCCGACACCGCGGACCACCTGCTGGCAGACGGCGTCGTAGTGGCCCGTCTGGCCACGGATGACCGCGCCCAGGCAGATGACCGCGACGTGCCGCCCGCTCTCGGCCAGCTTCTTGGCCACCAGCGGTATCTCGCAGGCGCCGGGCACCCAGGCGACGGAGATCTGCTCTTCCGCGGCGCCGTGGCGACGCAGGCAGTCGATCGCTCCTTCGACCAGCTTGGAGGTGATGAAATCGTTGAATCGGCTCACGACGAGGGCGTACTTGCCCTTGCCGGCCGCGATCTGTCCGTTGATTTGTTCGATCATAGTACAGGCTCTCCAAACACATGCGCCAAGCCGAAGGCCCCATGGAATCGCGCCGGTCGCCGCTTGGGCGTATTATAAGACCCCCGCCGCCCACCACCGAGAAAAACCGCAACCGCGACGCCATCGACGCCCCAAAACCAACGGCTCTACCGCACTAAGCACAAGCATTGTAAAGGTTTAGCGGGTCTCCCGCCAGAAGAATCTGCCGGCCCGACGGAATCCGCTTCTTCGGCCGGCGAATGCGCTAAGGCACCCCCGGCCGATGGGCGATAACGCTGTTGTATCGAACAGGCGTCAACCACTGGAGGTGCGTAGGATATATGACGTTCGAGGGCATGGATTCCGGTCCGTACGACAAGGCCGAGCGAAGCGCGCGCAAGGCGTATGAACTCTACGAAGACGGCAAGATGAAGCAGGCGCTGGCCGCCCTCGAACGGGCGATCGAGGTCAACCCCAGCAACAGCGCCTGGCACTTCAACAAAGGCCTCACCCTGGACGCGATCAGCCGGTTCGACGAGGCGATCGCCGAGTACGAGCTGGCCCTGCAATTGAGCCCCAACGATCTGGAGATCCTCAATGCCCTTGCGGTGGACTACACCCGCACCGGGCTGTACGACCGCGCCCTGACCACCTTCGAGTACATCCAGCAGCTCGATCCGGAGTTCGAGCCCAGCTACTGCAACCGGATCATCACCTACGCCGAGATGGGCCAGCACGACATGGCCGAGCAGATGTTCTACCTGGCCCAGCAGATCGACGAGGAATGTCCTCTGTGCTATTACAACATCGGCAACAGCCTCTTCGCCCGCGGGCAGTTCAAGAAAGCGGTCCGCTGCTGGCTGCGAACCGCCGAGCTGGAGCCGACCCACCCCCAGATCAACTACCGCATCGCCCAGGCCTATTGGTCCGACGGCGACCACGCCAAGGCCCGCGAGCACTTCCTGGCGGAACTGCGGACCAATCCCGGCGACGTCGAAGCGATCATGGACATGGCTCTGTTCTGCCTGCAGACGGGCGACCTGGACAACGCCAAAGAGAAGTTCCACCGGCTCCTGGAGATGGACCCGGACTTCGCGCCGGCCATGCTCTACCTGGGCGAGATCGCACTGGATCAAGGCGATCCTCGACGCGCCGCAGAGTTGTTCGACGAGGCCTTGAAGAGGGATTCGACGCTGGCCGGGCCGCACTACCGCCTGGCCCAGTGCGCGCTGCTGGATGACCACAAGACCCAGGCCCGTGCCCACCTGATCGCGGAACTCGACCACGAGGTCGACGACGCCGGAACGCTGGTGTCGATGGCCTCGATGTTCCTGGCGATCGAGGATCCGGACCACGCCTCGCAGTGCCTGCTGCGGGCGGTCGGTCTGGATATGCGTAGCGCCGACGCGTACTATTACCTCGGCGTCAGCGCCGCCAACAAGAGCCAGTTCGCGGACGCCGAACGGTTCTTCTCGAGGGTCTTGGAGCTCGACCGGGACCACCTCGGCGCCCTGCGGGACTCTGCGTTCACCTTCCTGGCCGCCGGACAGGCGCCCCAGGCGAGGGCGCGGATCGCCCGGGCCAGGACCCTGCTTCCGAAGGATTGCGAACTTCGGATGCTCGACTACAGCGTCCGTCTGGTCCTGCTGACGGGCCGACTGACACGTATGGTCTGCCGTCTGGACCCGGTACCGGCCCTTCGACGGTTGTGCCATCGCCTCCGAAGCCGCTGAGACGCCTTCGTCCTTCGGTGGCGGTAGAGGCGCATCCGTCTTGACTTTCCATGTCCGACCATACGCCGGCCTGTCCCTCCAGACTCCACGCCTTCTCCAAGTATGTCCATTTTCAAACGAACTTGGCCTGCGAATAACGGGTCGCATCGGCCGGTTTTCTCTTGCTTATTCTCCGAAAAAACTCCAAAATAGACTCTTGGGAAATGACGCGGCCAAGAAGGGGGTCGGGCGCCGCCTGGGCCTGACGCAGGGCAACACCGCAGTGTGAGGAGGTAAGCAAGGTAGGATGCTCGCCCGATTGCGAGAGGCGAGAAGGAAAGTTTCTTTGGAAAGGGTGGAGCGATGAAGGGACGAATAGCCATTGTTCTGGCGGCGACTGCGCTTTTCTGTGGCTCTGTCGGGGCTGCGAGCGTCGGGTGGATCGACGGGATCGGGGCCACGGCTCCCACCCAATGGTCGATCAATCCGCTGCACCCGTCCACGACCACCGTGATTTCCTTCTCCGGGCCCACGGACAAGGTGTATGGGAACAGCTGCAACGCGGAGGCCGCCTACGGAGGCACACCTTATCTTTCGATCAACAACTCGACCAAGACCATCGAGCTGAAGTTCCAGGGTCCCGTGTCGGGAATATGCCCGTTGATTTATAAGCCCGCCGTGGGTTTCCGCGGGGAGTTCGGGCCTTTGGCCGCGGGGAATTGGACCCTCAAGTGCACCCAATCCCTCATCGCGTTCCAGCTCACTTTCACTGTCGGCGGCGGGTCGCCCGGCGGTCAGATCCTTCGCGTGGACCGCAACGCGCCGCTGACCATCTGGACCCCCGACGGCAGCAGTTGGACGAGAGCCTATCCCAACTTGCAGGACGCCCTCGCAGCGGCAGGGTCCGGCGACACGATCCGCGTCGCCGACGGCGTTTACACGCCGGACGATGGGGCGGGAATCACGCCGGGAGACCGCACCGCTTCCTTTGAGATCCCCGACGGCGTGACGGTGTTGTGCGGTTACGCCGGCTACGGGGCCCCCAGTCCCGACGCACGGAACGTCGACGCCTATCCGACGACCCTCAGCGGCGACCTCAACGGCGACGACCTCTGGGGCATTCTGAACCTTTCGGACAACAGCTATCACGTGGTCTCGGCCTCCGGGTCCGGCACGCTCAGCGGCGCGACGATCACCGCAGGCAACGCCGACGGATACGGAAACCACCGCTACGGCGGCGGCGTCCTGCTGACCTCCTCGACCCTTCGGATCGAAAACTGCAAGATCAAGGGCAACAAGGCGGACTTCGGCGCCGGCGTCGCCTGTCTCGAAGGCATCGCGCCGATCCTGATCAACACCGAAATCACCGGCAACTGGGCCTACACCTTCGGCGGCTGCCTCTACAACGACGACGCCAACGTCGAGATGACCAACTGTCTGGTCGTCGGCAACACCGCAGGCAGCGCGAACATCCTGGGCGGCGACGCCATCTTCAACGTCATGGGCAGCTTGGACATCACCAACTGCACCATCGCGGACAACCGTCCCGGCCACTCGGCCCCCGCCAACAAGCGGGCGATCGTCAACCTCATCTGGGGACCGGGCTTCGTCGACACGATTAGCATCAAGAACAGCATCATCCGCAATGGCGGCACGGAGGTTTGGAGCACCGAGCCGGGCCTGGTCACTCTGCATCGCAACAACATCGAAGGCGGCTCTGCGGGCTTCAGCGGCTCGGGCAACATCAACCAGAATCCGCTCTTCAAGAACCCCGGCGCGTTCGGCATCGAAGGCCAGTGGTTCTTCGCCCACGACGGGTACACCCTGTTGGCGGGCTCGCCCAGCATCAACGCGGGCAATCAGGCTTTGCTGCCGCCCGGCCTGGCGGTGGACCTCAACGGCAACGCCCGCGTTCAGGGTGGACAAGTGGACCAGGGGGCCTACGAGGGCGGCGGTCTGCCTCCGGCGGTGGTCCTGGTCCCCAACGTGGTCGGCCAGACCCAGAGTTCGGCGCAGTCGACCCTCAACAGCGCCGGACTGGTCGTCGGGACGATCAGCAACGCCTACAGCAGCACGGTCGCCGTCGGCAGGGTGATCAGCCAGAACCCGACCGGCGGCAGCACCGCGGTCACCGGTTCGGCAGTGAATCTGACGATCTCGCTCGGGCCGGACCCCGGCTCGTCCTGGACACTGGAGAAAACTTCGGACATCTCCATGACGGTCCCGAGCCCGGTGCCCGCATACCTCGTCTCCGTCAACGGAGCCGGGACGTGGACCTTCACCGCCATCGGCACGACGGAGTACAAAATTGAGGCGACCAGTGTCGCCGGGGTGGGCGGGACCTGGTTCATCGCCCCCTCCAGCGGCACGGTGTCCTCGGGCGTCCACACGGTCTCCTTCACCTTGAACGGCGTGAATCTGAACGTCAGCGGGCTGACCCCCGGCGACCACAAGATCGCGGAAATCAGGTTTTACACCCGCTGAGAGGGCCGAACAGGCAGCCGCAATCCGACTCTGAGCGGCAGCGGCAAGAGCGGTTTGCCGATGGCTTTTCCCCGACTGGGGATGAGCCATCGGCAAGCTTTGATGACTGCGCTTGCCGCTGCCACGCGGACAAACCTCGTTTTCCACGAACGCTTCAGGGGCTTATCTTCCATCATGCAGAGGCAAGAAACCGTGTTCTGGCGTCACGGCGACGATTTTTTCTTTTGTCGTCGCGGAGCCGGCCGCTATAATAGCTCGTCCGGAAACAGGGGGCTGTGACCGCGGGTCCAAAAAAATCGGGTGTCCCAGCAAGGTCCGGACGACAGGGCCGGTGACCGAGTCGGCGCATGCGGTATGCCGGTGGGTCGGCCGAGTGGCGGAATGGCAGACGCTGGGGCCTTAAAAGCCCCTGCCCGCAAGGGCGTATGGGTTCGAGTCCCATCTCGGCCACTGAAGTGAACCCTGGGGCCCCTGAATGTTGTAGATGCAGCGTGTGCTACGCACACGGTTTTAAGCCGAAATCGACAGTTATATCGAGCGTACCCTGTTCACAAATGGGGCGTTTTGGAGGTAAGCTATGGCCGATCAGCCGATCAAGCTCGTGGAGACCGACAAGCCGAACTTGTACCGCGAGGTGTTCCCTTACACGGAGTTTCCCAAGGTGGCCTTCGACGGGGCTCAAGAGCCCTATGAGATCCCCGAGGACATCTGGATCACCGATACGACGTTCCGCGACGGCCAGCAGGCCCGTCCGCCTTATCGCCCGGAACAGATCCTGCGGATCTACGACCTCCTGCACGAGATCGACGGCGGTACCGGCCTGATCCGCCAGTGCGAGTTCTTCCTGTACTCCGACAAGGACCGAAAGGCCGTCGAGCTGTGCCAGGCGCGAGGTTATAAGTACCCCGAAATCACCGGTTGGATTCGAGCGGTGGCTGCGGACTTCAAGCTGGTGTCCCAGCTCGGTCTGAAGGAGACCGGCATTCTGACCTCCGCCAGCGACTATCACGTATTTCTCAAGCTGGGCAAGACGCGGACCCAGGCCCTCAACAGCTACCTGGACATCGTCAAAGCCGCCTTGGACACCGGGGTGCTGCCGCGATGCCACCTGGAAGACGTCACCCGCGCCGACTACGAAGGGTTCATTCTGCCGTTCGCGGCCGAGCTGCTCAAGATCCAGGAGCAGTACGGCAAGCCGATCAAGATCCGTCTGTGCGACACACTGGGCTTTGGCCTTCCTTGGCCGGGCGTGGCCTTGCCGCGGAGCATTCCCAAGCTGATTCAGGGCTTCCGCAAGATCGGCGTCCAGCCCGCCCAGCTCGAATGGCACGGGCACAACGACTTCCACAAAGTCCTGGTCAACGCCAGCACCGCGTGGCTCTACGGCTGCAGCGCCGCCAACGCCGCGATCTTCGGCTCCGGCGAGCGGACGGGCAATCCGCCGCTGGAGGCGCTGGTCATCGAGCACGCCCAGATCAAGGGCATGGTCCCCGGCGTCAACTACGCCGCGATCACCGAGCTGGCCCACTACGCCTACACGGAACTGGGCTTCGAGATCGCGCGGAACTACCCGCTGGTCGGCAAGGACTTCAACGTGACCCGCGCGGGCATCCACGCGGACGGCCTGCTCAAGAACGAAGAGATCTACAACTGTTTCGACACGAACAAGCTGCTGAACCGGCCCATTGGCGTGGCCATCGCCGACAAGACCGGCGCCGCCGGCATCAAGCACTGGATCGAGACCCACTACGAGATCCAGATCGCCAAGCACGATCCTCGCGTCATGAAGATCAAAGACAAGATCGACGCGGAGTACGCCGCCGACCGCATCTCGGCCATCTCCGACGATGAGATGCATCAGTGGGTTCGCGACACGTTCGGGGCAGAGATCCCGAAGGCAAAGAAAGTTTGAGATCACAACTGGAGGAAATCCGAAATTCGAAACAAATCCAAAGGACCGAATTCCAAATGACAGAAACGCTGTCGCTTTTCGAATGATTCCTTTGGAGCTTTCGGTTTTCGGTCATTCGTGCTTGTTTCGAGTTTCGTAATTCGGATTTCGGATTTCCCTGCTTCGGGGCACCATGGCTCACGACCGGATACAGGCCGTTCTGTTCGACCTTGGGGACACCATTCTCAACTTCGGCCAGGTCAGCACGACGAAGGCTTTCCTGGCCGGGGCCCGCCTCTCGCACGCGTTCCTCCGGGAGCGGCATCAGCCGGCCGCCTGGTTCCCCTGGTACTTCGCGCGGAATCTCCTCCGCCTGCGGATCAAGTACTTCCTCTCCGACCTGACGCACAGGGATTTCAATTCGCTCGAAGTGCTCCAGGCTGTGGGCGCCCGCCAGGGCGTGGTCCTGACGCCGGAGCAGTGGGAGGAGTTCGCCTGGCTGTGGTACGAACCGCTCAGCCGCTGCGCCCAGGTCGAACCCGACCTGCGAGAGACCTTCGCCGCCCTGCGGGACCGCGGCCTGAAGCTCGCGATCGTGTCCAACACGTTCGTCAGCCGCGCTTCGCTGGAGAAGCACCTGGGGCAACTGGGCCTGCTCGAATTCTTCCCGGTGCAACTGTACTCCTACGAATACCACTTCCGCAAGCCCAGCACGGAACTGTTGCGAATCGCCGCCGACAAGGTGGGCGTGGCGCTCGCGAATTGCGTCTTCGTCGGCGACCGGATCGACAACGACATCGTGCCTGCCTTATCCAGCGGGATGCACGCGGTCCTCAAGGATGCCTACACCAACGCAGGCAAGGCGACCCCGCAAGGGGCCCGGCGGATCCGTCTGCTCTCGGAACTGCCGGCGCTCATCGAAGAGCTCGACCGGACGACCCAACCGGCCCAGGTCTGAGCCCCCGAACCCGGTGGTCGCAGACTCCCCCGCCGATCCGCGATCGATGCCGGAAGAAACCCCATTGACATGGCGGACCTCGCTCCGTACTATCGGCCCTTTCACTTGTCTTGGGCCGTACGCCTGCGTCGCATCACGCGCGACGGCGGGCGTACAGATCTTGAAGGAGAACAGGGATGGCAGGCAACACGATCGACGTAACCGATGACAGTTTCGCGAGCGAAGTGCTCGGATCGGATGTTCCCGTTCTGGTGGACTACTGGGCGCCGTGGTGCGGACCTTGCCGAATGGCGGCGCCGGTTCTGGAGAAGATCGCCGGCGAATACGACGGGCGACTGAAGGTCTGCAAGGTCAATATCGACGACAACCGTGAGATCGCGATGCAGTACCGCATCATGAGCATTCCCACG
This sequence comes from Sedimentisphaerales bacterium, assembly GCA_035476995.1. Lineage (GTDB taxonomy): Bacteria > Planctomycetota > Phycisphaerae > Sedimentisphaerales > Anaerobacaceae > PLanc-01. Next base: position 30,212 of record DATIKY010000391.1, on the reverse strand, counting down.
ATGCTCCTGTTCAAGGACGGGGAAATGGTGGACCAGATCACCGGCGTGGCGCCGAACTTCGAGTCGGACCTCAAGCGAAAGATCGAGCCGTACGTCGAAGGATAAATTCGAAATCCGAAGTTCGAAATTCGAACCAGGCACGAATGAACAAAATCCGAATTTCAAAACGCTCGCATTCATTGACAGGATCGTTTCTGTCATTTGGATTTCGTGCTTTGAATTTGTCTCGGATTTCGGATTTCGAGATTCGTGCTTACAGCCGACTGGTGCGAGTGGGAGTCTATGCCTGATACATCATACGATGTAATCATCATCGGAGGCGGGCCGGCCGGTCTGGGCGCGGCCCTGTACAGTTCGCGGGATCGCTTTCGCACGGTCATCCTGGAGAAGATGATCCCCGGCGGCCAGATCTTCAACACCGACCGCATCGAGAACTACCCCGGCATCCCGCGGATCGACGGGCCGGGCCTGGTCGATCAGATGCAAAAGCAGGTCGAGGCTTTCGGGACCGAGATCAAGACCGCCAGCGAAGTGACGGACATCCAGCGGACCGCGGACGGGCGGCTCGCAGTCTCCTGCGGCAAGGACCGCTACCTCGGCCGCGCGGTCGTGCTCGCGCCGGGCAGCGGCTACCGCAAGCTGGGCGTCCCCGGCGAGGAGGAGTTCCGCAACGCCGGCGCGGGCGTCAGCTATTGCGGCACCTGCGACGGTCCCTTCTTCCGCGACCGGGAGGTGGTCGCCGTCGGGGGCGGCAACACCGCGATCGAGGAGGCGCTGCACCTGGCCAAGTTCGCCGACAAGGTGACGCTGGTGCACCGCCGCAACGAGTTCCGCGCCGACAAGGTCCTTGTGGAGGAACTGCTGGCCAAGGTCGCAGAACCCAACAGCAAGATGGCGATCCGCTACGATTCGGTCGTCACCGCGATCCAGGGCCAGGGCAGGGTGCAGTCGGTCCGGCTCAAGAACGTCAAGACCGGCGCCGAAGAAGACTATCCCTGCGACGGCGCGTTCATCTTCGTCGGCACGGTGCCCAATACGGAGTTCCTCAAGGGCATCGTCGAGTTGACGGACCAAGGCTTCATCCGCTGCGACTGCGCCCATCTGCGGACCTCGCTGGCGGGCGTCTTCGTCGCGGGCGATTGCCGGGTCGGGGCGACCATGCAGCTTGTCACCGCGGTCGCCGACGGGGTCAACGCCGCGATGATGATCAAGCAGTACTTCCGCGACCGGCAGTGGTGGAAAAAAGCGGACGCAGAGACCGAGCGCTCCTTCGAGTGGTGACGGAGCGGGGTATGGGACCTATAGGACGAATCGGACCTGTAGGACGATCTCACCAGAAGATGACATAGAAGACCGCCACCGCGGCCAGGACGAGTCCGCCGGCGAGTTTGGCCGCGCCGCTGGTCTTGACCTCCACTCCCTCGCGAACCGGCAGCGTCCTGGGCTTCTCCAACGGCCACAGGAACGTGATCAATCCCATGATCATCAGGACGAGCTGGAAGGCCAGGCCGACCTGGATCAGGAAATGCAGTCCCGGCGAGAACTTCTGGAACAATCCGTAGAGGACCGGGCCGCAGACCAAAGCCGCGACGCCCGCGGCGCTCGGGGCCTGGGGGACCAGCATGCCGAAGACGAAGGCCGCGACCACGCCGGGCCAGATGTACCCCTGGAACTGCTGGATGTAGTTGAACACCCCTCCGAACTTGGGGTTGTCCAATCGGGGCGCCAGAAGGCATGCCGCGACTACCACGACCCCTGTGGTGATGCGACCCAGGAGCAACAGTCGCTTCTGAGGAGCGTTGCGGTCGATCAGCCGGCTGTAGATGTCCATCGTCAGGATCGTCGAGACGGAGTTCAGCATGGAGGCCAGCGAGCTGATGATCGCTCCCGCGATGGCGGCGAACATGAACCCCCGCAATCCCGAGGGGACCAGCTTCCTGATCAGCGTGGGGAACGCGGCATCGGGTTTGCGTCCGGCCAGCAGTTCCTGCGTGGGCGTCCGCCCGGTCTGGCCGGCGATCTGTTCGACCTTCTGATTGTATCGCGTCATCTCGTCCGCCAGGGCGGGGTGCCGTTCTGTCCACTCGGCGTCCGGTTTGAAGACGATAAGCTCCTGGGCGTTGGGCGATTCCTTGAGCCGGGTGAAGGTCGCCAGTTTCGATTCGTTGTCCTCGTCGGCTGCGGCTTGCAGATCCGGGGTGTAAAGGGTGTTGGCCATGATGCCCGGCATGACAATGGCGAAGGGGATCAGCAGCCACAGGCCGCCGGCGAAGATCACGCCCAACTGGCCGTCCCGCAGGGTGCGGGCGGCGAGGTTTCGCTGTACGATGAATTGATTCAGGCCGCAATAGTAGAGGATGACGATCCCCATGCCGGAGACGACGCCGGTCCAGGGCAGGGCCTCGTGGTCGGCCGGAAGGACCATGTGAAGCCGATCCGCGTTGACGGTGGAGAACCGCTCCCAGCCGCCGCAGGCGCGAAGGCCCAGAAAGAAGATGATGATCCCGCCGATCAGCAGCGCGCCCCCCTGGAACAGATCCGCCCAGGCGATGGCCTTGAGTCCTCCCCAGAGCGTGTACAGCGCCGCGACCGATCCGATCAGCCAGATGCTCGCGGTCAGGCTGATCGGGAACACCTTGCTCAGGGTCAATGCGCCCGAGTAGAGCACGGCCGACAGGAGCACGGCCACGTAGATCACAACCGTCGTCACGGCCATGAGCGCCCGGGCGGTCGAGTTGTAGCGGTGCTCCAGGTACTCGGGCATCGTGTAGATCCCCGCCTTGAGGAAGCGGGGCAGCAGGGTGAACGCGATCAGGACGATGCCGATCGAGCCCGCCAGTTGCCAGTTGCTGACCGCCAGACCGACGCTGCCGGCGCCCTGGCCGCTCATGCCGACGAATTGCTCGGTGGAGATGTTGGCGGCGATGATGGACAGGCCGATCAAGGGCCAGGTCAGACCCCGACCCGCCAGGAAGTAGTCTTCGCTGGTCCGCTCCCGCCGGCTCTTGAACATGCTTATCGCGACCACGGCGCCGATGAACGCGACGAAGACCGCAATATCGAAGACGCTCAATTCCATAGGCACATCCAACCCCAACAGGTATCCGTTCCCGGCTTCACGTTCGACGCTGTCACAATAACAGTCCCGCGGTCCCTGTGCCACAAGATTCCCGGCTCGGGCTTTGCATATCGAGGCGGTTTCTGGTACAAGGGGACCATCGATGACCATCGAACGGGCCACAGTGGAAAGGGTACGCATGTCCGACATTTTCGACCCCAGCCAGATGAGCAGGCGACGGTTCCTCAACGTCTCTCTGGCGGTCGCCGGCGGGTTGGCGGCGCTGACTCCGCGTCGAGTTTGTGCCGATGCCGGCCGCAAGGAGGCGCGCTGGGCGTTCCTGTCCGATACGCACATCGCGGCGGACCCCGAGGACAACTACCGGGGCTTTTATCCCTATCGGAACTTCGAGAAGGCCGTCGGCCAGCTCGCGGCCGACCTGCCCGACGGCATCGTCATCACAGGCGACCTGGCCCGTCTGACCGGCCAGATGGGCGACTATGAGAACCTTCACAAGCTGCTGATGCCCGTTCTGGGCAAGCGACCGACTTGCCTGGCTTTGGGCAACCACGACGACCGGGCGGTCTTCCTGGACGTGTTCGAGGACCGCGCGGGCCAGGCCCAGCCGATCAAAGACAAGCACGTCGTCACGGTCGAAGCGGGACCCGTCCGGTTCCTCCTGCTCGACTCGCTCTACGCGACCAACAAGACGCCGGGATTCCTCGGCAAAGCCCAGCGGTCCTGGCTCCAGCGGTACCTGGCCGACAGCGACGACAAGCCGGTGATTCTGTTCTTCCATCACACGCTGGGCGACGGAGACGGAGACCTGCTCGACGTCATGTGGCTCTTCGACCTGGTCAAACCGATCCGCAAGGTCAAGGCCGTCGTCTATGGCCATTCCCACGAGTACAGGACCTCCGAGCTCGATGGCATCCACCTGATCAACATCCCTGCCACCGCCTACACCTTCAACGACAAGGAGCCCGCCGGCTGGGTCGAAGCCCGGCTCACCGCCGACGGCGGCGAGTTCCTCCTGCACGCCCTGGCCGGCAACACCCAGTTCGACGGCCGGATCGAGGGCCTCCGCTGGCGATCCTAGGCAACAGGGCCCATCCTTTTCCCAGGTCCTGCTGCGTCGCTCATTTTCGGACCTGGTTGCCGATTCCTGTGGTGAGGGACCGCAAAAATCCGGTTCTTCGGAGCCCGAACTCCGCGCTAACGGAAGATTAGCTATACTTTAGCGCAGGAACAGCGTCGCTTCACCGATAATGGAGGAAACAGGATCGCGGAGTGATCCCAAGGAAGACAGACCAACACGGATCGAGGTCGAGCGGAATAGACCCTGCTGTATAGGCGGGGATGTGTTGGGGGTGATGAAGAATGGTCGATGTGTCGGGGCGTGATCTGAACAGAAGGCAGTTTCTCAAGACGGGTTTGGCTCTGGCGGCGGGCGTTGCCACGCTCGGGCCGGCGCGGGTCTTCGGCGAGGATCGGGACGAATGCACGCGGTGGGCGTTTCTCTCCGATACGCATGTGGCCTCGGACCCCGACAACCGATATCGGGGCTTCTATCCCTATCGGAACCTCCAGGAAGTCGCGGGACAGGTCGCGTACCATCCGCCGGACGGCATCATCATCACCGGCGACCTGGCGCGGATGCGCGGCCAAATCGCGGCCTACGAAAACCTCAAGACGCTCCTGACGCCCATCACCTCCCAGCGGCCGGTCTATCTGGGGCTGGGCAACCACGACAAACGCGAGGATTTCTCCCAGGCGTTTGCGACCGACCCCGGCGACGTCCGCACGGTGGAAGACAAGCACGTCGTCACCGCGGTGGCCGGTCCGATGAGACTGATCGTTCTCGACACGCTCCTGGCCGACCGGGCGGCGGGCCTGCTCGGGGGGGCGCAGCGGACCTGGCTCAGCTCCTTCCTGGCCACCACCGACGACCGGCCGACCATCCTGTTCTGCCATCATCGGCCTCGAATCGACCTGCTCGACACCAAACGTCTGTTCGACATCATCGAACCCGTGGCCAAGGTCAAAGCCGTGGTCTACGGGCACTCGCACCGGTTCAACTTCTCCCAGTACAGGGGCATTCACCTGATCAACCTCCCGGCGACCGGGTACAACATGTCCGGCAGCCAGCCCGTCGGCTGGGTCGAGGCCCAGCTCATGGACACGGGCGGACGGTTCACTCTGCACGCCATCGGCGGCAACCGCAAGCACGACGGCTGCTGCGAGCGTCTGACCTGGCGATCGTAGATGTCCGAAAAAAGCGTTGCGATTCGTCCTGGGCTGTGGTAAGCAGTACGAGATGCCCGATGTTTCGACTGTCCATATGAACAGGCGGATGTTCCTCACGATGGGTCTGGCCGCCGCAAGCGGGGTCATTGCGCTCAGACATCGCGAGACTCTCAAGGACTTCGCTCGCTGGGCCTTTCTGTCCGACACGCACATCCACGCGGACCCGATGTATCGGTTTCGCGGTTTCTGCGCCCACCTGAACCTTCGGAAGACCGTCGACCAGATCGGCGCCCAGATGCCCGAGGGGGTGGTCATCACAGGCGATCTGGCCCGATCCCGAGGCGGCGCGGACGCCTATGAGAATGTCAAGGCCCTGCTGGCCCCAATCTCGCGGAAGCGCCCGGTCCACCTGACCATCGGCAATCACGACGATCGCGACAGCTTCCTGACGGCCTTTGCCGGCTCGGCCTACACCGGCGGCATCAAGGACAAGTACATCACCACCGCGATGGCGGGTCCCATCCGATTGGTCCTCCTGGACACGCTCCTGTACGTCAACACGTTCCCCGGCATGCTCGGCAATCTCCAGCGGATCTGGCTGGAAACCTATCTCCGCATGAGCGACGATACGCCGACGATCCTGTGTTTCCATCACACGCCCCGCGCGGACCTCCTGGACATCCGGCGGCTCTTCGAGATCATTACGCCGGTGCGAAAGGTCAAGGCCCTGGTCTTTGGCCACTCGCACAAGTACCAGTTCTCGCAGGTGCAAGGGATTCACTGCATCAATCTGCCGGCCACAGGGTACAATTTCACGGGCTCGCAGCCGGTGGGCTGGGTCGAGGCCCGCCTGACCGCCCACGCCGGCGAGTTCGTCCTCCACGCCGTCGGCGGCAACATGAGGCAGCACGGCGCCGTCCGCTTCCTCCGGTGGCGGGCCTAGCGTCCGAACAACCCGCAATCGCAGTCGAGGTTCTCGTATCGGTCGGGCAATCGCCAGGCGACAGGAGCAAGAAGATCATGCAACAAGGGATTCGTTGGTGCGTGGGGGCAGTCGCTGTTTGTATGGCCTGCCTGACGGCCGCGGGTGCGGCCACAGCAATGCAAACTGCCTCGCAGGATGCCGCGCTGCCTGAAGGAGTCCGGGTCGTGTGGGACCTGTCCAAGGCATATCGACAGGCGACCGCCACCCGCGAACGGATCAGCATCAACGGACTCTGGCGGTGGCAGCCGGACGAATCGGGATCGCAGGAGGCGCCCGCCGGGAACTGGGGCTATTTCAAGGTCCCAGGGTGCTGGCCCGGCATCACCGATTACATGCAGAAGGACAGTCAGACCGTCCACTCGCATCCGAACTGGGCAGGCCGCAGGCTGGGCAACCTCTCTGCCGCCTGGTATGAACGGCAGATCACGATCCCCAGTCCGTGGGCGGGCCGCCGCGTTGCGGTTTCCTTCGAGTACCTGAATTCCTATGCGGTGGTGTACTTGGATGGCAAGAAGGCCGGTGAAGCCCGGTTCCCAGGGGGCGAGGTCGATCTCACGTCCCTATTCCGAGCGGGCGAGCAGCACAGGCTCAGCGTGCTCGTGGTTGCCATGCCGCTCCAGGGCGTCATGCTCTCCTACACAGACAGCGCCTCGGCCCGCGAGGTCAAAGGTTCCGTGGCTCGTCGGGGCCTCTGCGGCGACGTCTATCTGGTGAGCAGACCCGCGGGGCCGTGCCTGGCGGACGTGAGGGTGGACACCTCGGTGAGAAAGCAGGAACTCACGCTCGATGTGGCTGTCGACGGCCTTGCAAGGGATGCACGGTACGCTCTTCGCGCGCGAGTCATCCAGGATGGCCGGAGCATCAAGGAATTCGCGAGCCGGACATTTCAGGGGAGCGGTCTCAAGACAGGCCGCATCGCGTCTACCGAGAAATGGATGCCGGACGGGCTCTGGGACATCCATACGCCGCTCAATCAGTGCGATCTCGAAGTCTCGCTCGTGAATGCCGACGGCGCGGTGCTGGACGCCGCCTGGCCCGTGCGGTTCGGTTTCCGGGAGTTCTGGATCGACGGTCGGGATTTCTATCTCAACGGCACTCGCATCTTTCTGTCGGCGGTGCCGCTCGACAATGCCCAGATCGGCGCCGCCCTGGCGAACTACGAGGCCGCCCGCGAGAGCATGCAGCGCCTCCGGAGCTTTGGAATCAACTTCGTCTACACTCACAACTACGGCTGCGAGCCGGGCTCGCATCTGGGTTTTACCGAGATCCTGCGGGCCGCCGACGACGTGGGGATGCTCGTGTCGTTCTCGCAGCCGCATTTCAGCCATTACTCCTGGCAGGCCTCCGACGCCGATCTCAACAACGGGTACGCCCGCCATGCGGAGTTCTTCGTTCGGGCCGCCCAGGGCCACCCGTCCGTCGTGACGTATTCGATGAGCCACAACGCCACAGGCTACGCTGAGGACATGAACCCGGACATGATCGACGGCGTCCGCGACGCCCGTGACACGTGGGCGCTGAGGAATGTGAAGCTCGCGGTCCGGGCCGAGGAGATCGTCAAACGCCTGGACCCCAGCCGCATCGTCTATCACCACGCCTCGGGCAATCTGGGCTCCATGCACGTGATCAACTTCTATCCGAACTTCGCGCCCGTTCAGGAACTGTCCGACTGGTTCGAGCATTGGTCCACGAAGGGGATCAAGCCCGTCTTCCTGTGCGAGTACGGCGCTCCGTTCACGTGGGACTGGGCCATGTATCGGGGGTGGTACAAGGGCAAGAGGGAGTTCGGCAGCGCGGTGGCGCCGTGGGAGTTCTGCCTGGCCGAATGGAACGCACAGTTCTTCGGGGATCGCGCCTTTCAGATCAGCGAGATGGAGAAGAAGAACCTGCGATGGGAGGCCAGGCAGTTCCGCGAGGGCCGGCTCTGGCATCGATGGGACTACCCCCACCAGTTGGGGTCCGTCGATTTCCCCGAGCGGGAGCCGGTGTTCGACCTGTACTTCACGGACAATTGGCGGGCATTTCGCACCTGGGAAGTCTCCGCGAATTCTCCCTGGGAACACCACATCCTCTTCAAGCTGCGACCGGGCATGGACAGAAATCGCCGGCAGGAGTATCGGGTGGATTGGGAGAACCTGCAACGACCCGGATTCAGTCCCGACTACCAGGAGCAGCGATACGAACGGATGGACCTGGCCTACGAACGCTCCGACTGGGTCGCCACCGCCGGCGCGCGGGCCCTGATCCGGAACAATCAGCCCCTCCTGGCTTACCTCGGCGGAAAACCCGAGCGGTTCACCAGCAAGGACCATGTCTTCACCGCCGGCGAAACGGTCGAGAAACAGATCATCGTGATCAACAATTCGCGTGTGCCGACGACCTGCGACTGCTCCTGGTCGCTGGCCCTTCCCGAACCGATCGCCGGTCGCAGCCAAGTCACGGTCCAGACGGGTCTTCAGGCGAGGATACCCATCCGTCTGGCTTTGCCTGCGCGACTCGCTCCCGGACAGTACAAGCTCAGCGCAACCATGGCGTTCAACACAGGACAGACTCAGGAAGATGAGTTCACGATCCACGTGCTTGCTTCTCGGCTTCCTCTCGAAGCCCAGGCCAAGGTCGCGGTGTTCGACTCCAGGGGCGAGACAGCCGAGTTGTTCAAGAGCATGGGCAATCCCTGGGATTCCGTGGACGCCAAGGCGGACCTGACGCCGTATGACGTGCTGATCGTCGGAAAAGCCGCCCTGACCGTGGACGGGCCCGCGCCGGACATCGGTCGCGTGCGAGACGGACTCAAGGTGCTCGTATTCGAGCAGGCGCCGGAAGTGCTCGAGAAGCGATTCGGATTTCGCGTGGCAGAGTATGGTCTTCGTCAGGTTTTCGCCCGGGCGCCCGACCATCCGGTTCTGGCCGGGCTGCGAACGGAGCATCTGCGTGATTGGCGAGGCGAGGCCACGATCCTCCCGCCGCGACTGAAATACGAGCTCGACCCCAAGTTCAACTTGACGCCGACGGTGACCTGGTGCGGCATCCCTGTGACCCGCGCGTGGCGCTGCGGCTGTCGAGGCAACGTCGCCTCGGTGCTTATCGAGAAGCCCGCATGCGGGGATTTCCTTCCCATCGTGGACGGCGGCTTCAGCCTGCAGTACAGCCCCTTGCTGGAATACCGCGAGGGCAAAGGGATGGTGTTGTTCTGCCAGATGGATGTGACCGGACGCACCGAAACCGACCCTGCGGCCCGGACGCTGACCGCCAGCCTGCTCGAATACGTCCGCGGCTGGAAACCCTCGCCGCGACGGGAGGCGCTGTACGCCGGCGACCCGGTGGGGAAAAGACACCTCGAAGAAGCGGGATTCCGGCTCGGCTCCTTCAGCGACCGAGAGATGAAGGCCGACCGCGTGTTGGTCGTCGCACCGGGCGGCAAAGCCCTCGGGACAGATGGCGATGCGATCGCCGCCTTTCTCAAGGCCGGCGGGCGTCTCCTGGCCTTGGGATTGACGCAGGAAGACGCGGACGCGATCCTGCCTTTCAAGGTCTCGATGAGCCAGGCCGAACACATCAACGCCTGGTTCGATCCGCCGGGTCTGGACTCGCCTGCGGCAGGCATCGGGTCCGCGGATGTCCACAACCGCGATCCGCGTCGGATCCCGCTCGTAGAGGCGGGCGCAGATACCCTCGGCAACGGCGTGCTCGCCATCGCTTCGCCTTCCAACGTCGTCTTCTGCCAGTTGGCGCCCTGGCAATTCGAGTATGCAGGCAACTACGGACTCAAGAAAACGTTTCGTCGAACCAGTTTCCTTGTGACACGAATCCTGGCGAATCTGGGGGTGAACAGCGAAACCCCCTTGCTCACCCGCTTCTCAACCGCGGTGGACGACGATGAACCCGGCCGCTGGCTGCGAGGCTTCTACCTGGACGAACCCCAGGAATGGGATGATCCCTACCGCTTCTTCCGATGGTGAAGTTCCGGAGGCGCCTCGAATGGCGGTTCGTTACGCGGGGCGAAGCGTTGACGCCGGTCGCAGTACGGAGTATGATGGAGCGCAGAGTGAACAGGATGTCGGTTGGGCGGGTTGAAGCCGGCGTGGGAGGGGCGGAAGAGGACTCGCCGGGCCGATTGTATCCGGTTCCCAGCAGCGATGGTGCCTTATGGTTGGCCGACTTCGGCACATGCGATTGCTTGGCTGCGTATTGTCGGTATCTGTCGTCACGATCGGGTCCCGCAGTGCCGCGTCGGAAGGACCCACTGGCCCAGGCGTCCGCGTTGCCCAGATCCGCTTTGGCGTCGTCGAGCCGCCGGTGGTGGCGCAGCGGGAGATGGCCATTCGCGCGCCGGTCTCCAATCAACAGCTTGGGTCCAAGGCGCTCGAATGCAGCGGTCTGGCGTGGATTCCCGGCCATCTGCTGATTCTGAGCGACCGTCATGGTCATGTCGTGTTCAGTTGCCCGATCGATCTGGACCGCATGACTCTCGGAGATCCGGTGCCTCATCTGGTGGTGCGCAACGAGCAGCAGCTCCTGGAAGACGCGGAATGTCTCACTGCGACCCGAGGTCCGGACGGTCACCCGGTGATTTATACGATGTGCTCCCTGAGCAACGACCCCTTTGAGCAGCCGTTGCCGAAGCGCCGGCACATGCTTCGGTTCGAAGTTACGGACACCAGGACCCTGGCCATCCAGCGGCCCGTGGTGCTCAGCGTCGCGACTCTCCGAGAGGTCGTGGGCGGCTATTTCAAGACGGTGGGAGTCGAGCCGTACCGGACGTTCAATGTGGATTTTCGCGGATTCGACAAGAACACCTATCGCTGGGGCAACGTCGAGGGCATGGCGTTCACGCCCGACGGTTCGGCGCTGCTGCTGGGGATGCGCAACCCCTTGTTGGACGACCGCGCCATCTTCGTCGTCGTACGCGGCGTGCCGGAAGCCTTCGACCTCGCCGATCCCGCCGGGATCCGCGTCGAGGACATGTTCACCCTCGACCTGTCCGGCCGGGGCGTCAGCGATCTGTGCTGGGACCCCTTGACGCAGGGGTATCTCATCGCCGCGGCCCGAAGCAACGGCCCCAGACTCGATGAAGACGAGCCCTTCCCCCCCAACACGCTGGACAGCGCCATGTTCTGGTGGAGCGGGCGCAAGACGGAGAACGCGATCCTCTTCGCCAGACTCCCCGACATGAAGGTGGAGGCGATCTGCCGCCTGGGTCCGACGCCCTTCATCGCCGCGGGCACCGACGAAGGGGACGTGAGCGAGGGCCGCGACCAACAACAGCAAAGCGTGGTTTCGATCATTCATTTCACCGGACTGGAGCCCGCGCGCACCGCGAGGCCGACGCCATGAGCGATGAGCGGCACAACCAGGATTCCGTCGCGCCGGACGACTCCGAATTCGAGGCGAGCCTCGTCTCCGACGCCGAAGGGAAGCTGATCGGGGATGAAACGGAGGTCGTCCCGGTCGAGACGACGCCCTCTCAACCCCGCGAAGTTCCCAAGCAGCCCGCCTGGGTCGGCAGGGTGCTGGGGCACTTCCGCCTCCTGCGGCTGATCGGCGAAGGGAACATGGGCCGCGTCATCCAGGCCCAGGACATCAACCTCCATCGGATTGTCGCGCTGAAGATCCTGTGCAAACGTCTGCCGGGGGTGGACGACAAGGGACAGGTCGAGCAGTTTCTGCGAGAGGCTCGATCGGCCGCCCAGATCGAACATCCCAACGTGGTGCAGGTGTACGAGATCAACCAGCATGAGGGCTGGTGGTACATCGCCATGGAATTGCTCGATGCGGGCAATCTCAAGCAGGTGGTCAAGGCCGCGGGGCCGCTGTCCATCTCCCGCGCGTGCAGCCTGATCGCCGACGCCGCATCGGGACTGGCCGCGGCGCACCAGCTCGGGATCGTGCACCGCGACGTGAAGCCCGCCAACCTCATGCTGACCCGTCAGGGACGCTGCAAGCTCACGGATTTCGGCCTCGTTCGTCTGGACGATCCCAACGACCCCTTCGACTTCACGCGTAAGGCGGTGGGCTCGCCGGCGTTCATGGCTCCGGAAGTGATCCTCAACCGCCGTCAGACGCCCGCGATCGACGTCTACAGTCTCGGAGGGACGCTCTTCTTCGCCCTGACCGGAAAGATGCCCTACGCAGCGCAGAACCTCAAGGAACTCCTTCACAAGCACCTGCACGATCCTGTCCCCGATATCCGAACCCTGTTGCCTGCGTGTCCCGCCAGCCTGGCGGCTCTGCTGACCAGGACCCTCGCCAAGGACCCCGCGGACCGCCCGTCGGCGGCCGATGTCGCTGCCGCCCTTCGGGCCGAGGCGATCGCCGCCCAGCCGGAGGATTCGGGAGTTCTGAGCTTGACCGGAACAGGCTCTCTTCAGGCCCTGCTGGCTTCCCGGACGCAGTTCTCGCTGACGTCGCGAATCTCCAGAAGAGTCCGCGACACTGTGTGGAGAAGACGGTCGGTTGTGTTCGCGATGGCAGCGGTCCTGGTCTTTGTCGCAGGGGTCCTGTGGCTGGCTCCGCATGTCGTCGGTATGTGGCGAGGGACCGGCAGGACTCCCCATGCCGCGGACCTGGCCCGGTGGTTCCCCAACGCAGCGGAAACCTATGGCGTGTTGCCGCCCGGCGCTGTGCCCCGACACGTCCCGCCGGACGCGAAAGCTCCGCCGGCCTTCAGTTGGGTGCGCGAGGTCCAGCCCGGCAAATACAAGTTCGTGAGCACCAGGACCGGACTGCGATTCTATGCCGTGGATTCCCCTGAAGCGATCCTCATCCCCTTGGAGAGCCTCGTCGGATATGAGACCATCGAATCCGCCCGCGCGGACGGCAAAGTCCCCGCCGACGCGGATGTCGTCTGGCCGAAATAGCGTGCAGCGAGACTCGCACACAAACCCGTCTGGGCGTCTTGTCGCGACGGCCAAGTCTTCTGGTTCTTCACGGAATTGTGGGGATGAGCAAAACGCCGATTCCGCCGCGTCGCGGCGGGAGTTTTACGCGTTGGGCCTCCAGCATGGAGGGGCGGTGCACACCCCTGCGCGATGTACCGTCCCGCAAGCGAAAGTCTCGTTCGCGTTCAAGCCGGAGGCCGCAATGCGATAAACTCACCCTGCAGGACCGCTTCAGGCGTGCCGTTCCGGCGGTTTCGATGATCCCCGAAACTCCCTGAAGAACCAGTCTTCCGCGTCTCAGACCTGCGTGGCCCCCTCCACGATCCGGATCTCCTCCTCCGTCAGGCCGTACAACTCATACACCAGCCGGTGAAACTCCCGATCCGTCGATGCAATCCGAGACTAAACGAATGGATCTACGGCAGCGATCCGAAGATCGCGTTGGCCATGGTTCCTCACCGCCGGGGGAATTCACCCGATGGCCAATGGGTATTGAAGGCGGAATTCGCCCGGGCCGCAGCATTTCAGCCGTTACGGTTCGATCTCCCATTTTCGTTGTGTTTTCACAGGCCAGTGCTAGAATGGGCACGTTAACCAACTGAAGGGACATGAGAATGCAGCGCAGTGCAGACAACAGGAGAAGATTGATATCAGTTACCGAAGGGAATCTTCGGAATAGTCATCTCTATATCACTGGGCATCACGATTTCTTTCCACAGGAATGCTACGGGCAGTCAAGTGAGAAGAAGGGTGCTGGGCGAACGCTCACGCTGCTGGTCGAGGGCTTTGAGAAGCCGGTGGAGACTGACATTGCACGAGGTACCGGGGATGGCGAACTTAGGAACTTCTTTCGCAAGCGTGCGTGGGTCGGTAAGTTCCTCCGACAACACCGTTTGCGTGCGGGGGATCTAATCGCTTTGGAGCGAATCGATCCCTTTACATATCGCATCGGTCCGCACAGAACATTCGGTCATGTCACTGCTGGGGGAAATCGAGAGAATCAGCCTACCCTCTTTCCGGGGGTGCCCCAAACAGATAGACAGGATTCTCCGTCTGCTTTTGGCGACACGGCTTTTACGCGGAACCGCCAAGAGCCACTCCATCGTTGGGTGCCGTGGATTGCTGGATTCTCCGCTTCCTTCATTCAGGAAGTATTTCGAGCCGCTAACTTGGGCAATTCGGCCGATGTCACGGTTCTTGATCCGTTTGCAGGCGTAGGGACCACTCTTGTCGAAGGATTGAAGCAGGGCTATAACGTTGTTGGCTTCGAAATCAACCCATATGCGGCACTCGCATGTGAGGTGAAGATATCATGCGCCCGACAGAAGCTCAGACCTCTCGGGGAGGCACTTGCGAGTTTGGATGAGCTGGCCGCAAGAGTGCCTCACGCTACCTTGGAGCCGAAGTCGCGCCCTCCGAGTGGTTTCAAGAGCCGAGTACCGTTTTTCAGCCCGTCCATCGAGCGCGATGTTCTCTGGTTGCAGGATTTCATTCAAGAACAGAAAAGCCCCTTTGTAAGAAAGGCACTGAAACTTGCTCTTGGATCTGTCATGGTCGCTTTCTCAAACTACTCCTATGAGCCGAGCCTGAGCACGCGTTCAGCTGCTGGGAGAGGATCGATCGATCGAGCGGATGTGTTTGGCACATTTCGGGGCAAACTCCGGGAGATTGAAGAGGATATGAGCCTGCTGCAGCAACGCCTCAAGCGATTCAAGCACAAGCCTGAGACGGCAATATACCAGCGGTCGTATCTTACCGGGGGGAATTGCGTCGATTCGCATTCGGTGGATGTACTTGTGACTTCACCCCCATATCTCAACAACTATCATTATGTCCGGAACACTCGTCCTCAGTTATACTGGTTGGGACTGACCGATGGAAATGGCGACCTGAAGAGGCTGGAAGAAAACAACTTTGGGCAGTTCTGGCAGACGGTACGGAGTGGGCCTCGCGTGGAATTGACGGTCAAGCTACCTGAACTTGTGTGTGTACTTGACGCTATTCGAGAACGCAATCCTGAGAAAGGGGTTTATGGCGGAGTCGGGTGGGCAAACTACGCCGCAACCTACTTCAATGACTGCGCGAGATTCTTCGAGGTCACACGTCAGTTGATGAAGCCCGGGGGCTTGGTGGTAGTTGTGATCGGAAATAACATTGTCCAAGGGGTTCATGTCGAGACGGATCGCTTTCTTGCAGAAATAGCTGGACTCTACGGCTTTAGACTTGAACGAATGCATCAAGTCCGAAGAAAACGAACTGGGTCCAGCATCGTGAAGTCGTCCGTGCGAGCAGGGGTCACCAAGGCGGCGGTTGAACTCTACGAGACAGCGGTCGAATTACGGTTCGAAAGGTGAAGTGCTCGCTCCCGTTCTAGGCGGGCATTCATTTCCGATTTGTCAGGAACTTGAAGAGACGCTGCAATACTAATTCCTGGGACTCTTGAGCTTCAAGTTTAGCTGCCCATGGGCGACCGGGATGAAGGATATCCCAGCGGGGACGTTTCATGCCGATTCTCCCTTTGCCAGGGGCATGATTTCCAAATCCATCAATGGCAACATTCCACACCGGCTGATAGTACTCGATGAGGAATCGTTCTGCCAGTGTGATCCACACGGGTACTACAACCAGGTGGCGGCACGTGAAATCACTGCCATCGAGATTCTCCGCCTGGGCGATGCTCTCACTATGTTCTTTCAGCCTCTGAAACAATTCCTTTCTTGTGCCACCACATCGGGCGCCCTTCCTCGCTCCTCCCGGGACAGCTTTGCCAACGTAGATCGGTGGCCGCTTCTCTGCTTTGACAAGAGGTGAGTACCCGTCAAAGTTGCCATGATAATAGATCGCATACACTCCGGCCCCATCAAATGGTTCTGGCGGGGGTAATGGAACCTCGGGTCCGCCCAGAAGAGCCTCAACGACGCTTCTCGCCAAGTTGTCGTAGTGCAAAGGATCATATGCTTGCATCAATCAAGCTCCAGTAAACCCGATGATATCAGTATTGCCGGCCAGCGTGCTTGCGTCAAGCGAGCCGATGCGAATCGCGTCCTCGCGGTTCTGCTCGAACGTCTCGATCAGTCGGGCAATCTGTGCCGGCAACGCCATTCGATCCTGCTCCTTTGGGCATTCCTCTGGGGGGACGCAATCCTACGTCCCACGAGGGCTATATCGGCATATCGGCGTCCCCTTCATAAGTCATTGTCCTTTCAGGAGCCGGCCTTGCTTTCTACGGGTCAACCGTGTACAAGCGGGCGCTGGCGTGGCCTTCCGAGGTCTGTCGTGATCGAGGTCCTGTCGAGAGAATGGAGATGTCGAGTATGAACGCGAAGTGGTTGGTCCTTCCTGTGGCGATGATCCTTGCGACGTCCCTGTGCGGGCTTTGTGCCGATGTGAACGATTGGGAGAACCCCGAGGTCGTCGGCCGCAACAAGGAGCCTGGGCACTGCACGCTGATGGTCTATCCCGACGTCCAGACGGCGCTGGGCTGCGAGCCCACAGCCTCGCCGTATTTCCAGTCGCTCAACGGCAACTGGAAGTTCAACTGCGTGGGCAAACCCGCGGATCGGCCGGTGGACTTCTACAAGCCGGACTTCGACGTGAGCCAATGGGCCGAGATCCCGGTCCCCTCGAACTGGGAGATGCACGGTTACGACAAGCCGATCTACCTGAACATGCGCTATCCGCACCCGACGAACCCGCCGTACATCGCGCACGACTACAACCCGGTGGGCTCGTACCGTCGCCAGTTCACGATCCCCGACGCCTGGGACGGCCGACAGGTGTTCCTGCACTTCGACGGCGTCATCAGCGCGTTCTACCTCTGGATCAACGGCCAGAGGGTCGGCTACAGCGAGGACAGCATGACGCCCGCGGAGTTCAACGTCACGCCGTACCTGCGCAAGGGCCAGAACACTCTCGCGGCGGAGGTCTATCGCTGGTGCGACGGCAGTTACCTGGAAGACCAGGACATGTTCCGCCTCAGCGGCATCTACCGCAACGTATATCTCTTCGCGGCCCCCTCGGTGCACATCCGCGATTTCCACGTGCGGGCCACGCTGGACGAGCAGTACAAGGACGGCGTCCTGCAGATCCGCCCGAAGCTGGCCACTTACGGCCGGACCGAGACCAAAGGCTGGACCGTCCAGGCCCAGCTCTACGACGGCAAACAGGCCGTGCTCTCGCAGCTGCTGAGCATCGAGGCCGATCGAATTCTCAACGAAAGCTATCCGCAGCGGGACAACGTCCGGTTCGGGCTCCTGCGGGCGACCGTGCCCAACGTCAAGCCATGGTCGGACGAGACGCCCAACCTCTACACGCTCGTCCTGACGCTCCAGGACGCTGCGGGAAAAGTGGTCGAGGCCGAGAGCTGTCGCGTGGGCTTCCGGACGGTCGAGATCAAGGACGGTCAGTTCTTCGTCAACGGCCGGTCGATCAAGTTCTTCGGCGTCAACCGCCACGAGCACGACCCCGACACCGGCAAAGCGGTCTCCGTCGAGCGGATGATCGAGGACATCAAGCTGATGAAGGCCAACAACATCAATGCGGTGCGGACCTCGCACTATCCGAACGACCCGAAGTGGTACGAGCTGTGCGACCAGTACGGGATCTACGTGATGGACGAGGCGAACCTCGAAACGCACGGCGTCGGTGGCCTGCTCGCGAACATTCCCGCCTGGCACACGTCGTTCGTGGATCGCGCGATCCGCATGGTCGAGAGGGACAAGAACCACGCGTCGGTGGTGATCTGGTCGCTGGGCAACGAGTCCGGCTGCGGCCCGAACCATGCCGCGATGGCCGGCTGGATTCATGATTATGACCCGACCCGACCCGTCCACTATGAAGGCGCCGCCGGCAACCCCGATTATCCCTACGTCGATATGATCAGCCGGATGTACGAGCGGATTCCGGGCATCATCCGCCTGGCGACCAACAACGACACGCGCCCCATGATCCTGTGCGAATACGCCCACGCGATGGGCAACAGCGTCGGCAATCTGCCCGAGTACTGGCAGGCCATCCGCTCGCACAAGCGGCTCATTGGAGCATACATTTGGGACTGGGTCGATCAGGGCATCCGCAAGAAGTCGCCCGACGGCGCGAGCTACTGGGGTTACGGCGGCGACTTCGGCGACAACCCCAACGATGGGAACTTCTGCTGCAACGGTCTGGTCCAGCCGGACCGCAAGCCCAACCCCTCGCTGGCCGAGGTCAAGAAGGTCTATCAAAGGATTCACGTCACGCCGGCCGACCTGTCCGCGCGGACGGTCTCGATCGAGAACGAGTACGATTTCCGCAGCCTGGACTTCGTCGACGGTGCGTGGGAACTCCGCTGCGACGACCGCGTGATCCAGCAGGGCAAGCTGCCCAGACTGACGCTCGGACCGAGGCAGACGCAGAAGATCGAGATCCCGTTCGACAGGCCCAGCGTTCAGCCCGGCGCCGAGTATTGGCTGAAGGTCGCATTCACCCTCGCTGACGACGCCCCCTGGGCCCCGAAAGGTCACGTGGTTGCTTGGGACCAGCTTGAGCTCCCCTTCGACGTGCCGCCCGTGACGGTTGTCGCCGTCGACCGGATGCCGCAGGCGTCGCTGCGCGATCAGGGCAACGCCTATACCGTCAGCAGCGGCGACTTCGCCGTGACGATCGGCAAGGCCAGCGGCGCGATCGAGTCGCTCAAGTTCAAGGGCAAGGAACTTGTCGCCAGCCCGCTGGTCCCGAACTTCTGGCGGCCCCCGATCGACAACGACAACGGCAATCAGATGCCTCGCCGGCTCGGTGCGTGGAAGAACGCCGGACCCGAGCGGACGGTCGAATCGATCACCGCCGAGCAGGTGAACCCGCAGCTCGTCCGCATCACCGCCCAGGCGAAGCTCCCGGTCGGCGACGGCACGAAGTACCGCACCGTCTACGACGTCTACGGCAGCGGCGACATCGTCGTCGAGGCGAGCATGGAACCGGCGGGAAGGCCGCCTGAGTTGCCCCGCTTCGGCATGCAGATGGCGCTGCCCGGCGCGTACTCCACGATGACCTGGCTCGGCCGCGGACCCCACGAGAACTACTGGGACCGCAACAGCGGCGCCGCGGTCGGCCTGTACTCGGGCTCGGTCGAAGAGCTGCTGCACGTCTACACCCGCCCGCAGGAGAGCAGCAACCGGACCGACGTCCGCTGGCTGACCCTGACCGACAACAACGGCGCAGGCCTCATGGCCGTCGGCATGCCGCTCTTGAGCGTCAGCGTTTGGCCCTACAGCATGGCGGATCTGGAGAAGGCCACGCACATTCACAACCTGCCCCGCCGGGACTTCGTGACGCTGAACCTCGATTATCGCCAGATGGGCGTCGGCGGCGACGACAGTTGGGGCGCCCGCCCGCACCCGGAATACACTCTCCCGGCCAAGCCCTACAGCTACCGCTTCCGCCTGAAGCCCTACACGAAGGACATGGGTCCGGCCAACACGCTGGCCCGCCAGAATCTGGTCGGTCAGATCTCCGCCGGCAGCGGCGCCCGCGTGTCGCTTTTCGATGGTAAGAGCTTGAGCGGCTGGACCGTCGTCAACTGCGAGGCCACCATCGACAATGGGGACATCCTCATCGTCGCCGGCAACGGTCTGCTCCAGACCGAGAAGAAGTATCGCGATTTCGTCCTGGAGTTCGACTGGAAGCCGCTCAAGGAGACCAGGTGGGACAGCGGCGTCTACTTCCGCTACAACACAGTGCCGCAGGGCCGGCCCTGGCCCGCCCGCTACCAGGCCAATCTCCTGCAAGGGCAGGAGGGCAACGTCAGTGACCTGCCCGGCGCCCAGAGCAAGGGCCTGATCAAGCCCGGCCAGTGGAACCAGTTCAAGCTGACGGTGCAGGGCACGAAGGCCTCGCTGGTGATCAACGGCGCGCCCGCTTGGCAGGCCGACGGCCTGGCCGACCCCGAGGGCTACATCGCCCTGCAGGCGGAAGTCCCCGGCGGCGGCCAGCACCGCTTCCGGAACCTCTATCTGACCGAGCTGAAGTAAGCTGGGCGCCTACTGGCCAGGCAGATACGACACATAACCAGCAGGGAATCAACTCCGAAGACCATTGACAAGCATCGGCTTGCGATGGTCTTCTCATATCTGTGGACCGGAAAGGAACCATTCGTGGGGTGTTCGGTTCATCCCTGATGGTTCCCTGCGATTGCACGAGGCTCCGAATCCGATATAATGATGGAGAACAGGCAACGATACAAGGAGACGACCGTGGTGCGTGTATCCGAGCAACTGATCGAGGAAATGGTTCGAACAATTGTGGACGAGGTGGGGCCGCGCCGCGTTTATCTCTTCGGCTCGTACGCTCGTGGCGATCAGACGGCCGACTCCGACGTTGATCTGCTCATTGTCGAGGACGAGGCCTTCGGGCCCGACCGCAATCGGTGGTCCGAGTTGAAGCGCATCCGCAGGGCTCTCCGGCCGTTCCGCGTCCCTAAGGATATCCTGGTCTACAGCCAGGACGAGTTCGAGACCTGGGAGAAATCCGTGAATCACATCGTCGCCCGCGCCGCCGGGGAAGGAAAACTGGTCTATGAGAGATCCTAAGCAGGCCAGGGACCTTCTCACCATGGCGGAGAGGGACTATCGTGCCCTATGCGGCATGGAGGATGCTGCCGTCTTCTCGGATGAGATCTTCGGCTTTCACGTTCAACAGGCGGTGGAGAAAACCCTGAAGGCGTGGCTGTCGTACCTGAGAGTCTCCTATCCGAAAAGGCACGATCTCGATGAACTGGCGGCCTTGCTCGAAGAGGCAGGCCAACCGATCCCTGCGTTCGCTTGCGGCCTGCTCGAATTCACTGACTTTGCTGTCACCTTTCGGTACGACGCATTTCCCGACATGGAAGCCGACATCAACCGGAGAGATTGTATCGACCAGATCGCCCGCCTGCTGCAGCACGTCCGACAGGTCATCGGATAGAACGAAAACAGTAGCCGCCGGGAGGTGTCTGTGAACGACAGACGTGGCCCCCCCGGCCCCCAGGAGATGGAGATAATGTCATGAAACCAATCCGAACCACCGACGCTCCGGCGGCGATCGGGCCTTATAGTCAGGCCATTGCGGAAGGGCAGTTGCTCTTTACGTCGGGCCAGCTTCCCATCGACCCGGCCACGGGCGAGCTTCGCAACAGCGACATCGCCACCGCCGCAAGGCAGGTTCTGACGAATCTCCGCGCGGTGCTGGTCGCAGGCGGGGCGGATCTGAGCACGGTCGTCAAGACCACCGTGTTCCTCAAGGACATGCGGGACTTCCAGGCCTTCAACGCGGTCTACGCGGAGTCCTTCAAGGAGCCGTTCCCGGCCCGAAGCTGCGTCCAGGTCGCGGGCCTGCCCAAGGACGCGCTAGTCGAGATCGAAGCGGTCGCCGTGCGGAGAGAATGACGCAAGGCAGCGGCCTGTGCTCGGAAATGAGCATGGTATCATCCAGGTTCTTATTGCTTGACTTGTATCTTGAGGGTTCGTCCTCTTAGACGATCGGCCACTTGAACGTGGAGGTGAGCGCGACGCGTTTGCCCGTCGCGGAGGATTCGCGGGCCGCCGTGATGATCTCCAGCACGTGCAAGGCATGTTCCGGCGTCACCAGAAGTTCCTTTCCCGTGACGAGGCATTCGGCCGCCAGGGCCGCGCCAAGCTGCCAGATGTACCCCTGCGCGTCCTTGACGTGGCGCTCCAGTTTCGGCGCGTCCTTCGTGGCCAGGTCCACGCCCAGCGGCGCCCAGTCGTAGCCGACCAGGCCCATGAAGCCTTCCGAGCCGACGATGCTGATGGTGTGCCGCGTCTCCTGGCTGCCGTCGTGGCCGTGCGGGTTGAAGTAGTTGAAACCCGACTGCACGTGAGAGATGACGCCGTTGCCGTGATCCATCAGGACCATGGCGTTGTCCTCCTCGGTGACCTTGATGCGGCCCTTGTCGCTCACGGTCCGCTCCGGCGTGACGACGCTCACCATCGCGCTGACGTGCCGGGCGGGACCGAGCAGACCCGTCAGCGAAGTGAGATTGTATACCGCCAGATCCGGCATCGAGCCGCCGCCCTTCTCGTAGAAGAAGGCCGACCAGTCAGGCCCCTCGTGCCCATAGTCCGCATGGGCGGCAGCCACCCGGCCGAGCCTGCCTGCGGCCAGTTGCCTGGCCATGAACGCAAACTGCGGGCTTTGCACGGTGATCGGCGCGCCCCAGAGGCGAAGGTTCTTCTGTCGGGCCAGACGCAGCAGCTCCTGCCCGGCCGCCAGCGAGTTGGCGATCGGCTTCTCGCTCCAGACGTGCCGGCCCGCCTCCAGCGCCCGGCGGTTGATGCCCTCGTGCTCCTGCATGTCCGTGAGGTCCACCAGGAAGTCGAACGGCGCACCGGCCAGCATCTCGTCGATATGAGGGTAATGGTGAGCGACCTTGAACCGCTGGGCCTGCCTGCTGGCCCGATCTGGCTTGATATCGCACACGCTGACCAATTCGACGAATGGCGATTTCGCCAACACCGGCAGATACGAGTTGGACACGCTGCCGCAACCGATCACGCCGGTGCGGACGCGCCCGCCCGACGCCCCGCGGGAGACCGCTCCAGCGGTCCCTACCACCAGTCCTGCCCCGGACAGAAATGCAGCTTTGGTGAACTCACGCCGATTCACAATGGGGTTCCAATGGCTCATAAATCGTCCTTCGTTATCCGATATCCTCTTGATCCCTGTATCCAGAATCTCCCTTGGCAACCGGGAGTCTCCAGCAACCCAGTATACGTCAACCGATGCCTCAATTCAAAACCGAAAGGGGTGTCGAGGGAATTCCACGACGGCGCAAGAGTGCGAAGACAAGAGGAAATGTCTCCGGAGAGGTTGGGTGGATTCTGGGGTTTCTTGGCTCCCAGGCGAAAGACTCCCGGATCGAAGGGATGAAACGGAACGGAAAGGAGGCCTCGCACCTGGGATTCGTCCCTATTCAGCGTCTCGGTCCCGCCAGCAACTGAGTGATTCCCGGCGTCAAGACATGACCCCGCGATGTCCCCTGGCGACGGCATTCCCCCGAAGGAATCACGTAGGGTGTCCCCTGACGTCTGGACTTCTGGATTCTTTCCGAATTCTTTGACGTACCGTGCCCGCAGGCGATACAATTTTCCAAAGGGTGCGAATTGGATTTCCACTCCGTTAAGAAACCTGTTCGGGATGCCAATTGAATAAGGTGTTTCACATCATGATTCGTTCCCATAGCGTTTTCTCAGCTCCTCGTTCCATTTGTCTGTACGGCGTCGCGGTCGTCGCCCTTCTCTGCATGGGCCTGGGAACAACGGGGCTGATCGCGCAGCCTGCGACGCCACTCAGTTTCCACAGCGAGGGCAACCCGATCATCCGTGACGGAAGCTACTATTCAGCCGATGCGGCGCCGCTTTCTTCTGGTGGAAAACTCTACATCTACTTCGGTCGCGACCAGGCGGAGAGGAGGCAGGGCGCATTCAGGATGTTTGAGTACGGGGTGGGGGCGACTGAAGATCCAACCTCGGGGGATTGGACACTCTATCGGGCGAATCTCGTCCCGGGCGAGGTGTTCACTTGGGCAACCGGGAACAATGCATATGCCGGCCAGGTGGCCAAGGGGGCCGACGGACGGTTCTACTGGTACGTGCCGGTGGAATGGAAGAATACGGAGGTCCCGAATCGCATGGTGATCGGCGTCGCGGTGTCTGACAGCCCGGTGGGGCCATGGTCCGATCCCATCGGCAAGCCTTTACTGACTTGGTTGGACGTGTTCGGGAACGAAAGGAGAGGACAAGAGGTCATCGATCCGCACGTCTTCACGGATACCGACGGGGCGGTGTATCTTTATTGGGGGTCGTGGTATGTCGCACGCGTTGTCAGACTGGCGCCGTCGATGACCGCAACAGAGGGCCCAATCGTCCGCCTGTCCGGGCTCGATGCGTTCTTCGAAGCCCCCTGGGTGTTCAAACGCGACGGCACCTACTACCTGGTCTACGACTGGAAACGCGGAGGCTCGCAGTGGACACCCTCCAACTATCAAGCGGCGATCGCCTATGCGACGTCGTCTTCTCCGCTGGGGCCGTGGCAGTTCCAGGACATTATCCTCAGCGGCACCTCTTCAACGACCGTGCATCCTTCCCTTGTCGAACACAAGGGTCGTTGGTGGATCACCTATCACACCAAAGACGCCAAGGATGGCGGACATTTTCGACGGTCGGTGGCGATTGACGAGGTCCACTGGGATGGGGCAACCATCCTGCCCGTCAGGCAGACGTGGGCGGACAACCCCGCCTTCCGTTTGACGAAGAATCTCGGCGCCGATGCCAAGGTCTCCGCGTCGTTCACAGAACAGCCGCCCATGACGGTAGGCGCGCTCAACGACGGGCGGCCCGAGACGGTCCTGTTGCCGCCGGATATATGGGGCAACTATCGCGGCAACACCAACACGAAGGAAACCGACTGGATACGGTATGCCTGGGATGTCCCGGTGCGGATCAATGGCGTCGGGATCCAGTTCCATCGAGATTCCAGCTGGATTCGCCCCCCGTACAAATGGATCCTCGAATGCCAGGATGATCGGGGCCAGTGGATCCCCATCACGATTAAGGATTATCCGACAGAGGCGGGCCAGTGGATCGAGGTGACGTTCCCGCCGGTGACGACCCGAACGCTTCGTGCGATATTCTGGGGACAGCCCGCGGGAGAGTATTTTCACTCCGTCGCGGTCACCGAGTGGGAGGTGTACGCGGTGCAGACGGAGAATCTCGCCACCGGCTCGGTCCAGACCGCGGTGGGGCATCGGCCCCAGTTGCCGCCGGCGATTGAGCTGCCCTTCGGTGAAGCAGGCACTCTGCCGGTCCCGGTACTATGGCGGGACGTGGAGCCGCGGCGGTACGAGGCCGCGGGAACCTTCACCGCCGAAGGCCGGGCCATCGGCCAGGCGGCTGGGTTTATCAAGGCAGAGGTGGTGGTCGGCGGCGCTGAGGCTGTGAAGGCGGAAGCGGTTCAGCCCTTGAGATAGAAGTCAACGGCTGCGCTGCCGCCAGTTCGGTCGTCCCCATGCGGTCCAGGAGGTTCTCGCTGCCGGGAATGCGTTTGCGCGCTTTGATCTGCTCGCTGCCCAGGCCGCAATTCTGGGCAATCAGGTAACAGGCGAAGCGTGAGAGGCGGAAATCGGCGACTCCACGCTCACCGCGGGAACCCAGCGTGACCACTTTACGCGCGCAAAATGGTGCTCCGGATCATTACCCGATTGCTGATAAGAGGTTAGAGCTCTGGCAATGGCCTTCTCGAAACTGCGTCAATGGTTGTAGCCCAGCCGCGGCTGGATGTCGCGAGCGCTCCAGTATTCCGCGCCCTGCTGATTGACGGAGTTCAACTGCTCGAAGCTCTTGTCTTCGGATGGTGGGTCGACACGTACAGGAAGGTTCTCTTCAGCCATGACCGATTCTCCATTCCAACCAAGGAAGCCAACCTTCACCGGGGATCCTGACAGGGCATCTCAGGCCCCTGTCAAGCCGCACAGCCCGAGCCATCGCCGGGGATAGCGGCCTGACGGGGGGAGAAAAAGCCGCGTGCAGAATCCGTGCAGTCGGTGCACGCAGAACCTTGCAGGACATCGCAGGACCAGGGGGGGAAAGACGACAAAACCGCGTTTTGCGGCCAAAAAATGAGAGGGTGCGATACCTTGCGAACACAAGATATCGCACCCTATACCCCCAAGGGGAGTCGAACCCCTGTCTCCAGGATGAGAACCTGATATCCTAGGCCACTAGACGATGGGGGCGTCAATCGTGTCCCGCCGGCCTATGTCGTCCCGGCGTCGGCGGCCCTGGGGCAGCCGGCACAGAGACGCAATGCGAGACACGCGTCCATAGCGGCGGGTGGATTCGAACCACCGACCCTGGGCTTATGAATCCCATGCTCTAACCAACTGAGCTACACCGCCGATACTTGCCAAGCTTGGCTATTGTATGCGCGGCCCTCGGAGGTGTCAACAAATTCTTGCAGGAATCGATCCGCGTGCGCCTGGCGGTTGAAACGGGTCGGCCAGAGGCAGGAGTGAACGCAAGTCCAGGTCTGCAAATGGGATACGATGGTCTGCTTCGTCCATCGGCGTGGGACCGGGTCCGGTCCTGCGTTCTCGGGCAAATCGCCTGGAAAGTTGGGCTACGCCTGCTATAATGCCGGTCCCATGATCGAACTGAACCAACAGCAGATGGACGAGCGGTACATGCGGATGGCGATCGACGCGGCGTGCGTGGCCGAGGAGAACGGCGACGTGCCCATCGGCGCGGTCATCGTGCACCAGGGTCGGGTGATCGCCCGCGCGTACAACGAACGGGAGCAGCTCAAGGACCCCACGGCGCACGCCGAGATCGTGGCACTGACGCAGGCGGCCGCGGCGCTGGGGCTCTGGCGGCTGCACGGCTGCACGATCTACGTGACGCTGGAGCCCTGTCCGATGTGCGCCGGGGCGCTGGTGATGGCCCGCCTGGACCGGCTCGTCTACGGCTGCACCGACCCGAAGGCCGGCGCCTGCGGAACGCTGTACGACATCTGCCGGGACGGACGGCTCAACCACCGCCTGGAGGTCACCGCGGGCGTGCTGGCCGAGGATTGCGCGGGCCTGCTGCAGGAGTTCTTCAAACGTCGCCGGCAGGCCAACGACTGACAGCGTCCTGAGGCAATCACGGCTCGACTCGTCGCACCGTCCTACTCCATCGAGGTCTCCACTGACTCCCACGGGAGATTGTCTCCTCGACAAGAAGCCAGTGAAGCAGACTTAAATTCCGGTTATGGGACCCTGTGGCCTTCCCAGGGGATTTCCGCGATCGTGTGCTGATGTGTCCGACCTCGTCCCGCTCATGGTTCCAAGAGCCGTGGTCTTATCGGGCCTCGTTTCTTGGGCGGAGGACTTCCCTGTCCGAGCGTTCTTCGGATTCGCCAAGCCCCGGCGGCGCCTTCGATTCCGGCCTGGGTCAAAGGCATCAAGATCTCAGGAGACTTCCGGTATCGCCATGAACGGGTCCGGGCCCAGACCACGGACTATGATGTGTTCCTCTTCGATCTGAACTTCAAGTTCTGACGATTGGACCGGGGGGAGTCCCCCGGTCGAAATCCGCTCTCTTTCGCGGCGATTCAACGGCGGATCGTTTGGTTCTTTTGCCGACTTTTCGTGTCGTGAAATCTCCGGACGGATCGGAGGATCCGTCCGGGGTCTTGTCGATTGAAGACAGAGAGGCCTTCTTTACTGGCCGAAGTGGCTGCGGATGAACATGTCCTGATGGCCGGAGATGTCGCCCAGCCAGAGGTCCTCCTCCGGCAGCTCGCTGTGCGGCTTGTGCGGGTACATGAGAATCCACTTCTTGTCGGGCAGGTTGTTGTACGTCGCGAGGATGCCGTGCGGCGGGCACGTCGTGTCGACCAGACCGAGGAAGACCAGCGTCTCGGCCTGCGACCGGCTGGCCAGATGGACGTTGTCGCAATAACGGACCGCGTCGATGACCTTCCTGGCGCCGGGGCTCTGCACGTCCGCCCCGACCGGCTGAGGCCACCCGCCGGCCCGGCCCGCGACCGGACCGGTGAAATCGCACATCGCCGGCACCAGGGCCACGACCGCGGAGACCCGCTTGTCGAGCCCGGCCGCAGCCAGCGCCTGTCCGCCGCCCTGGCTCTCGCCGATCGTGAGCAGGTGCTTGCCGTTCCAGGCGTCGCGGGTCGCGATGAACTCGATGGCCCGAAGCAGCCGGACGTACATGCCCACGAAGTAGAACGCGTCCTTGTCGTCGTTGCCCTGGGCTCGGTAGTCGCGAAGCTCGCCCTGTTCGAGGTTGGTGTAATACTCCTGCGGCTGGCCGTTGAGCATGCCGTGGGCGTTGATGTCCAGGACCATCGCGCCGTACCGCTTGGCGAGCCAGGTCGCGTGTTGCGGCGAGGCCTTGCACCAGTCGCCCGACACCCCGGCGGCGCGGACGTACAGGATCGCCGGCGCGCCCCGCAGGCCGACGTCCTTGGGCTGCGCGAGGTAGCCGCGAACGGGATTGACCTGCGGACACGGCAGCTCCACGCTGACGCACGCGATGTCCGGATCGGGCGACTCCACCGGCGACAGCTCGGCCCTCAGCGGCATCGCCTTGAGCGCATCCCTGCGGGCGTTCCAGAAGCTGTCCAAGTCGTCCGGCTCCGGCATGGAGGCCTTGATCTTGTCGGGACTGACCACGACGCCCGCGCGGGCGGTGGCTTTGGCGTCGGTCGAGGACGAGACCTCGCACATGTACCAGCCGGGGGCTTCCGGCGCGAAACGCACCTCCAGGGTCTCGCCCTTTCTTGTGATCGTCGGCGAAGCGAGCTTCTCCCATCCGTCGCGAGTGACCGTGGCGACGACCGCGTCCCAATCGACGGAACTTGTGCCCCGGGCCGGCGAGATCGTGAAGACCACCTCCTGCTCCCGATCGTAGATCCCCGACCTCTCGCTGCTCTGGACGGTCAGCGACTGGCCTGTCGCGACAGCCGCCCCCAAGACGAGAACCCACAGGCACAGCATCCAACTTCGAAGCGCGTTGTGTCGAGCGATCATCCGACGTTCCTCCTGACTCGTGAACCCGCCACGCCGGAGCCGCTCCCATGGAGCCGCAGCGACCAGGCGGGAACCGCCATCATGCCACGGAACCGCGTCGAAAGCAATCCGTCGCCGCTTCCGATCAGGGCCACCGCGTGTGGCGCCCGTCGATCAGCGGTGCAGTGTTCAAGCATGAAGTGCGAAGTCAAAGCCGTCGCTTGAGACTGCTGTCGGAATTGGGTTCGTTTCGCAGGATCGATCGTGAAGCGTCGAGAACGGTCCTTCTTCGACTCCGGGTGGCAGCGACAAACTTGTTTGTCGATGGTCTTGCCCCTGCGAGGGAGCCATCGACAAGCTCCGAGGACTCCGCTTGTCGCTGCCACCCGGACAGAAACCCGTGGAATCCGCGTCAAACGAAGCCAATTCCGCCTCTGGGCCGGTTTGCCGATCGGAGCATAAGAGGGGAGTTTTGGCCACAGAGGGCACAGAGGCGGAAGGGCAAGAAGCGGGTGAACAGACGAGAGGTCCACAAGTCGCAGCGTTCTTCCCCTCCATCCCTGGCTCTTCTCTGTGTCCCTCTGTGCCCTCTGTGGCATTACTTCTTGGCTCTTCGCCGAGGCTCGGTTCCGGCCCGGCTGCCGTACGGGCCTCCCGTTCCTTTCGCAGCTCGCGCATCGTCCGGTAGAGGCTGTTCTCGATCCGTCGCTCGTGGACCAGCAGCCTATCCAG
Organism: Sedimentisphaerales bacterium; assembly: GCA_035476995.1. Classification (GTDB taxonomy): domain Bacteria; phylum Planctomycetota; class Phycisphaerae; order Sedimentisphaerales; family Anaerobacaceae; genus PLanc-01. The sequence continues at coordinate 777 of DATIKY010000391.1, read as the reverse complement.
CACCTGGGCGCGGGCGAAGTCCGTCATCACCACCTGGCCCAGGATCACCGCTTCCTCGTCGGGCTTCGGTTCGATCGGCAGCCCATGCTTGGGCCAGAGCACGATATCGCCGGCGTTCTCGCGGTAGACGGTCGCGAAGACCGCGCTGTGCAGCCGCTCGGCCCGCCGAAGCCGCCAGGCGAGACTCACCGCCCGCTCCGCCAGCATCATTTCGATCCCGCCCACCGGCGCCAGATCCGCCAGCATCCCCTCGCGGTAGAGCTCGAACTGGGCGGGGTCTTCTCCATGAATGACCACCTGCTCGGCCAAAAGCCCATGTTTGACGGCATTCTGCGAAGCTCTCGCCTTGCCTTCCGGCGTACGCGGCCCGGTGGACTTCTGCGCGTTCGAACGATTGGCCTCGATCTGAGCAACACTCGCCATGAGCAGCCCTCCATACTTGTGAGTTGCTATTGAACGATATATCTCGCATTAATTACCTATCACACTGACAGGCTAATTCAAAATTCAGCAAACCCCGTGCCACCGCGAGACTCTTTTACGTCCCGCCGGGCAGCGACGGCAGGTCCTTGCCGCACAAGGGTTTAGGGGCGGTGATTCGCAGACGGCATGGAATCCTGGCGCGACGCTCTCTGAGACTGCCACAATGGCAGTCGAGCGGGACAGCCAATCACCGGACACAGCATGTAGGGTTCTCAACCCACACGCGAAGATCAGGACCGTTCCCAGATCAATTGGAGGCCAGAAGGATATCGAAACCACGAATGGCACGAATCA
>DATIKY010000390.1:0-4741 GCA_035476995.1 Sedimentisphaerales bacterium | reverse complement strand
CCGCCTCAGTCGGCCGCAAGGCCTTCTGACACTCACGATCAGTGCCAACACTTGGATCAAAACGCGCCTGTTACAGATCCTCAATCAAATCCCAGCCAACGTCTGACCCGTCCATGTTTATGCAACGTTAGGGTGAACTCGACCGTCTCGGGTTTCTTCGGGGTGTTTTTGACCACGTAGACCGCGTCGGTCGTTTCGACCAGTTCGTGGATGTCCTCGTCGAGCCCCCGGCCCGAGACGTCCTCGTAGAGGAAGTCCGAGCCGACGAAGCTGGTGCGCTTGTCGCCGGCCGCGATCCGTCTGACCAGATCCAGCGAGGGCATGTACAGCCAGCGGTCGTCGTCCTTGCCGCCGACGTGCTTGTGAACCATGTAGCTCATCCGTCGCACGTCCGCGGGACGCTGGAAATAGACGAAGTAGTTCTGATCGCCGCCGTCCTGGACGTCCTTGCGGACGATGTTGAACAGACGTTCGCGGGTCTGCCCCTGCTTGTTGGTGATCACCATGCGGACGGTGGACCTGCCGTCGTCGCCCTGGTAGTAAGCGACGAGGTTGGCCTTCTCCACGATGGTCTGAACGTCGGGTGTCTGGGCGGCTGGCGCGGTCCCGGGGGCCGCCCAGCTCAGACTCAGCGAAGCCAGCAATGTCGTGATTGTCACTTTGTCGAACATGTCGCACCTCCATGGTTCACAGACTGACCGCCGACTCCCAGCTTCTTGAGGATCGTCATCATCGGGCACCAGTCGGTGAACGCCGACTGGAGGAGATTCAGTCCGATGAAGCCGGTGAACAGCAGCCAATAGGGGGAATGATAGCGGGCCAATAGAACGCTGAGCAAGGTGAAAGCCCCTGCAATTCCACGCAAAACTCTCTCGACTGTCATGGTCGTACTCCTTGGGAGATCAGGAAGCCGCCGCCTTGGATGGTTGCTGATCGCGAGCCCGGCAGGCCTGTCGGCGCGACATCACGCCGCAGAGCACCGCCAGAACCGGTATGGCGGCAACGCTGATCCACACGAAACTGTTGAAACCCATCTTTCCGAACTGATGCACGTTCAGCAGCACGAGCACCACGCTCGCCAGCGAGATCACGAAGCAGAACGCGCAATTGCACTTGGCCGACTGCGGGGCCGCCGCGACCGCGAACAGGCGTTTCTCGGCCACGGTCAGGATCGCCGGCAGGACGATCAGCGTCACCGCGCCGGACAGGACCATGATCGCGCAGAGGAAGATGCCGACCGTCTTGTACGGCACCAGCGGCGCCGCCAGCAGCGGGAGGAACCCGATCGCGATGACCAGGACGTTTCGCGCGATCGCCCTCGCGGGCTCGCCGAACATCTCGGCGGCGCCGGCCTTCCATGAGCCCTTCTCTGCATAGCTTCCGCGGGCCCGCTCCAGGAAGTGGATTGCGAAATCCACCGCCATGCCCAGCGTCAGCGCGCTGAGCACCGCCACCGGCATGTCGTAGTCCTTGCCGACCAGGCCGATCACGCCGTAGATCACCAGGATCGTGATCGACAGCGGGACCATGCAGACCAGGCCCCACAGGACCGAGCGGAACATGATCGCCATCATGATGAAGACGATGATGAAGCTGCCCAGCAGCGACTGGAGCATGCCCCAGACCATTTTCTGCTGCCAGACGATGTTGATGTAGGTCAGGCCCGCCCATTTGTGCTCCATCGGCATCGGCGGGGGCGTCTTCTTGAAGTACTCGTCCACCGCCGCGACGACCTTTTCCATATCCTTGTTGTCGCCGCTTTTGAGCTGGAGCCAGATATTGGCCTTGTCGAGGTCGTTGGTCACGAAGTGCCACAGGTCGTCCGGCGTGTGGCTGCTCTGGAACTGCAGGAGGCTCTGCGCCACCGCGCCGCTGGAGTCCGGGATTCGGTAATTCTCGGACTTTCCGTCGATCAGTTCCTGATAGACCTTCTTGACGATGCCTGCGACGGAGTTGCTCTTGCCGACCAGACCCGTGCTTTCGAGGTGGTTTTCGAGATCCGACATATAGCGAAGGGCCTCGGGCTGTTTGAAGAGCTTGAGCTGCTCGCTCTGGAGTTCGAAGAAGTCGGCCATCTCGTACCAGATGTCCGCAACGTCCTCCGCCGCCGAGGCCTGTTGCGTGCCGGCCTGCTCCGACAGTTTCTCCAGGAACGCGGCCTTCGTGATCTTGTTCGTTGCGGCGTCCACGAGGATCTTGTCAACCGGTTGGAGCACGTCCCTGGCCTTGGGATTGTCGTCGGCCAGTTCCTCGATCCTGGCGCGGAGCCGGTCGCGGAGTTCCTTGACGTACTCGACCGTCACGTTCGGATCGCTGGCGTCTTCGAGGACCAGGTACGCCATGTAGGTGCCCGCGAAGTGCCGGTTCAGCTCCATGTCCGCCTGGCGGATCGGATGGCTCTTGGCGAACCATTTGATCGGGTTGTCGTTGATGTTGATTTGCGTGATGCCGTAGACCGCGACGGCCGCGAGGACCCCCATGCCGATCAGGATCGGCTTGGCCGCGGTGTACGTGAGGCCGCCTGTGGTGTGGAGCAGGCGGGTCAGCCAGGTCTGCTTCTGCTCGTGTACGACCGCGGCCCCGAAGTTCTCCAGGCTCTCTTCCTTGAGGAACATGATGTAGGCGGGGACGAACGTGACTGTGAAAACCCACGCGATCATGATCCCGACGGCGACGAGGATCCCGAACACCTGCACCGGCGGAATCGGCGTCAGCGCCAGCGAGGCGAAGCCTGCCGCCGAAGTCAGCGACGTATAGAGCATCGGGACGAACAGGGTGCTCATCACCTCGACCGTGGTCTGCCGACGGCCCTTTTCCTTCGTGTACTTCTCGAAGAACTCCGACAGGATGTGCACCGAGTCCACCACCGCGATCGGCATCAGGAAGATCGGGATCATCGAACTCATGATGTGCACGGGAAAGCCCAGGCCGATCAGGATGCCCATCGTCGTCAGCACCGTCACCATGGCGATGATCATCGGCGAGACGATCAGCACGAGCTTGCGGAAGAAGATCAGCATGAGAATGAAGATCGTCGCCATCGCCAGCGGAGCGGAGATCGCCATCTGAATGAACATCTCGTATCCGAAGGTGTCCTCCGCGACGGGCAGGCCGGTGATGTGGTACTCCTCGTCGCCCGTGAAGGTCGCGATCTGCTTTCGCAGCGCGACGTACACGTCGTGGCTGAGGTCCTTGTTCGTCAGCGGCAGGTAGAGGGTGATCGCCTTGCCGTCGCCGGAGACGACGGTGTCTTTGAGCAGGGGGTTCGAGAGGGCCTTGTCGCGGACGGCGATCGCTTCGGCGGCGCTTTCCGGCGGCTGGGGCATGAGCCATTCGAAGCGGATCTCGCCGGGACCGCCCTGGCTGATGTGGTCCACGGTCGAAGGGGCCAGCAGGTCCACTTCGACCACCCCGATCGTCTCGCTGGGGTTCTTGGGATCGGGCCATCGCAGCGTCTTGGCGTACTGCGTCAGCTCGTAGATCCGTCGCAGCGAATGCGGGTTGAACACGCCGTTGGGGTCCTTGTTGTTGACCACGCCGACGACCACGATGTCGTTGAGGACGAAGTCCCGTTTGGTCTGTTCGTGGAAGACCCGAACGGCCTCATGCTCCGAGAGCATGTTCTGCGGGTCGGTGTCCACCTTGATCAGCGGGATGAACGATGCACAGGCCAGGGTGAAGATCACCATGACCCCGGTGACCAGCTTGTGATGATCCAGCGAAAACTCGACGATCTTGCGTTTGAAGTCCATAGTCGAAACCCTGAAAATTCGAAATCCGAATATCGAAATCCGAAACAAGCACGAGTGTTCAGAACTCGAAATCCAAAACGGATCATCCGGCGGGCGTCAGCGTTTCGATCATTCGTGCTTTGTGCTTTGGATCTGTTTCGGATTTCGAGTTTCGAATTTCGGATCTACTCGCCGCCGCGACACCGAATGCAGACAGTCTTCACTTACCCGGGTCCTTCTTCAGGCAGAGGAACCAGTCCAAACAACGGTGGTCTTCTCCGGCCTTGTCGGCGCGGTCCTTCGCGTGCTCTCGGACACGAAGGCCTGTGCCTTCTCCCCGATCAACGTCAGTCTGTATTCCTGTTCTTCCATTGCTCTTCTCCTTCTATGCCCCCGTTTTGCGATTCCTGACGTCTTGATCCAACTGAAACACCCATTGTTCATAGGTGTATTCCCTGCTCTACGGACGAACCCGGCTCCTGTTCGTCGCTCATGGCGGCTTCCCGGGCTCGCAATGATCGTAAACGCAAGCCAGCACACGAATTATATTCGGGTTCTGAATTCGGTAGAACACTTTGGCCCCTTCGCGCCGGCAGGCCAGCACGCCCCGGTCCTTCATCATCGTGAGCTGCTGGCTGGTGACTGCCTGCTTCTCCGCCAAGGCATCGACGATCTGCCCAACGCTCTTCTCGCCGTCCTGCAGTGCCTCGACAATCTGTAATCGAAGCGGATGGGCCACCGCCTTGAGCACCTCAGCCGCATGCGTCGCCAGTTCCCTGTCCATGAATCACGCCCCTAACTCATTAGTATTCTATAATATATAGATATTACTATATATCGACCGGCGGGTTCGAAGGGGTTGAGGAATATTTTCGGCTCATCCGGTTTTTGCGTACTTTTCATGGTGGGTTACGCTACGAGTTCGTAGCGGGTTTCGTGCAGAGCGTAGATCTTGAGTTTGAAGAATTCCGTGTCTCTGAAACCGTAGGCTTTGCGTTGCAGGACGCGGA
>DATIKY010000389.1:0-7903 GCA_035476995.1 Sedimentisphaerales bacterium | reverse complement strand
GCGGCTCCCCTCTCTCCGTGGCCAACAACCTCCTGTTCTGCTTCGTATCCATACCATCCAGCATAATCCCAATCTCCTTGCCCTCTACTCTAATTCTCGGCAAGGAATTGTCTCATCTATTCTGACACAGAGGGGAACGCCCTTCGCGCGCAGCGGTTCGGTTGGTAGACTGTAACCTCTACGACGGACGGTGCGTAGAAAGCAGGATGGCGGTTCCGGAAGGCCAGAAGGCGGGGCGTCGGAACGGGCGACTCGGGAGAAAACGGTTTTTTTCCTGATCTGAGACGGCAATGAATATCGGTCTGGCGCGTCTATAGAGGTGTGACGGGACGGGTCCGCCGTCCTCGATTGGCTGGTTGCTTGAGAAAGGCGCAGGTGTGGGAAAGCTTCGCATATTGATTGTTGTTTTCGTGGCTCTCGCGGTGGTGGTTCTGGCGGGGGGCTTCGTAGTCATGCGACGCAAATCCGGCGGCGAGAAACCCACGATCGTGCGGGTCGAGCCGGTCCAGCGGGCCGAGCTGATCGAGTTCGTCACCGCCCCAGGCGAGATTGAGCCCAAGCGGAAGGTCGAGATCAGCGCCAAGGTCTCGGCCCGGGTGGTGGCTCTGCCGCACGAAGAGGGGGCTCTGGTGACCAAGGGGGATCCGAACGCCAATCCCCCCATTCCGGCGTCGATCCTCGTCCAGCTTGATTCCAAGGACCTCGAAAGCAGGCTCCGGTCGGCTCAAGCCAGTCGGGATGGGCAGGCCGCCCAGATCGAAGTCGAGAAGGCCCGGATTGCCGGTCAGAAGGCGAGCTTGCTGGGCACGATTGCGAGGCTCGAGCAGGCCAAGACGGACCTTCAACGGCAGGGGAGGCTGGTGGCCACAAACGACATCAGCCAGGCGGAATTCGACGCGGTCAAGCTGAAGATGGACGAACTGCAATCGCAGTATGAGTCGGCTCTGCACACGCTTCAATCCAGCGAGCTGAATCTCAGGGTGCTGCAGCATAACCTCGAAGTGGCCGATGCGGGTATCGTTCAGGCACGGGAGACGTTGAGCTATACGACAATCACCGCGCCCATCGACGGCACGATCACGCGGATCGAGGCCGAAGTGGGCGAAATGGCCATCGTCGGCACGATGAACAACCCCGGCACGGTGATTATGGAGGTCGGCGATCTCTCGGAGATGCTCGTGGTCGCCCAGATCGACGAGGCGGACGTCGGCAAGCTCAAAGTCGGGCAGAAGGCCCGCGTCAATATCCAGGCCTGGCCGGACAAGGTCTTTTCCGGCGTCGTCCAGACGGTCGCTCTGAGCCGCAGGATCGGGACCGACGGTTCCCGATACTACGAAACCGAGGTGCTGCTGATCGATCCGAACGAACGCGTCTTCACGGGGATGACCGCCGATGTGGACATCGAAGTCGCGACGCATGGGAACGTCATGGTCCTGCCCAGCCAGGCGGTTCTGGGACGCAAGGTGGATGAACTGCCTGCCGAGCTTCGTGACAAGCTCAGCGAAGAGGAGAAGAAGAAGGCGTATACCTCCGTCGTCTATTGCGTCAAAGACGGCAAGGCCGTCGCCACGTTGGTCGAAATCGGGGCCAGCAACACCACGCACACGGTGATCGAGTCGGGACTTGCCGATAGTGATCAGGTCATTGTCGGGCCCTATAAGGAGTTGGAGAAACTCAGGCACGACCAGCTCGTCAAGGACGAGCGCGAGGCCAAGGCCGAGGAAGAGGCGAAGAAGAAGGCCGCCGGGGACGTCAATGATGCCAACCAACCGCGATGATGTCGTGATCCGGCTCACCGGCGTCGCCCGCACGTACAAGGTCGGCGTGGAGAACATCCATGCCCTCTCCGGCGTGGACCTGGAGCTCCGACGCAACGAGTACGTGGCGATCATGGGTCCATCGGGCTCGGGCAAGAGCACGCTGATGAACATCCTGGGCTGCCTGGACCGCTGCACCGGCGGCACGTACCAACTGGACGGGCGCGACACGACGCGTCTGAGTTCCGCAGGCTTGGCCCGCGTCCGCAACGCCCAGATCGGATTTGTCTTCCAGTCGTTCGAGCTGCTGCCGCGATTGAACGCGATCAAGAACGTTGAGTTGCCGCTGATTTACGCCGGCGGCGACGGGTGGCTGAACCGCAGGACCCGGGCCCGGGAGGCTTTGACGAAGGTCGGCTTGGGCGAGCGGATGAAGCATCGTCCCAACCAGCTCTCCGGCGGCGAGAAGCAGCGGGTGGCCATCGCCCGCGCTCTGGTCAACAAGCCCAGCATCCTGCTGGCGGACGAGCCGACCGGCAACCTGGACACCCGCACGAGCCTGGATATCATGGCCCTATTCGAGCAGTTGCATCGGGAGGGCCAGACGATCATTATGGTGACCCATGAGGACGACATCGCACATCATGCCAAGCGGATTGTGCGGATGCGCGACGGCGCGATTGTCGCGGACGAGCTGACGGGAACGAACCGGCTGATCCCGGCAGGGGCCTCCTGAGGCAGGCGGGAAGACTCGAAATCCGAAATTCGAAGCACGAAATCCGAAACAAGCACGAATGATCAAAACCCAAAATCCAAAACGAGTGTCCCGACGTGCGATAGCGTTTCGGTCATTTGTGCTTCGTGCTTGGGATTTTTTTCGGATTTCGAATTCCGGATCTTGGATTTGGGCCTTGAGTTTCACATCGTGGACAAGGAGACATAGATGCTTCGGCTGCTGACGGCCCCGTTGGTGCTGACCGTTCTGGTGATGCAGAGCGTCCGGCTGGCGCTCGGGCAGATCTGGGCGAACAAGACCCGCTCGGCCCTGACGACCATCGGCATCGTCATCGGCGTGGCGTCCGTCACCGCCGTGATCGCCTCGCTGACGGGTCTGAAAGCCAAGGTGCTCAAGGACTTCGAGACCCTGGGCACGAACAAGATCTTCGTGAACCCCGACTGGCCGCGGCAGGGACGCTTTCGGAACTTCAACTGGCGTGCGATCCGGTTTCGACCGGAGCAGTTCGACGGACTCCTCGAACGCTGTCCTTCCATCGCCAACTTCACCATGGTGACCAACCGGTCCAAGAAGGTCAGCTACGGGATTCAGAGCATCGACAACGCCCGCATCACGGGGATCAACCCCTCGTGGCATGAGATTGAGAATCGATCCGTGATCCTGGGGCGGCCCTTCACGCTGATGGACGAGGAGAACGGGTGGCAGGTGTGTCTGATCACGCCTGCGGTGCGCGACGAACTGCGGCTGGACCTCGACTGTGTCGGCAAGCGGATCATCATCGACCGGCGGAGCTACCGCATCGTGGGCGTGGTGGAGACCCGCGTCGAATCCGGCATGTTCGGCCAGATGGGCGACTCGAAAGAGGTGTTCATCCCGTTCCCCACCGCCTGGCGGTTGTGGGACCCCTGGATGTACATCATCGCCGCCTGTCGCAAGCCGGAGTTGTCCCAGGAAGCCCAGGCGGAGCTGAAGTTCTTTCTCCGACAGACCCGTCGGTTGCAGCCGGACGACCCCGACACCTTCCGCATGGACGTCATCGAGGAGTACCTCAAGCAGTTCAACACGATGGCCGCGACCATCACCGCCATCGCCGGCGGCGTTGTGGGCATCTCGCTGCTGGTCGGCGGCGTCGGGATCATGAACATCATGCTGGTCTCGGTTTCCGAACGGACCCGCGAGATCGGCCTGCGCAAGGCGGTGGGGGCCCGGCCCTCGGCGATTCTGCTCCAGTTTCTGGTCGAATCGGTGGTGCTGTGTCTGTTCGGCGGTCTGATTGGCATCGGGATCGGGCAAGGCCTCACGAGCCTGATCGCGCAAATCCCCAATGCGGATTTCCTCAGCATGGCCTACATTCCGTTGTGGGCGATCGGCCTGTCGTTCGGTTTCGCCGGCTCGGTCGGCGTGTTCTTCGGCATGTTCCCGGCCATCAAGGCCGCACGGTTGGACCCTATTGAGGCGCTCAGGCATGAATAGAGAACGTAGGAACGGAAGAAGGAAAGAACGCAAGCAGGTCCATCGGTCGCACGTCCCCTTTGTCAGCTCCTGTCTCTTCGCGTTCTGGCCGTTGTGCCTTCTGTCCCTAATGACCTCCGGATGTCACAAGCCCTCCGCCGGCTACGACAAGCTGCGGATGGCCCAGACTCGCGAGAAGATCCATGAGATCCAGCCGCTCAAGCTCGACCGGTCGGAACCGAACCAGGTCGCGGTCGAGCCGAACGCGCCTCCTGCGACGATGGACCTGTCGCTCGAGCAGTGCCGGATGCTGGCGCTGGAGAACAACCTGTCGCTCAAGGCCAGTCTGATCAGTCCGACCATCGCCGCGGCCCGCCTGAGCCAGGAGGAGGCGAAGTTCCAGTCCGCCTTCTACGCGAATCTCAACGCTGGCAAGACCGACAACCCCTCCATCAGTTTCTCGGATCAGGTCACGGGTTCCAAAAGTGACTATCTCCGAGGGGCGACGGGGGTCGATGTGCCGCTTCGGACCGGGGGAACCGTTCGGTTCGAACTGTCCGACGGCAGGACCAAGACCGACGCGATCGGGACGCAGTTCAATCCGTACTATGGTTCGGATCTCTCGGTTTCGATCAGTCAGCCGTTGCTTCAAAACGCGGGGCGCTGGGTGAGCACCTATTCGATTCGCATCGTTATGTACGACAGGGACATCGCCGATGCGAGGGCCCGGCTCGATGTGATTACTCTCCTGGCCGCCATCGACCGTGTGTACTGGCGCCTGTATGCGGCTCGGAGGAATCTGGAACTCAGGCAACAGCAGTACGAGCTGAGCCAGGCCCAGTTGGACCGGGCGCGCCGACTCGTGGAAGGCGGCCAGCGCGCGGAGATCGAGGTCATTCGGGCGGAGGCCGGCATGGCCCAGCAGCTTGAGGCGATCATCATCGCGGAGAACAACCTGCGGGACCGGGAACGCGAGCTCAAACGCGTGGTGAACAAGGCCGGCCTGGATGTTCAGACTTCGACGATCCTCGTGCCCCGGACGGAGCCGGACCCCGTTCGCTACGAACTGGATCGCTCGCGGTTCGTCCAGGTCGCCATGGACAGCCGGATGGAGTTGCTGGAGCTTCAGTTGCAGCTTCTCCAGGGCGACAATCAGGTGGAGTTCTACCGCAACCAGACCCTGCCGGTGGCCGTTCTGGGCTACACTTACAATATCACGGGCATAGGCGCCGCCCAGAGCGATTCATTCGACATGCTTCTGGACAGCGATTTCACGGATCATCAGGTCAGCCTGCAGATGCGGGTGCCCATCGGCAATCAGATCGCCAGGCAGCGGCTCCGGCAGGCCATCTATACCCGCCGCCAACTGCTGGCCACCCGCGCCAACCGTGAAGGCGTGATCAAGACCGAGGTCTTGAACGCCGTCGATCAGGTCGAGGCGAACTGGCAGCGGATTTTGGCCGCCCGGCAGAACACGATCGTCAACGCCCGGCTCTACGAAGCGGAGAAGCGTCAGTTCGAGGTCGGCATGAGCACCAGCACGGATGTGCTCGACGCCCAGTTCAATTTCGCCAACGCCCAGAGTTCGGAGATCAACGCGCTGGTCGAGTATCAGATCTCGCTGGTGGACCTGGCCTACGCCACCGGCACGATCCTGGGCGCGGCCCGAATCCAGTGGGAACCCATCGTGCCGCCCGCCGACGCGGGCTGAACCCGTGCGGATTTCTGCGAAGGTCCGAAAAGCCATCTAAATCCTCGCTCTCCGTCTGCCGATACCAGAGGCAGGGAGGGCCCTCAGCGGCGTCGCTGCGTCCACCCTGGGAAAGCTTGAGGTGTTCAGATGGCACGAGATCGTGGAACCTATCGTATCGCTGGGGCGATTGTTGTTGGCGTGATTGTCCTGAGCCTTTCGACTTCGACCGGACGGGACCGCAAAGGGTATGGGGTCGAGGCCCAGGTCTACGGCGTGCCGGCCGCGCAGTCCGATGCGGCTCGCGCCATCGACGCCTACGAGCGGCTCATGGAGCGACACATGGACCTCACCGAGCGACGCCTCGCGGATTTCTCCGCCGACCTCAGGGTGCTCGCGACCAGGTTCGATTCCTTCGACGCCAAGGTCACCGCGTTGGACGCCAAGCTGACACAGATCAACCAGCACGTGGCTCGCATCGAGAAGCACCTGGGCATCGTGACCGTGATCGCGCCCAAGCCCGCGAAGGCGGACCCGAATGCGCCGGCTGCGCCGAAGAGCCCTCCGCTCAATTCCGCTCTGCCGCTGAAGTAGACTACGCGCCCGCGCCGGCGTTGTAGATCGTGCCGCCCCCTTCGGCATAGCGTCGTAGCACGGCCCTTGCTTCATCGCGGAGCATGTCTCGGGCGACCTCGATTCCTCGCTTGCGCAATTCGCCGACCCAGTCGACCGGTTTGGCCCCTTCGTCGAATCCGATCTGGCAGGCGTCCTCGCCTCTGGCACCGCAAAGAACCCGCCGAACGCCGGACCAGGGAATCGCGCCCAGGCACATGGCGCAGGGTTCGACGCTTGTCGCCAACTCCCGGCAAGCCCCATTCCCGGCCAGATCGTAGCTTCCGATCGCCTGCTGCGCCATCGCGATGGCGACCATCTCCGCATGCGCGATCGAGCAGTGCGAGGCCTCCACGAGGTTCATTCCCACGCTGACGAGCCGCCCGCTGGGGATCTCGAAGATCGCGGCACCGAACGGTCCGCCGGTGCGGCGTTCGACGTTCTGCGAAGCCAGTTCGATCGCCAGACGCATCCGTGCCCGGGCGGAATCGAACGCGTCGCCGAGCCGGGCCAGGAACGGTTCCGCCCAGGCGGGCAACGCCAGCTCGATCTTCCGGGGTCTCAAGGTCGTTCCTTTCACTTCCATCGAGTCCGTCGTACGGTGGCGCTCGGTTGCAGATAGACGCGAACGCCGTTCGGTTCGGGGAATTCGTCCGGGCGCATCCAGTTGCCGTATCGTTCGGGCGTGCGATGTCGATCCTCGACTTTGAAAGTCTTGAATCCCAGGTATGCGCCGCGCCGCCCTGCGGCGATGGAGAGAAACGGGCCGATCATCGGCATGCGAAGCACGAACCAGGGTTGGTCGCCTTTCCAGGGGTTGTTTCCGGATTCCCAGAATCCGGGCACCGGGCGGATCATCTTGCCCGCGACGAGGTCAAGCCGCAATCCGAAGCCGTTCGGCTGGTACTGCTGGTGGTCGTGGTCGAACCACAAGCCCCGTTCGTACGACCCGACGCTCAGGCTCAGACCGCCAACCGTGCCACCCCGACAGCCTGCGACCCCGAGAAGCAGCAGAAGCACAGGGAATCGTTTCATGGTGGTCGAGTATGGTAGGTTCTCGGCGACGTGTCAACCTGCGACCTCGGGCCGAGTGCGTTTTTCGGTTTGCCCGCCTTACGTGCGGCGGCTACAATGCCCAGGCACGTGTGTCAGAGTGAGAGTGGGAAGTCGGATTTCTGGGAGATCGTTGTCCTATGGAACGCATGCCGCGTCGTGGAGCAAGACTGGTCGTCGATGTGCGGGAGCACGGAACCGTCGTCGGTACGGACGATCCGGTGAATCTGGAGTTCGAGGATTGCGTCAGTGCGATCACCGGCCTGACCGACTGGCTGGCCCGCGCGTTGGCGGAAGTGAACGAGGAGGCGTCGCAGACCATCGGCTCGGCCATGCTGACCGAGGCCCTGCACCAGTGGACTTTCAACGAGCAGGTCGACGCCAGCGGAGAAACCGACGAGCCCGAAGACCTGTCGGATGAGGAGGAGCCGGACGACGGTTTCGAGGACGAGTGATGGCTGAGGGGAATGGCACTGCCTTGATCGTGGTTGGCGCGGAGCTTGGGCGGCGGTGCCAGAGGCTGTGGTGCCATTTCATCGTGGATGAAGATCTTGCTCTGCGCCGTCAGATCGGTATCATGGTTTTGGCCTTCCTTGGCCGATA
>DATIKY010000388.1:0-26275 GCA_035476995.1 Sedimentisphaerales bacterium | reverse complement strand
TTCCTACACAAACCGCCCGAGGCGGCGTTGCCCCCTCAGGCCGTCTGGATCAATCCGCCCAAGGAGGCCCCAAAAACAACGGATTGATTAGAGCTTAATTGTGAAAAGGAACTGTCTCATTCAACTTGACAACTTCCGGGGTGTATGCGGCCCTGCCGCAGTCATCACGGTGTTTCTCCAGGTCCTCCGAAGTGGCGAAGGCCATTTGCTCTGGCAATCTCAATATGAATAGAATTCGTTTGAGATGCCATCGCAGCTTTGTGCGCGCTTCCGGCATATCCGTCGAATCGTCCATTAACTACCTCAAAAAGAGCCAAGGGCGCCGCTTCTTAAGGTTTTCGGCTCAGTGCCCTTGGTCGCCAATGGCGGTTGTACCCGGGCTGTGTTCTCCGGTCAAGGACGGACGGCGTCGGTGGTCCGAATCAGCCCCACTTCATTTTTGCGCTATGGCAACTGCGGGGCCTTCCACATTGCCTTGCCCTCTTCATCGGCAAGAGTCAACCCCGGCCCATCCTCATTGGATATCAGCTGGGCGCGAGGCGTACCCTTCTCGTCACGCAGGACTAACCCTGATCGGTACTTACCACCGACCTCCTTGCCAGTGACCAGCCCAAGCCCTCCTTTGTCGTTTTCGCTATGGAGGTTCAGTACAGCTCCATCCTTGAACGCACTCAGCCCGACGCGTTGCTCGCCATTCTCGTTCCCTAACCATAGGTCTGGGCCGCTCAAGGTCAAACCGAAGTGGGCACGGCTCGTGCCGTTCTCATCGACCAGCGTCAGCGCGGGCGTGACGGCAAAGGACCCCTCTTGATTATCCTCTGGTGTGTGTACGCTCAGTTGCACTCGCTGCTTGGTCTTGTCGTTCATGAGGCATAGCCACGACGCACCCTTGCCGACGGCGAGTTGCGCGAGGGGTTCGCCTTCTTGATCGAAGAGCGTCATCGCGGGTCCGTACACGTCCATTACGAGCCATGCACGATGTTCGCCCTTGTCGTCGACGAGGACGAACCGTGTTGCACGGACTTCGCCAGCGATACTCGATACAGGTTGCACGGCAGCCCTCTTGCACCCAAAGGCTCCTATGACAATCAAGGCCGCGAGACAGAGGACCAGAACAACAAGTAGCCAATGATTCGGGCGATTTGCGGCAAGCAGCATCCGCTCAAATTTCTCCAACCGTTCTTCTGTGGTCACCGTAGTTCCCTTTCTATTTAGGATTTTAGATTCCATTATACTAACATAGCCTTCTTCCTAACCAGGGGGAGATAGCGGGAACATCCACGTTTTCGTGTACCAGGGCGATCGAAGGCACGCGCGAAGCGGTCGTGCGGGGGGAGTTTGTCGCGTTCTGGCTTCCGGCTCCAGACGCGAGCGAGACGCTCGCTTGGGACTGTGCAGACGCTGCGAATCCTGCGTGAGGCGTGCGCAGCACGCGTTTCGCTGGTGGCCTGAAAGCGTTAAACTCCCGCCGGTCCGATGCGCAGCGCCGCTGCGCGTCGGGGCGCCGGAATCCGGATGGGTCCGGTTCCTCCACTATCGGCAGACAAGCCGCTTGAGGGGGGTGTAGAGTGGGGGCTCTCGCAAAGACGCCAGGATCGCCAAGGCAAACGGGTATTGGAGGTTCTTTCTTCTTGCCGTTCTTTGCGGCTTGGCGAGATACAGTCCGTGTTCGGCCGCGACGTTCTCAGCCGAGGGCCCGCACGACCGCCTTGGGGCCTTTCTCGAAGACTCGAAGCAGGGCCTTGGCCGATCTTGGCGGACTTTCGCCGCCTTGCTCCCAGTTTTGGAGTGGGCGCTCGCTGATCGCGAACATGCGCCCAGACTGGGGTCAGCTTTTGAGCAGACTCTCAAGTTGGCCGCGGAGCGAGGGTTGTCCGGCTCCCCAAAAGCAGGTGGCGACCCACATGCTGTGGATCGCCACCGGAGAGTATAATTCGCAACGCGTGCTCGGCGTTTGACGACCAGACCCCTTCGGGTCCGCCTCGCAAGCGAACTGCGTGGCGGATTGCGATTCAAAGGTGTCCGGCCGTCTGTTCTCGTTCTTAGTAGCGAGGCCGTCCGCCGCCGCCGCTGCCGCCGCGATCCCGTCCGCCACCACCACCACCGCCGCCGCGATAGCCACCACCGCCACCACCGCCGCCGCCGCCGCGATATCCGCCGCCACCACCGCCGCCGCCACGATAGCCGCCACCGCCGCCGCCAGGCCGTCCGCCGCCTCGCGGGCCGCCTCGGTCGCCGCCGGGCCGTCTGCCGCCGCCGAATCCGGAAGGCGCTGCCTTGGCCCGGCCCTGCTCGACATGGAGCGCGTTGCCCTTGAGCTCCTTGCCGTTCATGTCGGTGATCGCGGCCTTGGCCTGCTCTTCACTCGGCATCTCGATGAAGCCGAACCCTCGAGATTCGCCTGTGGCGCCGTCTCGAATAATCTTGACCGATGCGACATCGCCGAACGCAGCGAAGGCTTCCTTCACTTCGTCCTCGGTGGTGTCGGGGGCAAGATTCCCGATGTAGATGTTCATTGACCTACCTTCCTTTCGCAGGAGTCCTGAGTTATAGAGGGCATACCGGCTACACAGGCTACAACGCATCACCGCGTAGGTGTTTCTTACTGTAGGATGCCCGTTGTCTGATCATGCTATACCAGAATATGGGAAAAAGGGGAATAGGCAACAAGAGTTTTTTGACGCAAATCCATCGCGTTTCCCGGAAACAGACCCTGGGCGTCCGATCTCGAGGCCGGAAGGATCGGTTCGTCATGGCTTTCGTTTCAGCGTTACCTGAGGCCCGCGGAGGTAGAAGGGCGTCAGGGTCAATGGATCCGCGAACCGGCCGAGCCGGACTTTTTGCCACCCGAGGCAGTGGACGTTGGCGGCGCGGGGGCTCCACTGCGATTCCGGCAGGACGACGATTCCCTCCCGGGCGAACTGCTCGTGGTGGTACAGCAGGCCGTCGCCGACAACGCCCAGGGGGGCTTCGCCGCCGAAGCCTTCGACGATCTCCCGTGCGGTCAGTAGAGAATCGGGGTGGATCTTCCGCCATACGTCGCCTCCCCGGGCCGGTATCCGATAGTCAGGGGGCTCGTCGCGCGGATTGCGAGGCGCGTCGGCATCCGCGGGGACTCGGTCATAGATGCTGACGTAGAACTGGCCTCGCTTGGCGTCGAACAGGGTGGCAATCCTATTGGGGAACTCGGGTATCTGGGGCTCGGCTCGATCGGGCGGGTTGCCGGCTCCTGTGCCCAGATTGGCCGCGACGACATCCAGGGAATCCACGGTGACGATCTGCGTCCCTTGTGACAGGTGCATGGCCTTGGCCATGGCTACGGCGATTCTCAATCCGGTGAAACTACCGGGTCCGATGGCGAGGTGGATCTGCCCGATGTCTTGCGGGACGCGGCCCTGTCTGGCCAGCAGGGTCTGGATGACCGGGAAGATCTCGGCGCTGTGTTGCATGGGACTGGAGAAGGACAACTCCTCGATCAATCGGTCACCCAGGGCCAGAGCCGCCGAGCCGATGCGGCTGGACGTCTCGACGGCCAGGATCAGCGTTTTCTGCCCTGAAAACGCCATATTCTCGATCATATCTGGGGTGTAGCCCGGAGATGGGATTGCTGTGCTCATTTTTGGCGCCTCAATTTGCCCGCGGTTGCGGAGCGATACTGGATTCTACCGGAGACAGTTCTGATTTTATCGGTCAAACAATCTGGGGGGAGATTTTTCCCTTGCAAAAAAGTAGCTATTTTAATAGATTGAAGTCGTAACTCTGTCCTACATCCTACGGTGGAGGTTTTGGCAACCAGCTACAGTAACAGGTTTTCCCATAAGAGGGTGACGACATTATAGGCAGGAGGTTAGGTTTTGGACAGGCCAAGTGTGTACGCAAAGTCTGTGCGGAAGGGGACCCTTTCGACAATTCTGGCGTTGGTCTCGTTTACCGCGGCATGTCTTGTGCATGTGACTCCGTCACCGGCAGCGCAGGGGGATGAGGGCGCCACGCTGCGTCCCATGGTTCAGCACATTGTGGGAGTCGGTCAGCAGCAGTATGATCGCGGCTACTACAGTGAGGCTGATAAGACCTTCGAGGCGGCCCAGAAGTACTCGCAGTACCTCGACCCGGTCGAGCAGCGCAAGCTGGCGTCCCTGCGGGACAAGGCCGTCAAGGCCGTGGCGGAGCGCAAACGGATCGCCGACGCCCGCCAGGCCGCGGAGCGACTGAGCCAAAAGGGGGAGCTTGCTGCTGCGCGCACGCAGCTCGAGAGCATTCGGGACAGCGAGTTCCTGACTCCTCAAGAGCGTCAGGAAGTCACGACCCTGCTGGGAAGGGCCAATCCTTCCGCGGCCGCTCCTGCTGAGAGGATCACTGCGCCCTCGCAGAGCCCCGTCGTGTCGCCTGCCTCCGTCGTCACGACCACGCCTGTCGAGCCGTCCCAGATCGCCCAGCCGGGCGCCGGCGACGCGCTGGACCGGTACAAGAAGAGCATTTCCGAAACCTACCTGATGAGCAAAGCCGCCTATTTGGACGGCGATCTCAAGACTGCCAAAGAGGGTTTCGTCAAGGTGCTGCAGAGCCCCATGACGCCGTCGCCGATGGCGGAGGAGATTCGCGGATACCTGGCGGACATCCAGGTGGCCGAGGCCGGCAAAGCGGCGGCCCGCCCGGTGGCGCTGGCCGACGTGTCGGCCCAGGCGATGCCGACAGCCGGCGCAGTGGCCCTGTCGAACACCCCTTTGAACTTCCGCGCTCAGACGGCGTCCGTCGGACAGCGCGAGCGCATCCAGGAACTGTACAACCGAAGCCGTGAATTGTACGTCCAGGGCGAGTTGGTCGCCGCGCGTCAGGGCTTTGCCGAGGTGGCGGACAGCGGCCTGATTTCGGCCCCGCCGGGACTGCGTCCCGAGGATTACGTCGCCCAGATCGACGCGCAACTGGCCGCCCAGGAGATGACTTCCGTCCCGGCGACCAGTGTGCGGACGAATTCGGCCCCTCGCATGGTTCCGATGCAGACTCCGTCGGGCCTGATCCCCTTGTCCGAGCAACCGACCGCCGGGCAGGGCGGCTCCTTCGTCGATGAGATCAATCGCCGCAGGAATACGATCCGCAGCTATGTCGAGAATGTGGTGAGCAGCTCTGTCGCCCAGGCCCAGAAGTCCATGGCCCAGGGCGATTTCGTTTCCGCGCGGGACAACATCGACGGCGCCATGCGCGCCATCAACCAGTATCAGAGCTATCTCGGCGACGAGTTGTACAAGCAGCACCTCCAGCGGCTGAACGGGACCTCCGAACGCATCGCTGAGGCCCAGGCCGAACAGGACCGTCAGCAGGCCGATCAGCGGCTCCGCGAGTCCGCCGAGGCGCAGCGACGGGTCCGAGAGAAGGCCGAGCAGGACCGTCATGAGAGGATCGTCGAGCTGATGACGCGGGCCAAGGCCTATTGGAAGCAACAACAGTACGAGGCTTCGCTCGGCCAGCTCGAGTCTCTTCTGGTCATCGATCCGCTCAACGACGAAGCGTTGACGATGAAGGACATGGTCGAGGACATGATCTACTTCCGCAAGCAGCTCGATCAGGAGAAGCTCGACCGCCGGCAGACGGCGGACATCAAGCTCAATACGGACGAGGCGACCATTCCCTATGCGGACGAGATCACCTATCCGAAGGACTGGCGCGAGATCGTGGAGAAGCGGAAGCCGGACGCGCCGTTCCAGTTGGATCCGTCCAACACCCGAGTGTACGAACAGCTTGAGCAGGAAGTGGATCTGTCGGCGATCACGCAGACGACCCCGGCCGGTGAGGCTTTCGAGATCCTGCGTCGCTCGATCGATCCTCCTCTGAACATCGTCGTGTTGTGGCGCGACCTGATGGAGAACGCCAACATCGAGTCTTCCAGCCCGGTGGATTTCGACGGTCCGCCCAGCATTCGCCTCGGCACCGCCTTGGACAACATGGCGAGCGCCTTGAGCGATCCTCTGGCCGGTCCGGATTACCGAGTGGACTACGTCATCAATCGCGGTGTGGTCACCGTTGCGACGCGCGAGGGCCTGCCGGCGAAGAAGATGGAAACCCGCGTCTACGATGTCTCTGACCTCGTCAGTCCGCCCGCCAACTACGGCGGCATGGCCGGCATGATGGGCGGCATGGGCGGCATGGGCGGCGGCATGATGGGCGGCGGCATGATGGGCGGCGGCATGGGCAGCTACGGCGGCGGCGGCATGGGCGGCGGCATGATGGGCGGCGGCATGGGTGGAAGCACCAGCTACCAGAGCGTGTCGATGGCCTACGGCCTGCGCGACCTGCTTCAGCAGAGCATTGATCCGGAAACCTGGTACGACCTCTATCCGGATGATCCCACCGCCTTGGGCACGATCACGATCTTCCCGCAGGAGAGCCCGAAGAAGCTCGCCATCTATCAGACGCCGGAAGTACACAAGCGAATCGAGGTCCTGCTGGACGAACTCCGCAAGGCGCTGGGACATCAGGTTTCCATCGAAGCCCGGTTCCTCGCGGTGACGGAGAATTTCCTGGAGGATATCGGACTGGATATGGACTTCAACTATAACTTCGGGGGCAAATGGGGCGTCGGGACCTTCAACCAGGGGTCTTATGAAGTCGCGGCTCCGAGCATCGCTTCGGGCGTCACCGGCAACCTGGGCAACATCACGAATGAAAACCCCGGGATTGGCGTTTCCGGCGGGTACGGCTCGGTTCTCGACGACCTGCAGGTGGCCTTCCTGTTGAGGGCGACCCAGGCGCGGGTTGATTCGAAGTCCCTGGCGGCACCGAAGCTGACGGTTATCAGTGGCGAGTCCGCCTCCTTCAGTCTGCAGAGCATGGTGTCCTACGCCTTGCCTCCGAACGAGACGCAGGGCGTCTTCCAGGGCACCGGCGGCACCGGCACCACCGGGCTGCAGGGCACCTCTCAGAACGTCAACTTCCTTCCGGTGGGCAGTACGTTGAGCATCACGCCTACGATTTCCAAGGACAAGAAGTACGTTCTGCTGAACATCACGACCAACCAGACGGACCTGCTCGGGTTCGCCAGACATGCCATCGAGCAACCGACCGACACCGACACCGGCGACACCACGACCACCGACACCAATAACGTGACGGTAACGCACGTGAGCGTTCCCGAGCTGGAGCAGGCCACGGTAATGACGCGAGTGAGCGTGCCGGACCGCGGAACCCTCCTGTTGGGTGGCCACAAGCTGGCGGTTAAGGTCGAAAAGGAAGCCGGCGTCCCGATCCTCAGCAAGATCCCGATTCTCGGACGTTTGTTCTCCAATCGCAGCAGCGTCCGGGATCAGAAGGTTCTGCTGATCCTGGTCAAGCCGACGATCATTCTGCAGGAGGAAACCGAGCAGGAAGCGATCGCGGCGATGGAGGAGCCGATCCTCAGCGGATTGCGGCGGTAAGTTCAGTGCCGACGCGGATTTGACGATAGTCTGCACGCGAGGGGTACTCTATACAGTCAGTGTATGGACTTGGGCATAGTTGAACGGAAGTAGCCATATGACAGAGCAGATTCAGGAGCGACCGAGCGCCTGGCGACTGATGATCAGCTCCCTGCTGATCGTCTGCGTGCAGATGGGCTTGGCAGCGGCGAGCGAACTCTCCCTTTTCTCTTTATCGGACTTCGTCGGTCAGCAAGGCGTGGCTTCCCAAGGGGGCGATGCTTTGCTCGTTCGCTTTGGGGACGCGGATACTCCGTCCGCCGCTCGTCCCGACCTGGTCGGGCCTCTGACGACAAGGGCCCGGAGATCGGCGATTTCGCGGGGTCTCGTCCAGGGCGCCGACGTGGCGGGCCAGTACGACGACGTCGTGCCCGGCCTGACCCTCGTCAAGCTGCCCAAGGGAATCTCCACGGTAGAGGCCGTGATGAGATTCACAGCTTCTCCGGACGTGCTCTATGCCGAGCCCAACTACAGGTACCCGCTCAGCCGCACGCCCAATGATCCGAGCTTCAAGGACCAGTGGGCCCTGAACAACACCGGCCAGGCCGGCGGACTCGTGGACGCCGACATCGACGCCCCCGAGGCTTGGGACATCACCACCGGAAACAAGGATCTGCTCGTCGCAGTGCTGGACACCGGCATCGACGCGACCCATCCCGACCTCAAGAACATCTGGTCCAACCGCAGGGAGACCACCGGCAAGGCCGACACGGACGACGACAACAACGGATACATCGACGATGTTTCCGGTTTCAACTTCCTGGGCAACAACGCCAACGTGGCCGACGACGTCTATCACGGCACCTACGTCGCGGGCATTATCGGCGCTTCCGGCAACAACGCCATCGGCATTTCCGGCGTTTCCTGGAACGTCAGCCTGATGATCTGCAAGGTCGCCAACCGGGACGGCGTGACCCTTGACGCCGCGGTGGCGGCCGTTCAGTACGCCACCGCCATGGGCGCCAGGATCATCAACGCCTCCTGGGGCGGACCCGAGTACAGCAGGAGTCTGCACGACGCGATCGCTGCGGCCGGCAAAAAGGGCGTCCTGGTCGTGGCCGCCGCGGGCAACGGCGGGATCAACACCGACAACACGCCGGTCTATCCGGCCGCCTATCCCCTGTACAACGTGATCTCGGTCATGGCGGCCAACGACCGTGACCAGATGGCCACGACCTCCAACTACGGCGTCCGGTCGGTGGATCTGGCCGAGCCGGGCGAGGGGGTCCTGAGCACGATGCCTGTCACCGCGACGGACGCGATGACCGCGGCCGGTCTGACCGCGGAATACGGCACGCTCTCCGGCACCTCCGTCGCGGCGCCCCACGTCAGCGGAGCCGCGGCGCTTCTGTGGACCAGATACCCTGCGCTGTCGCACCACCAGATCAAGCAGGTTCTGATGCAGACGACCGACAAGGTCGTGCCCGGCCTGTGCCAGTCGCATGGACGCCTCAACGTGGCCAAGGCCCTGGCGGCAGTCCCAGGCGGAACCCTGGGCAGAGTCATCAACACCCGCAAGGATCACACCGATCCGGACAACTACTACTACTCGATCCAGGAGGCCATCGACGACGCCAACGACGGCGACACCCTGATCGCCGAGGGTCGCAGGACCGGCAACACGCTGTTCCTCGAACTGATCGACTTCAAGGGCAAGGCGATCACGCTGCGAAGCGGCGACATCACCAACCCTTCGGACCCGAATCTCTACACCCACAGCGCGATCCTCTTCGGCCTGGCCAAGCAGGGCTCGATCGTGACCTTCGCCAACGGCGAGGGCCGCGACTCGGTCCTCAAGGGCTTCACGATCGGCTGGGGCGTTGCCGAAAACGGCGGCGGCATCCGCATTGAAAACGCTTCGCCCACGATCACCGACTGTGTCATCGCCAACAACCACGCGCGGTCCTTCGGCGGCGGCATCGACTGCCTGGGCGGCTCCCCTCTGATCCGTAACTGCGTCATCAGCGACAACGTGGTGTTCGACGCCGCGGGCGTCGGCGGCGGCTTGAACATCGAAGACGCCACCCCGACGATCATCGACTGCGTCATCCGCAACAACCGATCCATGAGCGCCGGCGGCGGCCTGGCGATGTACAACGCCTCCGCCTCCATCGGCAACTGCTTCTTCCTGAACAACTCGGCCGTGGGCGGCGGCGGTCAGATCGACCTGGTCGCCTCCTCGCCGACGATCACCCACTGCACGATCGTCGTGGACGACGCCACGCCCTCGCGGGACGGCGGCATCTGGGCCTTCGACGGATCCAATCCGACGATCACCAACTGTATTCTGTGGGGCAACGGCGACGACCTGTTCGGTTGCACCGCCACCTACTCCTGCATCGAGGACACCGAAGACGGCGGCGACGGCAATTTCCACGCCAATCCGATGTTCACCCAGGGCCCCGACGGGGCCTACTACCTGAGCCAGACGGCCGCAGGACAACTCGCCGACAGTCCCTGCCTCGACGCGGGCGCCTCGGACATCGACGAATCCCTGGCCGCGCAGATGGCGCAGAGGACCACACGCACCGATGGCGTCGCAGACGCCGGGAATCTCGACGTGGGTGCGCATTACGTGGCCGCGCCCGCGGTCTATTATCCGCTGATCGTCACCGTGATCGACGCGGCCGGCAATCCTGTGGATCCCAATGTCGCCGGCGGCACGGTCGCTCCGAGCAGCGGTTCAGCCCGACGCTTTGAAGTGGTCACGGTCAAGGCCCAGCCCAAGGACGGCTGGCGCATCAAACGCTGGGTCGGTGCCGCGGACGCCACGACGAAGAATCTGACCCTTACGTTCGTGGTCAACGGGCCCGTCGCCATCCAGGTCGAGTTCGAAGAGATCCCGCTGTTCCGTCTGACCACGCGCGTCCAGGGCCAGTACCCGGTCGCCGGCAGCACGGACACCTGCAAGATCCAGCCGGAGCACCGCAGAGGCGAGGTCTATCGCGAAGGCCAGATCGTCACCGTCACCGCGATCCCGGTCGGTCCGTACATCATCGACCGCTGGAACGGAACCGACAACGACGCGAGCTGGGCTCTGACCAACACCGTGACGATGACCTCCGACAAAGAGGTGACCGTCAGCTTCACGCAGCCGCGGACTCTTGAAGTCCCCGGCCAGTTCCCCAGCATCGCCCAGGCGATCGCGGCGGCGCGGACCCACGGCGACACGATCATCGTCAAACGCGGCACCTACCGGTTGAACGGCACGCTCGATTTCAACGGCAAAGCGATCACTCTGACCAGCGACAACCCGGACGATCCGGCCTGCGTGGCCACGACCGTCCTCGATTGCCAGGGCCAGGGACGTGCCTTCAAGTTCCAGAAGGGCGAGGGAGCCGACTCGGTCATCGACGGCTTCACCATCCAGAACGGCAACGGCCATGAGTGGGGCGCCAGCGCCCCGACCGGCAACACCGGAGATTCCGGCGCCGACGCTCTCGGCGGCGCAATCGCCTGCTTCAACGGCAGCAGTCCGACCCTGTCGAACCTGATCATTCGCAACTGCACCGCGACCGGCTTCAACGGCGCTCCCGGCACGTTCGGATTCCCGGCCCAACCGGATCATCCGGAACACCCGGACCCGGAGGATCCGCCGGAAGCGTTGGAGCCGCCGGAGGCTCCGGACGAGGAGGCGGACCCGAACGCCAGCGGAACGCCCGGTGAACCCGGCGCGGCCGGCGCCGACGGCGCGGTCGGCGCCGATGGCGCGGCCGGCGCCCCCGGATACAACGGCGGCAAGGGCGGCCAGGGTTACGGCGGCGCGTTCTATTTTGACGCCAACAGCGCTCCCACGATTCTGCACTGCACGATCATCGACTGCAGCGCCTCCGGCGGCTCCGGCGGCTCCGGCGGCAACGGCCAGGCCGGTCAAGCCGGCCAGAACGGTCAGGACGGCCAGGCGGGCCAGGACGGCCAGGACGGCGGAGAAGGAGTCGGCGAAGGCACTGCCGGCGCAGGCGGCGCGGGCGGCGCGGGCGGCGCGGGCGGCAATGGCGGCGCCGGCGGCGCCGGCGGCATCGGCGGCAATGGCGGCGCCGGCGGCGACGCTCTCGGCGGCGCGATGTACTTCGGACCCAACTGCAAGCCGATCATCAGGTACTTGACGATCCAGAACACCACGGTCCGCCAGGGTCTCGGCGCAGGAGCCGGCGCCGGCGGCGCGGGTGGCGCAGGCGGCAACGCCGGCGCGGGCGCCGCGGGCGGCGCCGGTGGCGCGGGCGAGCCGGAAGGCGAGGCCGGGGCTGACGGGGCCGATGGGACCAGCGGCGCAGGCGGCGCCGGTGGCGCGGGCGGCAACACAGGCCGCAACGGAACCATGGCCTGGGGCGGCGCTATCTTCTTCGCAGAGGATTGCCAGATCGAAATGTCCGACACGACCATCAGCGGTTGCCGGGCGATCTCCGGCGGCGTGACGGTTGAATACGCAGGCGGCGCCGGTGGCGCCGGCGCGCCCGGCGGCGAAGGCGCCGCAGGCGGCGCCGGTGGCAACGGCGGCAGCGGTGCTCCGGCGGGCGACGCCGGGGCCGGCGGCGGCGACGGTGCGCCTGGAAGCGGTGGGTCCTATGCCCGCAGCACAACTACCAGCTTCGGCGGCGCCGTGCTCTACAGCGCGGGCTGCACCGTCAAGCTGACCAACTGCTCCATGATCTCCAACACGGCCCAGGTCGACAGCGGCGGCGCGGAATACTACTTCGACAATTGCACGAGCGTCCTGGACCGCTGCACCTTCCGCAGCAACACCGCCGGCGGCGACGGCGGCGCCCAGGCGTTCGGCACCGGCTGTTCGGTCACGGTCAATCGGAGCAGCTATCTGAACAACAGCGCCCCCGGCGACGGCGGCGGCATCTACCTCTGGTACGACTGCGACCTCGACGTGAACGATTCGACCTTCACGGGCAACTCGGCCGCCAGCCACGCCAGCGGTCTCGGCGGCGCCATCTACGGCGGCGGCATCTTCGACGACAACGCGCAGGATTTCTTCAACGGCGGTTCGATCCGCGTGAACAAGAGCCGGTTCGAGAGCAACGTCGCGGCCTTCGGCGGCGGCCTGTACTGGTACGGCAACCAGGCCTCCGTCCGCATCGTCGACAGCACGTTCCGCGCCAACACCGCCGAACACGGCGGCGGTCTCTACTGGAGCGGCGGCGCTCCGGAGATCACCAACTGCGTCGTCCGGGGCAACACCGCTCTGGGCACTGCGATCACGGTCTTCGTGGCGGCGCCGACGCCCGATCCGAACGACCAATCCACGTGGCCGCCTTCGGACCAGTGGCCCGATCCGAACGATCCGAACTCCATGTTCGATCCGAACAACCCGTTCACGCCTCCGGACATCGCCACGCTGGGCGACCGCGACTGCGGCTCGGGCGCCGGTCTGTACTGCCTGTCCTCCAACGCGTTGATCCGGGACTCGTTCATCAGCGAAAACATGGTCCGCGGCGTCGGCGGCGGTCTGTACTTCGCCGGCGGCCTGCCCAGGCTTCAGAACTGTCTGATCAAGGGCAACAGCGCCTGGAGCGGCGGCGCGGGCGTCAGCGCCCAGTGGGACACCGGTCTGCTGATCAGCAACTGCACGATCGTGGAGAACGCCACCTCCGATCCGAACAACAGCAGCGCCGGCTACGGCGGCGGTCTGCTCTGCACCCACAGCAGCAAGACCATCCTGACCGACAGCATTCTCTGGGGCAACCAGGGTCGGTTCGGCAACCAGATCGCCATCGGCAGCAAGGACGATCCGAGGTACCTCCCGCGTCCGGCGGCTCTGACCGTCAAGTTCAGCGACGTCCAGGGCGGTCGATCGGGCGTCCACATCGAGCCGGGACGCACGCTCAACTGGCTCGAAGGCAACATCGACGCCGACCCGCTGTTCGTGGCTTCGTACTACCTGAGCCAGACGGCCGCGGGTCAGGACCGGACCAGTCCGGCGGTCGATGCCGGCAGCGCCAGGGCCAACCAGATCGGCATGGCCGGGTACACCACGCGGACCGACAATCGCGGCGACTCCGGCCAGGTGGACATGGGCTTCCACTACCCCGGTCCCGGCCGATACAACCTGACGGTCACCATCGTCGGCGGCCACGGTGCCGTGACCCCGATGACCGGCCTGTACCATGAGTTCCAGGAAGTGACGCTCACGGCTGTTCCCGAGGAAGGCTGGCGCGTCCGCCAGTGGATCGGCACCGATGTCGATCCGTCCTGGAACAAGAACACCGCGGTCGTGACGATGGACAGCGGCGCCGACAAGTTCGTCACCGTCGAATTCGAACTGGCCGCGACCCGCAACCTGCTGGTCCCCACGCACTACCGGACCATCGAGGCCGCGGTCCTGGCGGCCAGCCCGGGCGCGACGAACATCATCCTCAGCGCGGGCGTCTACTACATCAGCAATCCCGCGGGCATCGACCTCCAGAGCAAGAATATCCGGATCATGTCCACCGATCCGAACGATCCGTCGGTGGTGGCCAGCACGATCATCGATTGCCAGGGCAGCCGGTTCACGCGTAAACGCGCGTTCCACTTCCACAACGGAGAGACCGCCGACTGCGTGATCTCCGGCGTGACCATCCGCAACGGATACTGGATCGGCGCCGTGGGCATCACCGGCGGCGTCTCCGGCGGTCCGGTCGACCCCACCGATGAGGATTCCCCCATCCGCATGGCCGGCGGCACCAGCGTCACCGGCACCGGTTATGGCGGCGCGATCCTGTGCGAAAACGGCAGCTCGCCCACGTTCCATAAGTGCGTGATCGAGAACTGCACGGTCGTCGCAGCCCAGGGCGGCAACGGCATCGATGGTTTCAGCATTCCCGAGAACTCGGACGAGGACGGCTACTGGGGCGGCCACGCCGGAAGCGGCACCGGCGACTCCTTTGGCGGCGCCATCGCCTGTCTGGGCGGCAGCAAGCCCACCTTCGTCGATTGCATCATCCGCAACTGCAACGCCCGAGGCGGCATGGGCGGCGACGGCGGCGACGGTTCTCAGCAGAATCTCGGCAGCGGTCGCGAAAGCTGGGGCGGCAATGCCGGCAGCGCCACAGGCGACGGCCATGGCGGCGCGGTCTATGCCTCTGGCGGCAGCGACGCGGTCTTCAAGAACTGCTTGTTCACCGACAACCGGGCGTTGATCGGCGCGGTCGGCGCGGTGGGCGTGAACGGTCCCGGCAGCGGCCTGGGCGATCCGTATCCCAACCCCGCCGGTCCCGGCTCACAGGGGCAACTGACGGTCAACGGGACGATCGCCGGCGGTGCGGTCTACCAAGGCGACGCCAACCTGACGTTCATTGACTGCAAGTTCACCGCCAACAGCGCGTATGCAGGGTATAACTACGAGTCCGTCGGCCTCAGCAGCGAAACGGAAGACGAGGAATTCCGTCTTCACGCCCCCGGCGGCGCGATCTACGTTGCCTCCGGCAATCAGCTCAATCTGGACCGCTGCCAGTTCGTCGAGAACGTCAGCGGGGCCATCTACCTCGTCGGTGGCAGCGTCATCGACGCCAACGCGACGGAGTTCAGCCGCAACAGGGCGCCCGAGATCCCTGTCGACGCGTCCCTTGTCACCCAAGTGCGGATCGTGGACGGCCAGATCATCAATGTCTATCCGGTCGGTTTCTCGTTTGAGGGCGGCGCCGTGTACATCGGGCCTTCCTGCCCGGACGTGACGTTCCGCAACTGCGAATTCCAGAGCAACTCCTCCGCCGGCAGCGGCGGCGCGATTCGCCTGCTGAGCGATGCGTACTTCGTCGATTGCGCGTTCGCCGGCAACAAGGCGGGCGAAAGCGGCGGCGCGATCGAAGCCTTCTATGACGCAAACGATTCCACCACCAAGCGGAACCTGTCCCTGAACATCGAGTCGTGCATCTTCAGCGGCAACTCCGCCAGCGAGGGCTTCTACGCCCAGGGCGGCGCCCTTCACCTGGAGGACGTCGATGCGGTGGTGACGGAAAGCTACTTCCTGAACAATCGGGCCAAGAGCGGCGGCGGTCTGTTCGTCACCGGCGGCGGCATCGAGCTCCGCGGCGGCAGCATCAGCGGCAACACCGCCATCGGCGGCAGCGGCGTGACTCTGGCTTCCGACGTGCTTGTCAGCGACTCTCTTACGGCTTCGAGCACGTCAGTGCTGTCCAGTCTCCTGGACGCTCGCTACCTCAATCGCGGGAAGTTCGCCCGCAAGGCCCCCGGCGCCGGTATCGACGTCGGCGGCGGTCTGGTGCTGGCCACCGCGAACGCCCAGATCGACGACTGCATGTTCACGAACAACTCGGCCACCGGCGCCAAAGGCACCGGCGGCGCCCTGTGCTTCTACGCCGACGGCGGCACGGTCACCCACGTCGTGCGGAACTGCCTCTTCGCGTCCAACTCCGCCTTCCGCGACGGCGGCGCCGTATCGAGCAACCTGTTCGCCCGGCCCACGATCGCCAACAGCACGTTCGCGGAGAACACCGCCGGCAATCTGGGCGGCGCCCTGTTCTGCGACTGGAGCTCCAAGGCGACGGTCACCGACTCGATTTTCGTGAAGAACGGCAAGTACGCGGTGGCGGAAGTAGATTTCGCGGACACGATGGTCACGCACAGCCTGTTCCATGAGAACACGCCCGCCGATTGCGGCGTGCTGGACACCGTGACCGGCAACATCGTCGCCAAGTCGTGCCGGGACCACAGTTCGACGAACATCGTGGGCGATCCGCTGTTCGTGGAAGGTCCGCTCGGCCGCTTCTACCTGAGCCAGACCGCTGCCGGCCAGGCCGCCAACAGTCCCGCGATCAACGCAGGCAGCAGCTCCGCCTCGGGCGTCGGCCTGGCGGATCTGACCACGCGGATCGACGGCATGAAAGACACCGGCGCCGTGGACCTGGGCTATCATTTCCAGGACCACACGACGATGCCCAAGTACACCCTGAGCGTGGAGGTCATCGGCGGTCACGGAACCGTCAGTCCGATCTCGGGCGAGTTCTACGCCGGCACCGCGGTGACGCTGACCGCGGTACCGGAGGCCGGATGGCGGGTCAATCAGTGGTCCGGGACCACCGATGACGTGTCCAGCAGTCCCACGAACACCGTGATCATCGGGCCGGACAAACGCGTTTCGGTCGTCTTCGGCCAGCCCAGGATCATCGTGGTCGGCAGCAGGCAGCAATACTTGAGCATCCAGCACGCGGTGGACGCTGCCGCGGACGGCGACGTCGTCGTCATTCCGACGGGCACGTACCGACCAGTCGTCACCGACAGCATCTATCCATGGAGTTACATCCGGATTCGCAACAAGAACATCACGCTGACCGGCTCCAACCCCGCCGATCCCGAGGTGGTGGCCGCGACGATCCTTCGCGGCTATCGATTCGAGATCATGGACGTTGGAAGCGAGACGGTGATCGACGGTCTGACGATCGGCGACGTCAACTGGGTCGGTGCGCTCGGCCGAGACGGCGGCGCGATTACGCCTCCGCCGCACGACGGCGAGCCGGGCGGCCCCGTCATGGGCGGCGTCATGATCATCGTCGGCGCATCGCCCACGATTCGCAACTGCCGATTCGTCGATTGCGCCATCACCGGCGGCAACGGCGGCGCGGGTTCGGGCGGCACCGAGGCGCACCCCGTCGGCTTCGACGGCGGCTGGGCCGGCTGGGCCTACGGCGGCGCCGCGTACATCGGCTTCAGAAGCAATCCGACCTTCGAGAACTGTCTGTTCCAGAACTGCAGGGCCATCGGCGGCAACGGCGGCAACGGCGGAACCGGCAACCAAGGCGCCCAAGGCGGACGCGGCGGAAACTGGATGATGTCCGAGTCCGTCGAAAAGAACATCCGCACCTGGTGGGACGGCTGGGAATGGGGCGAGTTCAACGCCAACGGCGATCTGATTCTGCTCGGCGACGTGGACACCGTGGTCGACGATCCTCGCACCTACCATGACGATTACTGGAGGTACAGCGGCTACGGCGGCGCGGTGTACATCGAGTACTACAGCTCGCCGAGGTTCATCGACTGCAACTTCAGCGACAACCGCACCTACGGCGGCGTCTCCGGCGTCGGCGGCGGCAGCGATCCGATTCCCAGTCGAAACCTGGACATCGAGAACTTCGGCGGCGCCGTCTACATCGGCAGCGCGAGCAATCCGGAGTTCATCGGCTGCGTCTTCAAGAACAACATCGCCGACACGAACATATCGGCGGCGCTGCCCGACGATGTGTACATCAGCTACGGCGGTTCGGTGGCCATCGAGACCGACTGTGCGCCGCTGTTCCTGCGGTGCAGGATCGAGGACAGCCGTTCCGCCGTCGGCGGCGGCATCTGGTCCTCCAGGTCGCTGCTGACGATCATCGACTGCAACATCGCCAACAACGAGGCGTATCACGGCGGCGGTCTCTACGCGATGGATTCCACCGGCTCGATCAGCGACACCCTCGTGCATCGCAACCGCGCGTTCCAGTCGAACGTCGATCCGAACCTCATCCTGTTGGACGCGGCCTTTCCGTTCAGCGGCGTCAAGGGCTGGGGCGGCGGTCTGTGCAGCGTCAATTCGATCCTGGACATCCGCGACAGCATCTTCGCGGACAACCGGGCCATGTACTCCGGCGGCGGCATCTACTTCAGCGGGTACGACCAGGATGTGACGGTTGAGCCTCTGTTGCACAACTGTCTGATCTACGGCAACGCCGCAGGGCACGACGGCGGCGGTCTGGCCGTCTGGCGCGACGAGATTTCCGTCTCCAACTGCACGATCGCGGACAACGTCGTCCTCAACAGCCTGGAAAACGCCTACGGCGGCGGTCTGTTCGTGGGCTACGACTCCAACGCGGTGGTCGCCAACTCCATCGTCTGGGGCAACAGCAGCAACGCCCAGGGCTCTCAGATCGCGGTCACCCACGGGTTCCTCTATGGTTCCCATCCGTCGTCTCTGCGTCTGACCTACAGCGACGTCCAGCCGACGTCCGACCCGTGCTCCGTCAGCGATACTCCGCTCGATCTGGTCCTGGTCTTCGACTCCAGCAGCACCATGCAGCAATACATGACGGAGATCAAATCCGCTGCCACGGACATCGTCGGGCTGGTCGGGCAGAAGGTGCGGGATTACCGCATCGCGGTGGTGGACTTCAAGGACTTCAACAGTACGGTCGGCGCCTTCGGGACGGCCTCCGATTATCCGTACCGCGCGGTCCTTCCGTTCAGCGACAATGCCAACCGCGTCGTCAGCGCGATCAATTCGATCGCGACGCCGGCCGATTCCGGCGGCGATGCGCCCGACTCCGTCTATTACGCTCTTATGAGGACGATCGACGGCAACGACCTGGGCGGCTGGCGGGGCGGCGAGGTCGACCGCGTCATCGTGCTGATCGGCGACGCGCCGCCGCATGATCCGGAACCCGGCGTCGACGCCTACACGATGGCCGACGTGGCCTCCGCGGCCACGCGGGCGCCCAGCAAGAGGATCATCGCGGTCCAGCTTGGCGAGGATATAACCACCGCGGCTTACTTCCGCACCCTGGTCGGCGGCGCCGGCGGGGCTCTGGTCCAGGCGTCCGACCCCAACGAGGCGGTCGCGGGCATCCTGGCCGGCATTCGCCTGTTCACCGACTCCGGGCCTGCGATCTACGTGTCCGAAGGCTCGATTCTGCCGGGTTGGAACTCCGTGGAAGAGGTTTGGAGTCCGAGCACCGGCAATATCGGCGCCGATCCGATGTTCATCGCCGGCTACTATCTGAGTCAGACGGCGTCCGGCCAGGGACGTCAGAGTCCGGCGGTCGACGCCGGCAGCGGCCCGGCCGACCTGCCCAGCATCGGGTTGGGCGATCGCACGACCCGCACCGACGGCAAGGGCGACACCGGCATCGTGGACATGGGCTATCACTACCAAGGGGGCGTGACGCTCTACACGCTGACCGCCCAGGTTCTGCCGGCCGAGGTCGACGGAGTGGTTCACGGCACGATCCATCCGCCGTTCGCACTGGTGTATGAAGGTTCGTCCAACAACGTGATCCGTCTGGAGGTCTTCCCCGACGACGGCTGGAAGGTCGTGAAGTGGACGGGCACCGACAACGACGCCCTGACCGGCCGGGTGAACTATGTCACTCTGACGGCGGATCGACGCGTCACCGTGACGCTCGAACAGCGTCAGCCTCGCGTCGTGACGATTCCGGGCGACTACACCACCCTCCAGAAGGCGGTTATGGCTGCGGAGGACGGCGACACGATCGTGGTCGATTCCGGCACCTACTACAGCGGCTATGACGAGATCGCGTTGATTGTGGACAAGGCGGTCACCATCACGTCCAGAAATCCGCAGGATCCGTGCACGGTCGCAGCCACCGTGATCCGAGGCCCCGCCGGCGTCAACGGCAACACGATCAGCCGCGTGGGCGTTGTGTTCTCCGGCGACACCACCCGTCGGACGGTCCTGAACGGTTTCACGCTGGAGAACTTCGGCGGCACCGCGATCGACGGCACCGACGGCGACCGGGCCAACGGCCATCCGAACGGCTACGACGGCGCTCCGATTCAGGGCGCGGCCATGATCCTGCTGCCCGGCGCCAGCCCGACGATCAAGAACTGCGTGATCCGCAACAATACGATCACCGCCGGCAACGGCGGCAACGGCGTCGGCGCCGACGCCACCCGCAACGCCGGTCGCGGCGGTTGGGGCGGCTGGGCCCGCGGCGGCGCGATCTACTGCGCTTCCGACACCAATCCGCTGTTCGTCAACTGCATCATCGAGAACAACACGGCGCAGGCCGGCAACGGCGGCAACGGAGGCGGCGAAGTCGCCAACGGCGGTCTGGCCAATTACGGCGGAAACTACACGCCGTCGCTGCCGATCAACATCGACCCGGAGAACCTGGGGGCCGAGGTTGTCGACGACGAGCTGTGGAGCCTCTGGGAATGGGATTACGCCATGCAGATTCAGCAGGCGTTCGCCAACCAGAACGTCAGCTTCGGCGGCGCCAACGCCACGATCGGCGGCGGCTCCTACGTGGGCGACTATCGCTGGTATTCCGCCTACGGCGGCGGCGTCTTCCTCGATGAGAGGTGCAAGGCCGAGTTCGTCGAGTGCACCATCCGCGGCAACCAGACCTTGGGCGGTCTGACCGGCCAGGGCGGCACGAAGACGACCGGACGGATCGCGGAACCGCTGATTCCGTTCGAGATCCCCAGCTACGGCGGCGGCGTCTACTGCGCGGCCGACACCACGGTGACTTTCCGAAGCTGCAACTTCTCCAACAACAGCGCTTCGGTCCCGGCGGCCGGCCAGACCAACTTCCGCATGGACCCGTACGTCGGCTTCGGCGGCGGCGTTGCGGCCGAGTTCACCTCCAGCGTTCTGTTCGTGGACTGCAACTTCGTGGACAACGAAGCCGACACCGGCGGCGCTCTGTACCTGGCCGACGCGGTGGCGAAGGTCTATGACACCGAGATCGTCGGAAACGTCGCGATTCGCGGCGCGGGCGTGGCCGGCGTGGGCG
Source organism: Sedimentisphaerales bacterium (assembly GCA_035476995.1). GTDB lineage: Bacteria > Planctomycetota > Phycisphaerae > Sedimentisphaerales > Anaerobacaceae > PLanc-01. The sequence goes on along the minus strand of DATIKY010000388.1, from coordinate 5,373 downwards.
GCGACATCACCGTCGGCGGCTGCGAGGTCCGCAACAACCTGGCGACCATCGACGGCGCCGCCACGGCCGACGTGGGAGTCCTGCCCATGGGCGGCGGCTTCTTCCTCTCGTCCGCGACCGCGCGGGTGCACGACTGCAACATCGCAGGCAACTCCTCCGAAGGCTCCGGCGGCGGTCTCTACCTCCGCGGCGAGAACAGTTCCACCATCGTGAACTGTTTGATCCTCAGCAACCTGGCGTTCCGCGACGGCGGCGGCATCTCGACGAACTGGTACGCCACGCCGACGATCCGCAACTGCACGTTCGTCGGCAACTCGTCGCCGGGCAGTCCGACGGACACCACCAGCGGCTTCGGCGGCGGTCTGTTCTGCGGCTCCTTCAGCGACGCCAAGGTGCTCGACAGCATCTTCTGGAAGAACGGCGGCCGTCTCGGGACCGAATTGGCCGTCGGAACGGGCCTTGAGCTCGACCGCCAGTGCGGCAAGCTCCATGTGTCCTACAGCAACATCATCCTGGGACCCAACGACGTCTACGTCGACAACGGGTGCACGCTGGTCTACGGCGACGGCGTCCTCCGCGGGATTCCGGCCAAGGCCGACGACCCGTTGTTCGTGCCCGGTCCGCTCGGCAACTTCTATCTGAGTCCCGCCAGTCCGTGCGTCGATGCCGGCAGCACGACCGCCGGCGCGGCGGGGATGTCCCGGTACACGACCCGCACGGATGGCGCGCCGGACTCCGGCCAGGTGGACATGGGCTACCATTATCCGATTCGCGAGCCCTGCAAGTTCTGCGATCTGGCCTACGACGGCATGATCGACTTCGTGGACTTCGCCCGGTTCGCCACGCAATGGCTCAACGAAGGTTGCGGCCAGGTCGGCGGCTGGTGCCAGGGAGCCGATTTCAACTTCGATTCCCAGGTCAACGCCCTGGATTTGTCCTTCTTCTCGGAATGCTGGCTGGTGCGGGACACGACCCCGCCGACGCCGGACGCGGCCGAGTGGGAAGAGGTCCCGAACATGAAGTCGGGCATCGCGATCATCGGCGGCGGCATCGTCGTCGAGATGACCGCCCGCGAGGCGATCGACGCCTGGGGTTGGGATGTCGAGTACTACTTCGAGTGCGTCCACGGCAACGGACATGACAGCGGCTGGATCAAGAGCCGGGTCTACAAGGACACCGGGTTGTCCAGGGACATCGAATACGGGTACCGCGTCAAGGCCCGCGACGCCCTGGGCAACGAGACCAAGTGGTCCGAGGTCCGGTTCGCCGGCGGGGCCGACAGGACGGCGCCGACGCCCGATCCGTACATCCTGGCGATTGTCGCGGATTCTCCGACCCAGGTCACGATGACGGCTCGGATCGCCTACGACGACAGCGGCGTGCAGTATTACTTCGACAGCAATACGCCGGGCGCTCATCCCAGCGGGTGGATCAATGATCCGTTCTACACCGACGTGAACCTGGCGCCAACGACGAGGTACGCGTACCGCGTCAAGGCGCGGGATCTCTCGTCGCGGACGAACGAGACTCCCTGGTCCGGCTGGGCCTATGTGACGACCCAGACGCCGACCGAGCGGATTCCTCCGACTCCGAACCCGATGACGTTCGACCCGAACGGCATGCCGACGGAAGTGGACGGCGGCGGCGGCCGGCTGGACATCTATATCGAGATGACGGCCACGACCGCGGACGACGCCAGCGGCGGGATACTGTACTACTTCGAATGCAGCGACAATCGCTACAGCAGCGGTTGGGTGGCTGATCCCGTGTACAGGGTCTTTGTCGGCAGACGCAACAGCGGCTTCGAGTTCCGCGTCAAGGCCCGCGACGCCAACGGCAACGAGACTCGGTGGTCGCCGTGGACGATGGCGGTTCCCATCGATGGAATATCGCGTTAGGGTTTCGGCAAGGGCGATCAGCCCGAGCCTGTAAGAGAGAGTTCACTCAGCCCCGGGGTTGGCTTTTCCCCGGGGCTGACTTTTGCGCAACGCTGTGCAGCAGGGATGTCTGATGCGGATTCAAAATGATCCGCGTACGAATCCATCCGAATCCGCAGGATCGAAGCCGCACGGGGGGCAGACCATCCTCGCACGGTGCGGAGCGCCGAATTCCCTTGGAGAGAAGCCCAGAGATCGCTACGCCTGCTCGACGTTGCTTCGGATCGCCTGGTAGCCGTAGTGCATCATTAGGTGGTCCAGGATCACCAGGGCGGTGTAGTTCTCCGCGACCGGCCAGATCCTTGCGACGATCGTCGGGTCCCGACGGGTAATGGCGGCCAGGGCGGTGTTCTCCAGCGTGTACTTGTCGATCGTCTGCTGCGGCTTGGCGATCGTCGGCGTGGGCTTGGCCGCCAGGCGGACGATGATGGGCTGGCCGGTGGTCAGGCCGCCGGTGATGCCGCCGGCGTGGTTGGAGAGGAAGTCCACCTTGCCTTCCACGGCGTGCATCTGGTCGTTGTTCTGAATACCCGGTCATGTCCTTGACTGCGAATCCCGCTCCGACCTCGACGCCTTTGACGGCGCCGATTCCCAGCATCCGGCCGAGTTCCGCGTCGAGCTTGTCGAACACCGGCTCGCCCAGGCCGGCCGGGGCGCCCAGCACGATCACCTCGACCACGCCTCCTGCGGAGTCTCCCTGTCGGCAGATCGCGTTGCAGGCTTCGAGCATCGCCTGGGCGGCTTCGATGTCCGGACAATTGACAACCGGGTGCACGCCGAACCGCTCGCGGATCTCCTCGGCAGCCATGTAGGGCGCCTTGTCGCGGATCTCGTCGATCTCGTTCTCGACCTGGGCCAGGACCGCGGCCTTCTCCAGGAACCGCATGTCCGGGTTGATCCGGCCCTTGACGTAGACCTCCTGATAGAAGGGGTCCGGGGCGTGCCGCATGGCCTTGTAGTCGTTCGTCGATCGCAGGGCGGTCTCGTGCGGGACGTGCGGGGAGCATCGAATGCGCTCGCTACCGCAGGTTCCAGCCGGGGCGGAGGCGGTCCTGAACCTCCCAGGCGTCCAGCAGGGCCAGGGCCGCCATGCTCTCGATCACCGGAATCACCCGCGGGACGATGCACGGGTCGTGCCGGCCGTGGGTCTCGATGGGTTGGTTCTGCATTTGGGTGTCCAGGGTCCGCTGGGGCTTGGCGATCGACGAGGTCGGCTTGACCGCGATTCGCAGGAGAACGGGCTGGCCGGTGGAGATGCCGCCGGTGACGCCGCCGGCGTTGTTGGAGACGAAGCCGCCGTCGGCCATGTTGTCGTTGGACCGGCTGCCCCGCATGCGGGCCAGCTCGAAGCCTCTGCCCACTTCAATGCCCTTGACCGCTCCGAGGGTCATGATCGCGGCCGTCAGCCGGGAGTCGAGCTTCTGGAAGACCGGGTCGCCCAGGCCCGCCGGCAGGCCGTGGATTTCGAGCTGCACGACGCCGCCGACGGAGTCATTGTCGTCTTTGGCCGCCAGGATCGCCTGGACCATTCGCTGGGCCGCCTCGGGGTCGGCGCAGCGCACCGGGTTCGACTCGATGGCTTCGTAGTCGCATCGGCTCGCGGCGATCCCTGCGATTTCGATGGCGTGGGCGACGATCCGCACGCCTCGCTTGGCCAACTCCTGCTTGGCGAATGCACCGCCCAGGACTCGCCCGGCCGTCTCGCGGCCGGAGGACCGCCCGCCGCCGCGGTAGTCGCGGATGCCGTACTTGCGGTAGTAGGTGAAGTCCGCGTGGCCCGGCCGGAAGAGGTCCTTGATGCCTTCGTATTTGGAAGAGTCGTGGTCGCGGTTGAAGATGGCCATCGCGATCGGGGCACCGGTGGTCTTGCCCTGGAAGACGCCCGAGAGAATCTCGACCTGGTCCTTCTCGTCGCGGGGCGTGGTCACCTCGCTCTGGCCGGGGCGCCGGCGGTTCAGTTGCGTCTGAATCTCCTGGACGGAGAAGTCGATGCCCGGCTTGACCCCGTCGAGGACCGCGCCGATGGCCGGGCCGTGGCTCTCGCCGAACGTGGTGACGCGGATGATGTCGCCGTAGGTGTTGGCCGCCCGGCAGCGGATGGTCAGTTCCTCGACGATGTGCTGGACTGCGATCTCGGCGATCTGCTCCGGCGTCTTGTCGCTCGTGTCGATCACCGCGTCGGCATAGGGACTCAGCAACTCCTCGCGGTACGCGACGTTCTTGTCGAGTTTGGCCTTGGCGTCGGGCCCACGAAGCCAGGGGGGCAGACCGCCTTTGGCGATGCGATTCCACAGCGTTTCCGGCTTGGCGGTCAGGTAGATCAGGATGGCGTTCTCGCGCAGGGCCCTCCGGCTGGCGGGGTCCAGCAGGCTCGATCCGCCGCAGACGATCAGCTTCCAGTCCGTCTCGGCCAGTTCGACCGCGACCTTCCGCTCGACGGACCGGAATGCTTGCTCGCCGTGCTCGATGAAGATCTCCCGACAGGTGTGTTTTTCGCCGGTGTCGCGCTCGAAGCACTCCTCAATCAGGCGGTCGGTCTCGATCGCCTGCAGCCCGGTCCGTTCCGCCAGTTTGGCCGCCACGGAGCTTTTTCCCGCGCCTTTGGGTCCCGCCAGTACGATCTTCATCGTCAGCCCTTGATCTCCATGTCTCCGCCGAGAGCGTTCATCAGCGTGACGAATTCCGGGAACGTCACCTTGATCGCCTCGGCGGTCTCAATAGTGCAGGGTTTGTCGAGCCCCATCGCCGCCAGGGACAGGGCCATGACGATCCGATGGTCGCTCCGCCCGTCCAGGTGCGCCGCCGAGAGCTTGCTGTGATGTACGACCAGGCCATCGGGCAGTTCTTCGACCTGGGCCCCCATCCTCGTGAGTTCTTCCGCCATGCATCGGATTCGGTCAGTCTCTTTGCTGCGGGCGTGCGGCACGTTGACCAGCCGCGTGGTGCCCTCGGCAAATGCAGCGGTGACCGCCATGGCCGGCAGGGCGTCCGGCGTGGCGTTCATGTCGATGGTAATGCCCTTGAGCGACGAAGCTTTGACGGTGATGCCGTCGGGCCCGGTCTTGATATCGGCGCCCATCTCGCGGAGATAGTCGACGACCGCCTTGTCGGGCTGGCTGTCGGAGAAGTCCAGGCCCTTGAGCGTGACGCCGTCGCCGAACAGGGCCGCCGCACAGAGGAAGAACGTCGCGCTGGAGAAATCCGCGGGAACGGGCAGGTCGTAGGCCTTGTAGCTCTGGCCGCCTGTCATGTGGAATCGCCGGAGGCCGTCGTGCTCGTACTGGATGCCCTGCTTGTCCAGCCAGTCGAGTGTCATCTGGACGTAGCCGGGTTCGTTCAGCAGGGTGACCTTGATGTCCGTGTCGGCTTGGGCCAGTGGCGTGCACATCAGCAGGCTCGAGAGGTACTGGCTCGTGAAGGCGGCGATGGAGGTCCG
>DATIKY010000387.1:0-3040 GCA_035476995.1 Sedimentisphaerales bacterium | reverse complement strand
TTCCTACACAAACCGCCCGAGGCGGCGTTGCCCCCTCAGGCCGTCTGGATCAATCCGCCCAAGGAGGCCCCAAAAACAACGGATTGATTAGAGCTTAATTGTGAAAAGGAACTGTCTCATTCAACTTGACAACTTCCGGGGACGACCGCTCAAGTAGTTCTGGACGTCGTCTGCAAGTTCGGAGGCGGATCGGTATCGACGGGTGCGGTCTTTTCGCAGGGCCTTGAGCGGGATCCATTCCAATTCGCTGCGCAGCCGCTTCGCCAAGGCGGCACTATCGGTCCGGCGGCTTTCCACGATCTTCCTTGCCCGCTCGCCCAGGGCTGACAGGCGGGTGCTGGGCCGGGGCGGCTCCACCTCTCGGATGATCCGCTGGATCTCGCCCAGGGCCGCCGACCTCAACGTTTCTTCGTCGAAGGGCAGGACCCCTGTGAGAAGCTCGTAGAGGACGACGCCGAGCGAGTAGATGTCGGTCCGGGTGTCGATGTCCAAGGCGCTCATCTCCGCCTGCTCGGGGCTCATGTACTCCGGCGTGCCGATCAACTCGGCGTAGCGGGTGAACACCGTGCGCTCGGTCAAACGTTGGTTCGTGGCCTTGGCGATGCCAAAATCGATGATCATGGGGATCGCAACGCCGTCATGAAGCGTCACCATGATGTTCGAGGGCTTGAGGTCCCGATGGATGATGCCTTTGATGTGGGCGTGGTGGACCGCATTGCAGACGGGCACGAACAACTCCAGCCGCTCCTGCGTCGTCAGTTGATTTCGGTCGCAATGCTCGGTAATGGAGACGCCTCGCACGAGTTCCATGACGAAGTACGGCCGCCCGGTCTCCGTCGCCCCGGCGTCGAAGATTTTGGCGATGTTCGGGTGGTTCATCATGGCCAAGGCCTGACGCTCCGCCTCGAACCGGACGATAACCTGGCGGGTGTCCATGCCCAGCTTGATGATCTTGAGGGCCACTCGGCGCCGGACGGGGCTCTGCTGCTCGGCCATGTAGACCACCGCCATGCCGCCTTCCCCGATCTTCTCCAGCAGCTTGTACGGGCCGATCATGGAGCCGGGGCCTTCGACGATGGGGGTGCGGTCGAGCGTGTCGTCCACCTCGATTGGCGGGGTCTCCAGGAAATCCCCCGCCTCATCGTTGGCCTTCAGCAGGCTCTCCAGGCGGCTGCGAAGGCCGGAATCGTGCCCGCAGGCGGTGTCCAGGTAGGACAGACGCTCGAACCCTGCCTTCTTCTGCAGGGCTTCGTAATAGATCTCCTCGACTCTTTGAGAGGCTTCCGCCATGGCTGTGCTCCTGAACCACCAGCTTCACTCTACAGTGCGCCTTTTCGGGCCGAATCGCCTCAGCCGGAAGGAAAAATCTGAAGGAATCTCGCGGACTAAGGCTTGTTGATCTCCTCGTACAGCCAGGCGCGAGCGTACGACCAGTAGCGGTCGGCCGTGGCCTTGGAGATATCCAGCGCCTTGGCCGCCTCCGGGATTGTCAGGCCGGCAAAATAGCGGAGCTTGACCAGTTCGGCTTTCACCGGGTCCTCCTGGGCGAGTTTCGCCAGAGCCTCGTCCAACGCAAGCAGGATCTCCGGCGGTTGCTCACCCGCCGGATCATTCCCGTCGAGTTCAACACGCTGGTGACTGCCTCCTCGCTTGAGACGTCGTTTCCGCCGGGCTCGGTCCACGAGGATTCGTCGCATGGCCTCCGCAGCGGCCGCGAAGAAATGGCCACGCCCCTGCCAGGAACAGGACCCGGACCCGACCAGGCGAAGGTAGGCTTCGTGGACGAGGGCCGTCGGCTGAAGCGTCTGGCCCGAGCGTTCCTGGGAAAGCCTCTGGCCCGCCAGGATACGCAATTCCTGGTAGACCTCCGGCAGCAGCCGGTCGGCGGCTTCGTTGTCCCCCTGTTCTATGGCATTCAGAATCACCGTCAGTCTTGCCATGTTTGCTCCCCACCGTCCCTATGCTCCTGGGACAAAGGGTATTCTCCCGGAAACATGGCAAGTTTTCAAGTGCCAACAGCTTGAGTGAAATCATTCTGAATGAGCCGGGAGCCGTGTGTAATAAGCCCCAGCGATGTCACACACCTGAAGAGGTCAATCACATTTGAGACACCCAGTTTGCGCATGATCGCCCGGCGGTGGACCTCGACGGTCCGGGTGGAACGGTGGAGCATGTCCGCGATCTGGCGGCTGGTCCTACCTTCCAGGATATGGTCCAGCACCACGGATTCTGTCTGCGTCAACCCCAAGCTGGTGCTGCGGTCGGCAGCAGAGTACTGTTCCAGCAGCCCCAAGATAGCGGAACGCAATGTTGCCGCCTCGACGGAGGTTTCGAGGCAATCGGCAGCCCCGGCCTTCATCACTGCGACCGCCAGCGGCACGTCGCCGGGTTTCACGAGGGCCAGAATCGGCGTCGATGGACAGGGCGTCTTCGCCTGCTTGACCAGTTCGAACCTCTCGTCTTGCTCATCATCGAGACAGACGATCAGCAGACTGCAGGATTCATGCTCCAATCCGACGCGAATTTCCGACGGGGTCATGCAACATGGCGCAGACACGCCGCATCGCTCCAGGACGGTGCGGAGAGCGTTCTGAGTCGGGTCTATTGCCCCTGCGACCAACACTCTCCAGGGCGATTCTGTGGCCGCCTTGCCCACCCAACCGGATGTCAGCGTGAAGAACGACATAAGGTCTCCCTCAGGGAAAAAAGGGCTGCGAGCGCACGACTCGCAGTCCTTCGTGTGTGTGGCTTGTGAGAGCCTCGTCGTACATTTCTTCGACCTCTTGGCTGGTCTCGGCCACGGACCCGTTTCTTAAATCACCAGCTCCACCTACTCACAATGCGTCGTTTGGGGCCCGATCGCCTCACAGGACGAAAGAAAATCTGAAAAACTCCGAGGGGCGAATGGCACTGCCTTGATCGTGGTTGGCGCGGAGCTTGGGCGGCGGTGCCAGAGGCTGTGGTGCCATTTCATCGTGGATGAAGATCTTGCTCTGCGCCGTCAGATCGGTATCATGGTTTTGGCCTTCCTTGGCCGATA
>DATIKY010000386.1:0-18612 GCA_035476995.1 Sedimentisphaerales bacterium | reverse complement strand
CCAAATCCATTCCGATCGTTACTGTAGTCATGGCTGTTCTCCTTCGATGGACATCCGTTCGTCAACGTGCACCACGAGTGCGTCATTGGAGCCGATCCGGCTCCAGGAGAACAGCCTTCTCTATCCTACCTCTGTGGTGAAGGAGACTCTGTATCACGCAGTGACGCAGGGCCGCAGTGAACCGCAGGGGAGAACTGCCGGACGGACAGAGAAGCACGGAATGCAGGACGGCCGTGCATCGGTTCATTCCGACCTTCCTGCCTTCATCTCAGGCAAGACCGAGGCACGGCGGCAGCGTTTCGGTGATTTGGGTTTTGGTCCTTTGGATTTGTTTCGGATTTCGTGCTTCGAATTTCGGGTTTCGCGGAGGGAGCCGCGTGTCACTTCGTCGCTTCGATCCGATAGAGGTGTTCTTTGGTCCTCAGCAAGAGCGCCTTTCCCGAGACGGCCGGGGAGGCCATGAAGCCGGAACCCAGCACGTTGGTAGCAACCACCTCGTATTCGCGGGCGGCTTTGAAGACCGTCGCACGGCCCTCGCGACTGAAACAGTAGATGTTGCCGTCGGCGTAGAGCAGCGAGGCCGCGAAGTTGCCTCGGACCCGCTCGCGCCAGAACTGCTTGCCGGTCGCGGCTTCCAGGCAGGTGAGATTTCCCGTGTCGTTGATCATGAAGAACAGCTCGCCCACCACGACAGGCGAAGGCGTCTGCGGGACCATGCTCGCGGTCTTCCAGGCGACATGCGTGTCGGTGACGTCGCCCCGCCCGTCGGGACGGATCGCCAGCAGCTCGGTCTTGCCGAACCCGCTGATCATGAACGTCAGGCCTTGACCGTAGATCGGACTGGCCGCGCCCGAAAACGCCGGCGTGTTCACCTTCCACAGCTCCCGGCCCGTCCTCGGGTCGTATCCATAGACCGCCTTGGCTCCGACGGTGAGCATCTGCCTGGTCCCGTCGACGTCCACCACCAGCGGCGTGGAGTAGGCCTTTCGCATGTCGCCTTCGAGCCGCGGCTTGCCGTCCTCGTCGAGGTCGTCCCAATTTGCGGTGCGGTCGGTCTTCCAGACGGTTTGCCCGGTCGCCTTGTCCAGGGCGACGACGTACTGCACGTCCACGCCGTCCATGGTGAGGATCAGCAGGTCCTCGAACAGGATCACCGACGAGCCCGGCCCGCGATAATGCCGACAGGGCAGATCGTCCCGCTTCCACAGGACCTCGAAGGTCTTCGTGTCCAGGCAGGCGGTGCCGTAGCTGCCGAAGTGGACGTACACCCGCCCGGGCTCGATCGTCGGCGAAGGCGACGCGTAGCCGTTCATCGGATTGCCCAGCGGCTCGGGATTGTCCGCGTGGAAGAGCTTTTCGTTGAAGCGGATCTCGCCCGTCCCGGCGTCCACGCAGATCGCGAAGAACTCATGCCCATCGGGCGTCGCGGTCGTGAGCCAGACCTGGCCGTCCATCACAACCGGCGTCGACCAGCCCACGTGGGGGATGGCGGTCTTCCATGCGACGCTCTCCGTCTCGCTCCACCGGACGGGCAGGCCGCGGGTCGGCGAATCGACGGGAGCGGTCGCCAAACCATCGCCCGTGGGCCCGCGGAATTGCGGCCACGCGGTCTGTGCGAGCGCCGCCCGCAGGCACAAGAGGCAAATCACCAGACCCCACAGAACCAATCGCTTTGTCATCATAACGCAGGACTTCCCCAGGGGAGTTCGAATCACCGCCGTCCCCCAACTTCCAGGCAGTCGAGCCTATCCCATGCCGAAGGCACGTCATCCCGATCTGCCGACCCTGTTTCGTATCGATGCCCCAGGATACCCGCGGAACGGGTCCGATGTCAAACGAGGGGAGCGGGATGTCGCTATGCCGATGGGTTGCTCCTGGAGTCGGCGTGGAAGGGCTGTGGGCGGCCGCAGCCCTTCCATGCCGGTGCGAACGGGCGGTTCGTCAGCTCCGCGTGGCCGCGCCGCCGGTGGATCCGCCCAGGACCAGGCCCTCGTGAACGATCACCAGTTCCTCGCTGGTCCCGTCGAAGTTCAGCGAGGCAGGCCAGCCCTTCTGGAAGGTCCATTGGGCCAGAGGCTGCGACGAGCCCGCCTGATAGAGGATGACGCGACCGTCGCGCCGGGCGGCCGTCAAGCCGGTAGTCTCCATGGTCTTGCGCCACTGCCAGATGACCACGTTGCCAGGCGTGGACGCCTTCAGCGTGATCCGATGCCACTGGAGAGCACCGGGGGTCTCGCCCACGACCACCGCTCCGGAAGTCGTAACGGTAGGCTGCTCTTCGACTTCGTTGTGAGAGCCCAGGCCGGAGCATTCGATGTACTCTCCCGCCTGCTGGCCCTGGAGCTCGAGCACGAAGACGAACGACTCGGCGCCTGCGATGGAAATGGGCTGGGCGCCCGCCCGCTGGCTCGTGAACAGCCCGCTGTCAACCAGGAACAGGACCGCCAGCATCACGCCGCTGAGGGCCAGGATCAATCCACAATGTTTGAGGTTCTTCATACTACACCTCCGCTTTCCAAGCTACTGTGTTGCGTTGACGTCTCGATCTGTGAAACACGCAATCGGTCGCACAGCCATCCTGGACGCATCCTCCCTCTCACCTCCTTTCTCGATGCGTTCGGTTCCAGGGACTGCGCGGAGGCAAAAACGCCTCCCCACACGGCCATTGCCCCTTCTATCAAGGTGTCGAAAACCCCCCAAACGTGACGCGTAAACGCAGAAGACGGCGTAAAGGCGTAAAGGAATCTCTCCGGAGGAGGTGATTTGCCGGTTGCACAACGGCCGTCGGGTGTATAGCTTAGGACCGAACCGCGTTCCGGAGGAACGACGGCGTTCTCAGATGCAAGGAGTGGAAAGATGGAGACCAAGCGATTGGTTGGCTTGGCGTTGTTGGTTGCGGCGACTGTGGTTTTCGGCGGTTGCGCTCACGGGTCCGGCCTGGAGGTCGGGGTCTTCGGATCCTCGCTGGATTCGAAGGATCTCGGCACCGGCTACGGCGGCGGCGCCAAGGTGGAGCTCAATCCGATCGACCTGATCAGCGTGGACGCCCGCGCCAGTTGGATCCGCTTTGGCGATGTGAATGTCGACATGATCCCGCTGGAGGCGGCGGCCCTGTTGAACTTCTCGGCGCTCGGCGAGCGGATCGTCGCCTACGTCGGCGCCGGCGGCGGCTACTACCTCTTCGACTGCGACTCGGAGGACCTGGACGACAGCGTCGGGTTCTTCCCCGTCGTGGGCGCGGAGATCGGTTTTCGCCGACTGTCGGTGCTGGCCGAGGCGCGATGGCTGTTCCTGGAAGCCGACGTCGACAGCGCCAAAGACGAGCTGCGCAATCTCCAGGATGCCGACATCGACGGGTTTGGAGTCAACCTGGGCTTGCTGTTCCGATTCTGACAGGACTTCTTCAGGATGGCCATTCTGCCCACGTCCCTCTTTGACGCGGTGACGACATGAACCCCCAGGCAGCCCAGGCGTGGAACTTCGCGCTGTCGCGGCTCGAAGCCGCCCGGCAACACATCGAAAACGATGAAGGCGACTTCGCCATGACCGAGATCGCCAAGGCGGTCTACATGGCCGCCGGCGCGATGTACTACCTCCTGGGCCAGGGCCAGGAAGAGCAGGCGGCGCACCAGGCGGCTCAGGGCCTGATCACCGAAATGGCCGACGGCGAGGTGGACGCCACAGAGGCCTACCGGCTCGCGCACAAGATCCTGGGCTACATCGCGGAGCTGAGCCCCGAAGAGGACCGACTGCCTTGGCCGTAAGGGCGACGCTATGAACACCGGTCCGATTTCAGCAGCTTCTCCAGGAGGGGCTTGAGCTTTCGCATCGCGTTGCCGCGATGTGAGACTGCGTTCTTCTCGTCATCGCCGATCTGGGCGACGGTCTTGCCGAGCTGCGGCACAAAGAAGACCGGGTCGTAGCCGAAGCCGCCTTCGCCTGTCGGTTCGATCGTGATGACGCCTTCGACGCTGCCATGCGTCTCGATCAGGACCTCGCGCGGGCTCGCCAGGCACAGGCAGCACATGAAGCGCGCGGTCCGCTTCTCGGCCGGGACGTCCTTCATCAGCGAGAGCAGCTTCTCGTAGTTCTTGCGGTCCACGGTCTTGCGGTCGGAGCCCTTGGCCCGCTCGCCCGAGAAGCGCGCGGAGTTGACGCCCGGGGCGCCGTCCAGCGCGTCCACGACGAGGCCCGAGTCGTCGGCCAGCGTCCATAGCCCGGTCGCCTGCGCGTAGCCCAGGGCCTTCTTGCGGGCGTTCTGTGCGAAGGTCGCGCCGTCCTCGACCACCTCGCCCACGCCGGGAAAGTCCGCCAGGCTCTTGAAGTCCACGTCGAAATCCAGCATCGCCCGAAGCTCCCGCACCTTTCCGGGATTCGTCGTCGCCACGAGAATCGTCTGTATCATGCCGAGTCTTGTAACCTGAAAGGGACCATCTGGCAAGGTGTTGTTCTCGATAAACCAAAAACCATGAGGCAAGTAACGTATTGATGAGCTCCATTTGCCCTTGAACTGCATCTCGGTATAATCCTCTGCATGGAACGACACGAGCTACAAGAGCTTCATTACATCACGCCGATCTGCAATATGCCTTCGATCTTGAATTGCGGCATCTTGTCGCACGTGCGCATCTCTCACCTGCAGCACCAGTCTGTTGCGATGGAAGTCATCCAGGATCGTCGTGTCGCGGTACGTGTGCCCGGGGGGCGTCCATTGCATGAGTATGCCAACCTCTACATCTGCGCCCGAAACCCGATGCTCTACAAACGACAAGCTCAACACCTGACGATCTGCGTCCTTTCCGTGAATCCCGAGGTTCTCAACCTACCAGGCACGATCATCACAGACTCCAACGCAGGCAGCGAATATGTGCGATTTGCCCCTGCCCCGCATGGCCTGCGGATTGTCGATCGGGAGCGGACATTCGCCGAGTACTGGACTGATCAGGACCCCATACAGCAGTGGCGTAAGAAGGCCGCCAAGTGCGCTGAGGTTCTCGTCCCGGATCAAGTTGATCCTCGCTTTGTCATGGGCGTCTATGTATCATGTGAACCGGCCAAGAGGCAAGTTGAGGCCTTGGATCTGAACTTGCCGGTCACTGTTCAACAACACTTGTTCTTCCTGTAAGGATAGGCGGACATGATTGGCGTATACATCGGTGATATTTTTGACTCTAAAGCGCAGACGCTGGTCAATACCGTCAACTGCGTGGGCGTTATGGGCAAGGGGATCGCGCTGGAGTTCAAGACGCGATTCCCTGATATGTACGATGATTATGTTCAGCGTTGCCGAGACAAGAAGGTAGGACTTGGTCAGCCATATCTCTACAAGTGTCTGACACCGCCATGGATTCTCAACTTTCCGACGAAAGATCACTGGCGATCCATTTCACGCCTTGAGGACATCGTGGCCGGTTTGCGCTATCTCGAAGCCCATTACCGCCAGTGGGGTATCACTTCGCTGGCCGTCCCTCCTCTGGGCTGTGGCCAAGGCCAGCTTGAATGGCGCGTGGTTGGCCCCACGTTGTACCGTCATCTGAAAGAACTCGATATCGCAGTGGAACTGTTCGCCCCTTTTGGCACACCGCACGAGGAATTGAAACCGGCCTTCCTGGATGATCTGAGAGAGAGTCAGACTGCGTGCTCTCGAACAGGCACATCCTATCGCATCGCGCCCGCATGGGTCGCTTTGGTGGAAATCCTGCACGAGTTGGAGAACGAACCCTATCACCGCCCGGTAGAACGAACCACATTCCAGAAGATCGCCTATTTTGCCACGGAATCCGGCGTTCCCACCGGGCTCCACTACCGTCGGGGCAGCTTTGGCCCCTATGCGGCTGATGTCAAACGACAAGTGACTGCCCTGGTCAACAACGGTCTGATCCACGAGGAACAGTTGGGGCGCATGTTTGCTGTTCGCGTCGGTCGAACGTTTGAAGATGCCCGGCGCGCCTATGCCGACCAGATCGCTCCCTGGCGGGAAACGCTTGCAAAGATCGTGGACCTCTTCATGCGGATGGATACGCCTCAAGCCGAAATTGCGGCAACTGTGCATTTTGCCGCCAAGGAGATCAAACATCGCGGCAAAGAAGAAGCCAACGAAGTGGACATCCTCCGGGAAGTCATGCAGTGGAAGCAACATCGCCGTCCGCCGCTAAATGAGAAGGAGGTCGCGTTGACGATTCGCAACCTCAACATGCTGAGTTGGATCGGGGCGAAGGTAAGCGACGATCTGCCCATAACTGAAGAGGATGTACTGAGCGTCTGATGACCGTAGGGTGCTTCAAACTACCCTGCGACGGTTATGGCGTCTTTGGCTGTAATCCTATTGCCACTTCGAGTTCGCCTTGCACCGCGTCTTTGCGAATTGCGATGCGGTTGTGCTTGTCGCCGTCGGCCAGGTCCAGTTGCTCGACGACGTATTCCGCCCGAATCTCGGAGGCAGGCTCGGAGACGAACGTCCGCAGGCCCTTGTCGGTCTGCGCGAGCACCCGGAGCACACACCCTTTCGGCAGGGACAAACGGACCAGCAGGCGGTCGTAGCCGGAACAGTCCACGCCGAAGTCCCGGGTCATGCGAAGCGCCGGCCCGGCCTGCGGCTTCGACGCCCACTCGAAGTCCACCGCACTCCAGTTCTGCCGAATGCGAAGTCCGTGGCCTGCCCCGGGCTCCACGCGCCATTTCGCCAACCCGCTCAGTTCCGGCGTCCAGAACGGCTCGATGATCGCCTCGGCCACGTTGATCGGAACGGGCTTGAGCGCCGCAGCGGGTTCGGCGGCAACGACGAGGAGAAGAAGCCATAGACACGGATTCACACGGATTGAGGGAGGAGGGGACTTGGGCTTCTGCCGGCATTCATCTTCATCAGCTTCAATCCGTGTCCATCCGTGTGAATCCGTGTCTGTCACTTTCCTACACAGAACCGTGAGAAGATCCGGTCGAGGATCTGCTCGTCGAGATGTTCGCGCTCGAGGCCCGAGATCGCTTCACAGGCGGCGCGGATCATCACTACTGCCACTTCCTCGCGGCCCTGCTGCACCTCCATCATCGCCTGCCGCACGTTCTCGACAGCCTCCGCGACCGCCTGTCGGTGACGCGCGGTCAACGCGAGAACGCCGGCCCCTTCGTTTGTAGTGACGCCATGAGGCGCGGTCTGGCCTGTGAGGGCGACGCATGCGTCGCCCCTGTGACGGACCTCACGCTCGATCGCTCGGAGGAGTTCGTCGAGACCTGCGCGAGTCGTTGCGGAGACGGAAAGAAACTCCTCTCCGAAGGCCGCGGACAGGTCCTCCAGCCTGCAGGACAGGTCGGATTTCGTCGCGACGTGGATCACTCGCTTCGGACGGATCAGCGTGTGGATGGCAAGGTCCTCGGTCCAGTCCGCCTTGGCGGAATCGATGCAGAACACAACCAGCGAGCATCGCTGCAAAGCCTCGATCGCCGCCCGCTGGGCCAGTTCGTCCAGGATGCTGTCCGGCGCGGGGACCAGCCCGGCGCAATCGAACAGGACGCATTGGAGCGAGTTTGAAGTTTCAAGTTTCAAGTTTGA
Source organism: Sedimentisphaerales bacterium (assembly GCA_035476995.1). Taxonomy (GTDB): domain Bacteria; phylum Planctomycetota; class Phycisphaerae; order Sedimentisphaerales; family Anaerobacaceae; genus PLanc-01. Next base: position 11,066 of record DATIKY010000386.1, on the reverse strand, counting down.
AGTCAAACGACCCGCCGCTGGGCCTCCATCACTTGACACTTCACACTTCAAACTCAAAACTGTGGTCAACACGTCCCGCGTGGTCCCGGCCTGGGGCGACACGATGCTCCGCTCCCAGCCCAGCAGGGCGTTCAACAGGCTGCTCTTGCCTGCGTTCGGCGCGCCGGCGATCCCGACCGACGGCAGGTCCATCAGCGTCTCGCAGCGGATGCTGCCGGCCAGGAGGTCTTCGAGATCCTCGTGAATCTCCGCCAGTTTCCTGGCCGCCTGGTCGGCGGTGATGAACTCGATGTCCTCGACGCTGAAGTCCAGGCCCGCTTCGATCAGAGTCAGCAGGTCCAGCAACGCGGAACGAATCTCGCCTGTTTTGCTCGTGAGCCGGCCGCCCAGGAGCCGCTCGGCCGCCTCCAGTTGCAGGAGGTTGGAGCTGTGGACGATTTCGTTGACCGCCTCGGCCTGGGCGAGGTCGAGCTTGCCGTGGAGGTAGGCGCGGGCGGTGAACTCGCCCGGCCCCGCGGATCGGCAACCCGCCGCCAAGAGGCTTTCGAGCAGGGCCTCGACCAGGCAGTCACTCGCGTATACGTGCAATTCGATCAGGTCCTGGCCGGTGTAGGAGCGGGGCGCGAGGAACGGGTAGAGCAGGGCATCGACCGACAGCGCGTCGGTGATGCGAACGGAGCCGGGAAGGAGGGTGCGATCTGAGATTTGAGATTTGAGATTTGAGATCTCAGATGGCTCGAAGATCGTTCCGCAGATCGACAGCGCATCGGGTCCGCTGACGCGGACGATGGACCGCACGCCCCCGGCGGCGGAACTGACGGCCACGATGGTGTCGCTCAGGTCGTGCATAACCCGGAGATGACGCGAGGGCGCTGCGTTCGAAGCCGGTTCGAGCGTCGCGCCCTCGTCAGAAATCCGAAATCAACAATCAACCCTCCCACATCACTTGAACCGATAGAACGGCTTGGGCTTCTTCTTCTTGATTTTGCCGCCCATCTTGCTCGTCGTGGGGATCAGGCCCTGCGACACCATCTCTTCCCGCTCGCGGATGTGCTTCTTGATCACATACTGCTCGATCACGCCCGCGAAGGTGCTCGACATGATGTACAGGTTCACCCCGGACGGCGCGGTGTACAGCATCAGCGGGAACATCAGGGGCATCATGATGTTCATCATCTTCTGCTGCTGGGCGAGCTGCGGATTGGTCGCGGCCGACGCCTGCTGCATCGGCGTAAGCTTCTGTTGCAGGTAGAACGCCACGCCCATCAGAAGCGGAAGCAGGTTCAACGACCCGATGGGCCAACCCAGCAGCGGGACCTTGAGGTTGCCCAGCGGAATCAGCGCGTCGGGGGCCGAGAGGTCCGTGATCCAGAAGGGCAGGAACGCCGCGCCGCGAAGGTCGATGCTCGTGTAGATCGCGCTCCAGAGGGCGATCCAGATCGGCATCTGCACGAACATCGGCAAGAAGCCCATGATCGGCGACGCGCCCTGTTCGCGATAGAGCTCCATGAGCTTCTTGTTCATCTCGGCCTTGTTGCTGCCGTACTTCTGCTTGATCTCCTCGGCCCGCGGCGCGAGCTTGCTCATCTTGTGCATCGCGATCTGGCTCTTCTTCGTGACCGGGTGCAGAACCAGACGCATGATGAAGACCAGGATGATGATCACGATGCCGTAGTTCGGGATGACGTAATACATCCAGTTCATGATCGCCAGGATGCCGAAGGCCAGCGGATTGATGATGCTCGCGGGGCAGCAGCAGCTCATGAAGTCGATCGTGTGCACGAAGCCCAGCGAGCGGTACAGCGGAACCTTGTCGAACCGCCCCTTGTCCTTGGGGCCCAGGTAGAGCTGAAAACTGTGCGTCTGGCTGGCGTTGGGCTCCAGCGCCACTGGCACGCTCTGGACTATGAAGCCCAGGGATTCGTCGCCCGTGTTGTGCTTGGCGTCCTGGTCGGGGTTGAAGTAGACGCCCCACTTGCCCGCGATCCAGTCGCCCCCGGGCTGGCCGTCGGCGGTCGTCGGAACCAGGATGCCGGCGAAGTACTTGCTCACGGTCGCCGCCCAGAGGAACGTCACGTCCGTGCGGTCCAGGGTCAGTTCGCGGTCCTTGAGCGTCGCGGCCTCGGACAGATCCTTCATTTTGAGCCCGGTGTTCTGGATCTGTCCACCGGGAGTCTTGAACGCAGCGACGACTTTCCGCATATCCATGGTCTGCCGAGTGCCGGTGTCCGCGGGCAGGCCGATCGGCCCATTGAGGCCGTACTGAACTCTCGTCTCCTTGCCGCTGAGGTTCTCGATCTGGATCGCGCCATCGAGCATATAGTTGTCCGGATGGACGCGATAAGTCTTGGTCAGCTTCAAAACGGGCTGATCGTTGCCGTCCACGATCGTCGCCACGAAGGACGTCGCAGCGCCTCCGTCCTGGAGTTCCTCGATGCCGAGCGACTGCCAGCTCAGCCGATCGAGTTTGAGACTGCGGCCTTCGTCGAGGAGGACCAGATCCCGGGTGGCCAGCGAGAACACCGCGCTGCCGTCTGGATCGATCGGCGTCAGATACTTCAGGGGCTGGAGATTCTCGCAGTCGCGGTTGTCGTACTCGCTGGACGTGGCGGTCCGGATGGCGGCTCCCTGGGAATCGAGGACCAATTGGTACTTGAAGGCGCTGGCCTTGTCTGTCGAGCCGATGGTCACGTCCACCTTGGGTCCGCCGACGGCGCCGAAGGACTCGCCGGAGTCCGCCTGGAGTTGCGGCTGTGCGGGTTGTGCCGGCTGAGCTGCGGCCGGCGGGGTCGCCACATCGGTCGTCTGCTGCAAGAGAATAAGGCGCGGGAACCCCGACTGCACGATCAACCCGCCGCAAAGCAGGCAAAATCCGGCCAGGATCACGATGAGGATACGTTTAACGCTCATAAGTCGATTCACTTCACCAATCAAACATCAAAAATCAAACTTGCCCGACTATCTTCCATCCTTGAGCCGCTCGGCGTGGAAATTGTCCAGCCGGTCGATGGCCAGGATCTTCTTCATCGTCGTCTCATAGTCGTACTCGAGCCGGACGAAGTGCACCTTGTTCTCTTCGACGTACACGTAGCTGGCCCGATTGTCCTTGTCGCGAGGCTGGCCGACCGAGCCGATGTTGATGATCGCCTTCTCGTCCTCAATGATCGGATAGACCCCGCCCAGTTCATCGGGCAGATAGAAGTCCGGCTCGTCGAGGAACACGCCCGGCATGTGGGTATGCCCGATAAAACACACGTGCTCGATCCTCTCGAACAGGGCACGGACCTTCGCGGGGTTCGTGTACACGTCGTCCGGGAAGATGTACTCGTTGATCGGCCGGCGCGGGGAGGCGTGGACGAACTCGATCGTCGTCGGCGTCGGGCCCAACTGGACCTTGATGACATGACGCATGGACAGCTCGCCCAGGAACCGCCAGCGACGGTCGCTCTTGGGCCCGGGCTCCTGCATTTCGAGCACCTCGCGGGTCCAGAAGCTGGCCTGCTCGGCCCCGTAGTTGAAGTTCGTGGGCTCGTAAAACACGGCGTAGTCATGGTTTCCCAGCACGCACCACTCGGACCGCTCGATGATCAGGTCCAGGCACTCGATCGGGTTGGGACCATAGCCGACCACGTCGCCCAGGCAGTAGATCTTCTCGATGCCGCGCTTCTCAATGTCGGCGAAGACCGTGCTGAGGGCCTCGATGTTCGAATGGATATCGCTCAAGATCGCAAACATAAACTCATGCACGCAAAACAGGCACCAATCCGCACAAACGGGACAAAACAACAGTTCATAGCACAAAACCGCCCGGATTGCCAGAGCAATCTTGGGCCGGGGCAAATGCGGGTTGCCCGGCCTGCCGGACCTGGTATATAATGCGAGTTTGCACGATTATTGCTTGGACGAGGTGCGCCTTGGTAGGCATTACCCTTCTCGAAACACAGAATTTGATCAAACGTTATTCCGGGCGGGTCGTCGTCAACGAGGTCTCGGTGACGATCGAGCAGCGCAGCATCGTGGGCCTGCTGGGCCGAAACGGGGCCGGCAAGACGACCACCTTCCGCATGATCATGGGCATGGTCACCCCGGACAAGGGCAAGGTGGTCTTCGAAGACCGCGACATCACCAAATTGCCCATGTTCAAACGGGCGCGCCTGGGCATCGGCTACCTGTCGCAGGAGCCCAGCATCTTCCAGCGGATGAGCGTCCGCGACAACCTCCTGGCGATCCTGGAAACCATGTCGCTGACGCGCCGGCAGCGCCGGGAGAAGGCGGACGCCCTGATCGAGCGGTTCGGCCTGACCGAGGTGGCCAAGAGCCACGGCCGGTTCCTCTCCGGCGGCGAGCGGCGAAAGCTCGAGATCGCCCGCGCGATGGTGACCGACCCGTCGCTGATCCTGCTCGATGAGCCCTTCAGCGGCGTCGACCCGATCGCGGTCCAGGACCTCCAGCAGGAGATCCGGCGTCTGGTCGCCTCCGGCGTGAGCATCCTGATCACCGACCACAACGTCGAGCGGACCCTGGAGGTCGCGGACAAGGCCTACATCATCGACCACGGCAAGGTGATCGCCGCCGGCCCCCCGGCCGAGATCGTCAAAGACGAGCTGGTCCGAAAGAGCTACCTCGGCAACACCTTCGCCGGCCACGAATTCGACGAGCCGGCGTAATCATGATCCGGCACAATTGGGCAGCGTAGAACAGGGCCTGTGAGATGATCGACATCGACAAATGCAGGATGACGCGGTTTCCGGCTCCGGTGTTGCGGGGCAAAGCCGCGACGGTGGAAAGGATCGACGACTCGATCCGCAAGCTGGTCGAGAAGATGACGGACCTGATGATCGAGCACAAGGGGATCGGATTCGCCGCGCCGCAGGCCGGGGTGGGACTGCGCCTCTTCATCGTCTCGCTCAGCGGCACGCGCGACAACGTCCGGGTTTACATCAACCCGACGGTAACCCCGCAGGGCGAGCCCGACGAGGCGGAGGAAGGCTGCCTCTCCGTGCCGGGCGTGTGGGCGAAGATCCGCCGCTACAAGAAAGCGACCGTCACCGCCACCGACCTCGACGGCAAGCAGTTCACCGAGGAAGCCGACGGCATATACGCCCGCTGCCTCCAGCACGAATACGACCACATCGAGGGCACCGTGATCATCAACCGGATGAGCGCGACCGCCCGGATCTCTCACCGCCGGCAGCTCAGGAAGCTGCTCGACGCAAGCGAAGGGCAAGTGTGATTGTTGATGAACATCGTCTACCTCGGCAGCGGAGAATTCGGTTTCCCTTGCCTGGACGCCGTTCGGACGTCTCGACATAGTCTTGCGCTGGTCGTCACGGGACAGGCCAGTCCCGCGGGACGAGGACGCAAGGTGTGCCCCACGCCGGTGGCGCACTGGGCGGAGAACAACGCGGTTCCCTTCATCGAGAGCGAGAACGTCAACGATCCCCAGATCGTTCGACGGATCGCGGAGACCCATCCCGACGTGCTCCTGGTCATCGCCTGCGGACAAAAGATCGGGCGGGAGCTGGTCGATATGCCGACCAAGCTGGCGATCAACGTCCACTCCTCGCTGCTGCCCAAGTACCGAGGGGCCGGACCGATCAACTGGGCCATCCTCCGCGGCGAGACCGAAACCGGAGTCAGCATCATCACCCTGGCCGACCGCATGGACGCAGGCGACATCCTCGCCCAGGCCAGGACGCCCATCGACGTCTTCGAAACCGCGGGCGAGCTGCACGACCGCCTGGCGCAACTGGCGGCCCCTCTATTGATCGAGACGCTCGACAAGATCGGGTCCGACACGGTCGCCTTCACCCCGCAGAACGAGTTCGAAGCGACCAAGGCTCCCAAGCTCAAGAAGTCCGACGGATTCCTCGATTTCGGGGAGCCCGCGTACATTCTGGCCGACAAGATCCGCGGCCTGTGGCCCTGGCCCGGTGCGGCGGCGAATTTCCTCTCCGTCGAGACCGGCAAGACGACGAGAGTCACACTGGCCCTGGCCGAGGTGATCTGGGGCGATGCGCCCCCCCAGGGCGCGCCCGGCACGTTCGATGAGGACCTCAACATCCTCTGCGGCCAGGGCAAACTGTCGATTCGCAAGGTCAAGCCCGCCGGCAAAGGCTTGATGGAGTTCAAAGCCTTCATCAATGGCTGGCGCGTCCGACCGGGCGACCGGCTGACCAAGATCCAAGAGTGAGAGCATGCACCCCAGAGACACAGAGGACACAGAGAAGAAGAGCGTGTTTTTCCATGGGAGATATTTAGTCTTCTCCGGTTCTTCTCCGTGCTCTCTGTGTCTCTGGGGTGAGATAGGGAGTCCAAAGCAGCTTGGCCGCTCGTGAACTCCAATCCGCAAGGGCCCTCGCGGCCCAGGTCCTGCATGGATTCGACCCCGCCCGCGAGTACGCCGGACCGATGCTCGATCGCCTGCTGGACCGGACCCACGAACGCCAGCGCGCGACCGACCTCGTCCATGGCACAATCCGCAACCGCGGCGCGATCGACGCGGTGATCGCGAAGTTCTCGGGCCGACCCGTCGCCCGCATCGACGCCAGGCTCCTGACCATCCTGCGGATCGCGGCCTACGAGATCGCGTTCAATCCTGCCACGCCGGTCTACTCGATCGTCGACGAAGCGGTGAACACGGTCGGCAAGTCCGGCGGCAAACGGCAAAGCGGATTCGTCAACGCGGTCCTGCGACAGATCGTGCGACACGTCGTCAACCGCCAGGGGGACCTCGCTCAGGCGAATCCCAGGCGAACGCTCGTCCAGACGCCGGGGGCAGGCTGCGAGTTCGACACGGACTTCCTGCCCGATCCTGCGACCGACGCCGCGACGCATTTGAGCCTTCGCTTCTCGCTGCCCTCGTGGCTGGTCGCGGGGTGGTTGAAGGAGTTCGGGCCCGAGCGGACCCTCGATATCTGCATGGCCTGCAACCGAAGGCCCAGTCTCTACGTCCGCGTCAATCCGCTGCGCACGACGCCTGAGGATCTCCTCGCGAAGCTCCGAGAAGCCGATGTACAGGCGGAGCCCGTTCGTAGTGTGCCCGTAAGGGCATATCCGGATAACGCCTTACGGCGTCACTACGAACAGGAGACCGCCCTGGCATCGGCCATGATCCGAATCCCCGGTCCGCACGCGGTCGCGCAGCTCCCGGGTTTTACCGAAGGGCTCTTCAGCGTGCAGGACCTCTCAGCGTCGCAAGCGGTGCAGATTCTGGCTCCGCAGCCGGGCTGGTCGATCCTCGATCTGTGCTCGGCTCCGGGCAGCAAGACCACCCAGATCGCCGAGTTGTCGCGGGACGCAGCGAAGATCACCGCCACGGACATCGACCCCGCGCGCCTGGAGCGGGTCACGGAGAACGTCGCCCGCCTGGGGATCGAGAGCGTAACGATCGTCCCGCACGCACAGATCGAGCTGAGAACGGAGCCTTTCGACGCGGTCCTGATCGACGCCCCGTGCTCGAACACGGGCGTCCTGTCCCGGCGGGTCGAAGCGCGGTTCCGCGTCACGGCCCAGGCGGTGAAGGACATTGCCGCGATCCAGAAGGGGCTGCTCGCGAAGGCCGCGGGACTCGTCAAGCCTGGCGGTCGGGTCTGCTACAGCACATGCAGCATCCAGAAACGGGAGAACCAGGACAGGGTCCGGGACTTTCTGGCCGCTCACCGCGAGTTCGAGCTGGCGTACGAATCGCTCCTGCTGCCCACGACCGGACCCTTCGACCACGACGGCGGCTACGTCGCCCTGCTGAAGCGAAAGTAGGGGGTGCCGTGCACACCGCCTTTTCTGTCCATGCCATATGGGCTATTGCGGGCCGATGTCTTTAAAGGGAATCCGCTGGAAGCCGGGAAGCTTGTACGCCGGCGAGTCGTCCCTGAGGGCCAGATTCAGCGACTGTTCGTCCGCGAAGTGCGGGTCCTGATCCTCGATGTTGTCCGCGAACGTGTAGAAGTCGAAGCCGCCGCTGCCGCCGAGGCTGTTCTTCTCCAGCCAGCGTTTGTTCTGCCAGCCGAGGTTCCGCGCGATCACGCAGCCCTCGGGCTCCTTGGCTTGGTCGTAGCCGTTGTCGAGGATGTGCGCCAGCTTCGGGTAGCGTTCGCTCCAGGGCGGCTGCGTATAGTTGTACCGCTCGATCTTGGCCAGCAGCTTCCAGCTCTCGTCCTTGTCGATCCAGACCCGGCCCCGCCGGTCGGTGAAGTGCGCGGATCCGCACCTGGCGATGACGTTGTTCTCGATCGTGTTGTCGCGTCCGCCGCCGCACATGATGGCCCGGCCGCTGATCTCGTAGAAGACGTTGCCGAAGACGGTGATGCCGCTGGCGCAGTCGTCGAGGTAGACCGCATGCACGCCGTGAGCGCCGGGCAGGTTGCTCTGGATGTGGTGGAAGAAATTGTGGCGGATGAGATTGCCGCGAAGGCCCCAGTCCCGGCCCGCGTAGACCGAGCCCGCGTCGTCCACTTCGTAGCAGACGCTGTGGATCTCGTTGCGCTCGATGAGGTGCTCGTTGCCGCCGAAGAGGATGGCCGAGTGCGGCGCGTCGTAGAGCAGGTTGTCGGCGGCGATGTTGCCGACGCCGTCGAGTCGGACCGCGGGCGCGTAGGTCCGCTCCCAGCGGCCGAAGTTGTGAATCCGGCAGTTGCGCACGAAGTTCTCGCCCGCGATCAGTTTGTAGCGGTCGCCGCCGGAAACCGAGACGCCCGTCTTGCCGATGCCGGAGATCTCGCAGGAGGCGACGCCATTTCGCTCGCCTGAGATCGCGACGCCATCAGTCCGCAGGTTGCGGATGACGCAGTTGGCGACGAGGTTGTCGCGGCCGGAGATCTCGATGCCCCGGCCGGCGCCGGTCTCGACGACGAGTCTCTCGATTCGGATCTGCGACGCGCCTTTGATCGAGACGATCGGCGCCGCCAGCGCCGACAGCAGCAGGTCGCTCGTCTCGAACCCCTCGGGCGGCCAGAAATACAGAACGCCCTTCTGCCGGTCGAGATGCCATTCGCCCGGCCGGTCGATCTCTTCGAGCAGGTTCAAGATGTAGTACGACTTCTTTGCAGCGATGCCATAGCCGGGGGATTGGGCCAGCGTGATCTTCTTGTTCTGCGTGTCGATGCTCGCGATCGGCGCGATCCGACTGGCCCAGCCGTACATCCAGTACCCTATCGCGTGGGCCTCGGAGGCCGCGAGCCATCGTTCGGGCCTGGGATCCGCGTATCCGAACGTGATGTTGTTCTCCGCCGAGGTCGTCTGGACGAACCCTTCATTGGGCCAGCGGGCCACCGGCATCAGCGCGCCGTTGCAGGACAGCTCCGCCTGGAGCGGCTCCAGGCTGAGGTCGATCCCGCGACCGGCCAGATCGGCCTTGAGGCACTTGCCCTGCGTAGCGGGGTCCAGGCGCGAGAACTCCGCGTCCGACGGCGCGACCGGGACGAACCATTGCGGCTGAAGCGGTCTGCCGCCGATGAGACGGACGTCCTCGCCGGGATAGGCTCGGTAGACGATCGGCTTGCCCGCTTCGCCCGAATCCTCGGCGCTCAGGACGAACGACTGCGTGCGAACGTGCTTGCCCTCGCGAAGATACACGACGATGCCGCCGTCGCCCAGCACGCGGGCCTTGGATTGGCGGATCGTGTCGCGGGCTTTCTCCAGCGTGGCGAAAGGCCTCTCGATCGTGCCGGGATGGGCGTCGCTCCCGTCGAGGGCGACGTAGTAATCCCGAGCGAGAGACAGTGAACAGGACAGCAGGACGAAGCAGCACAGACCAGGCAATCGTTTCATCAGGTTCCCTCTGTTTAGAGCCATCAAAACCATCGGGTCGTCAGGAGAAGATCTCGCGGTCGATCTGGCCGAGGAAGAAGCGGCCGTCGTTGCGCAGGAAGTTCAGGATTCCGTCGAGCTGCTGCTGGACGAAGTTCCGCTCGTTCGAGACCACCGCCATGCCCAGCACCGCCGCGATCTTGCTGTCCTGGTGCTCGACCTCCGAGACCGAGACGTTGAACCGGCTCTGCAGGCGGCCGATCACGCTCTTGACGATGTGGCGCTTGTCCTTGAGCGAGCCGATGCCCTGCATGTGCAACGTGACCGTCATGACGCCGACCAGCATCGATTGCTCCTGACAAGATTCTCAACCGCCCAGGACGTGGAGAACGCAGGAGAGGAGCGGACGAAACAAAGCCCGTGTTCTCTGCAACACTCGGCGTCCTCGGCGGTTATACTCCATTCGGACGGATCTTCTGGCCCGCAGGATACCGTCGCCGACGGAATTGGTCAACCTCCAGTAGAGCCGGGCCTTGAGGTTGTGCCGACCTGCGCTCTTGCTCTTGCCCCCGCGACGGAAGAGGGGTACAATACCCTCTGATTTGGTTAGGAAGGGCACACATGGTCAACAAATACGTCAGGGCGATCTTCCCGGGATCGTTCGATCCGATCACCAACGGGCATCTGGACGTGGTCAAGCGGGCCATCGGCCTGTTCGATGAGATGATCATCGCGGTCGGGCGCAGTCCGATCAAGAACCAGCTCTTCACGCCCGCCGAACGGGTCGAGATGATCGTCGAACTCGTCGGCGACATGCCCGGCGTGATCGTCGAGAGCTTCGAGGGCCTGATGGTCGAATACGCCGCCAAGGTCAAGGCCGACGTGGTCCTCCGCGGCCTGCGCAGCCTCACCGACGTGCAGTACGAATTCCAGCTCGCCATGACCAACCGCGCCGTCGCAGGCATCGAGACGATCTTCATCATGACCAGCGAGCAGTACGGCTTCACCAGCTCGACGCTGATCCGCGAGATCGCCTCCCTCGGCGGCGACCTCTCCAACCTGATCCCGCCCAGCGTCCAGAACCGCCTCCAGGAACGCTACAGCCGCCTGCGGGCCGAGCAGACTTGACAGAAGAGAACTCCCCGGTTTCTTTCACCACAGAGAACTCCCCGGTTTCTTTCACCACAGAGGTAGGATAGAGAAGGCTGTTCTCCTGGAGCCGGATCGGCTCCAATGACGCACTCGTGGTGCACGTTGACGAACGGATGTCCATCGAAGGAGAACAGCCATGACTACAGTAACGATCGGAATGGATTTGG
>DATIKY010000385.1:0-14442 GCA_035476995.1 Sedimentisphaerales bacterium | reverse complement strand
TATCGGCCAAGGAAGGCCAAAACCATGATACCGATCTGACGGCGCAGAGCAAGATCTTCATCCACGATGAAATGGCACCACAGCCTCTGGCACCGCCGCCCAAGCTCCGCGCCAACCACGATCAAGGCAGTGCCATTCGGAACAGGAGCCTGTCTATGGAACGAAGCATCCGGGTTTGTGCGTTCATCTTGATTCTGTTGGGGGGTTCGGCCGTGAGGGCTGCCGAGGTGTATCCGTCCAGCCAAGGGCGGCTGCACGTCGGGTGGGCCAGGGTCGACATCACGCCGGAAAGACCCGTCGCGCTGATCGGCCAGTTGCACAAGAGGATTTCCGAGCGGGTCCGCGATCCGCTGACGGCCACGGCACTGGCCATCGAGACTCGCAGCGACGCAGGACCGTCCGAACAGGCGATCCTCGTGTCGTGCGATTTGCTGTACATCCGCAAGTCCGTTGTGCGGAAGCTCCGCGAGGTCCTCCGGGCCAGGTTGCCCGAGTTCGACGCGGACAAGCTGGTCCTGAACGCCACGCACACGCACACCGGGCCGGGTTTTGCCGATGAGGACTTCGGGACCCTGTACGACGTCAGTAAGGATGAAGGCGTCATGCGAGGGTCCGAATATGCGGAGTTCTTCGTCGAGAGGATCGCACAGGCCGCGGTCCAGGCGTGGGAGCGACGTCAGCCTGCCGGCGTGAGCTGGGCGCTGGGACACGCGGTCGTGGGAATGAACCGGCGGGCCCGCTACTTCGACGGCAAGGCGATCATGTATGGCGCCACGAGCCGGCCGGACTTCGCCGGTCTGGAGGGATACGAGGACCACGGGGTGGAGATGCTCTTCTTCTGGGCCGCCGACGGCGCGTTGACCGGGATCGTCGTCAACCTCGCGTGCACGGCCCAGGAGACGGAGGGCCTCAACGAGATCTCCGCGGATTTCTGGCACGACGTACGCCAGACGCTTGGCGCAAGACTGGCGCGGGACGTCCACGTGCTGCCCCAGTGCGCCGCGGCGGGCGACTTGTCGCCGCATCTGCTCTATCGGACCAAGGCGGAGGAAGCCATGGTCAAGCGAAGGGGTCTCTCCAATCGCCAGGAGATCGCCCGGCGGATCGTCGACGCGGTGATGGACGTTCTGCCGACGGCACGAGACGGCGCGACGACCCGTCCGGTTTTCAGGCACGCCGTGGTTCGCGTGAATCTGCCGCCGGCCCCGGCCGTGGCGGCGCCGTTCTATGCCACGGACAGCATCGCTCCTGTCGAGCTGCACGTCCTGCGGCTCGGCGACGTCGCCATCGCGACCAATCCCTTCGAGCTGTACCTCGACTACGGCGTCCGAATCAAGGCCCGAAGTCCGGGGGTCCTGACGATGCTGGTTCAACTCTCGTGCCAGCACAGCGGTTACCTGCCGACGGAGAAGGCGATCGCCGGCGGCGGCTACAGCGCCGACAAGTACGTGGTCGGCCCCGAGGGCGGCCAGGTCCTCGTGAACGAGACGGTGCGACAGATCGAGGCCCTGTGGAAATGACCGGCCCAGGCGAAGGAATTCATTGAATACTTCTGGCCTGCGTGCGTCTGTGCCAGAAAGGCAACTGCGCGTATGCGCAGAAAGAAGGCAGATGGAGAGAACCGCCATGACGTATGCGATCGAGCTTCGGGAGATCCGCAAATCGTTCGGGCCGGTGCGGGCGGTGGACGGGCTGAGCCTCGCGGTGCCGCGGGGGGCGGTGTACGGCTTCCTCGGGCCCAACGGGGCAGGCAAGACCACGACGCTCCGCATGATCATGGACATCATCCGGCCTGACAGCGGCGAGATTCGACTGTTCAGCGAGCCTTCTTCTCGCTCGGTCCGCAGCCGCGTGGGGTATATGCCCGAAGAGAGGGGGCTCTATCGCAAGATGACCGCCGTCGCGGTCCTTCGCTACTTCGGATCGCTCAAGGGCATGACCGCGGCGCAACTGTCGCAATGCGTTCCCGCGTGGCTGGAGCGGATCGATCTGACCGGTTATGCGAACAAGAAGGTCGAAGAGCTTTCCCGCGGAATGCACCAGAAGCTCCAGTTCGCGGCCACGGTGATCAACGACCCGGAACTGGTGATCCTCGACGAGCCCTTCTCGGGCCTCGATCCGGTGAACCAGGATCTGCTCCGCGAGATCATCACCACGATGCGAAGCCAGGGTCGCACGGTCCTGTTCTCCACGCACGGGATGCACGAGGCCGAGCAGTTGTGCGACTTCATCGTGCTGATCAATCAGGGCAAGGTCGTCGTGGACGGCACGCTCGACCAGATCCGATCCCGGCACGAGTCCGACACGATCTCGATTGAAATCGAAGGCGATGGGGCCTTCGTTGGGACGCTGCCCCAGGTCGCGGCGGTCCGGCCCGACGGACGGCGGCTGGACGTGACGCTGCACGACGGCGCCGATCCGCAAGAATTGCTGCGAATCCTCGTCGAGCGGTCGCGCGTGCGGGCGTTCGAAGTGAAACACCCTTCGCTGCACGAGATCTTCGTGCGGCTGGTCGGAGGCGGCCATGTGGAAGATCGGTAAGGTCGCGCAGCGCGAGTTCCTCGACACGGTCAAGACCCGGACGTTTCTGCTGAGTCTGCTGCTGATCCCCGTCCTGATCGTGGGCATCATCCTGCTCAGCAGGAAGATGGCCCAGAGCGAAGGCGGACCTCGTCCGGCGCTTCGAGTGGGTCTGACGTCGCCGGCGGGCGAATTGCTCTCGCGGATCACCACCGCGTTCGCCGAATACAACAGGGCCAACCCGCAGACGCCTCTGGATCTGCAACTTCTGTCCGAAGGCGAAGACGGGACTTCCCCCGAGCAGCGGGGCAAGGACCACCTGCGGCAGGGCAAGCTGGAAGCCTGTATCGTGCTCGAAGGCGATCTGGAGGCCGGCCAGGGCACGCTGCAATTCTACAGCTACAAAGCCAAGGCATCGCAGATCGACGCCTTGTGGACCGTCGAGCGGCTGCTGCGGGACGCGGTGATCGATCGGCGATACCAGGTTCGCGGGATCGACCCGGCGATGCTGGCCGAGATCCGAAGCGTCCCCATCCGCCGGGTCGAGCTCGGGGAGGAGCGGGGTCGCGAGCAGGTGCAGAGCGAGGGCCAGCGGGTGGCTCGCATGATGGTGCCTTTCGCGTTCATGTACCTGATCTTCATCGGCATCGTTGGCATGGGTCAGCACATGATCACCAGCATCATCGAGGAGAAGAATTCGCGGATCATTGAGATGCTGCTCTCGTCGATCAGTCCGTTCCAGCTCATGGCGGGCAAGATCCTCGGCCTGGCGGGCGTGGGACTGACGGTCATGGCGTTGTGGGGTTCGGCTGCCTATGGGACCGCGACCTGGCAGGGCATCCGGATCGACATCGGTCCGGATCTACTCGCCTATGGCCTGGCGTATTATGTCCTGGGCTTCATCCTGTTCAGCGCGATTCTGGCGGGCGTTGGGTCGATCTGCAACACGGTCAAGGAGACCCAGAGCCTGATGATGCCGATCACGCTGATCTTCGTGATTCCGCTGATCGCCTGGCCGCAACTGGCGCGGGACCCCAACGGAGACCTGGCCCGCATCCTCACCTACGTGCCGCTGACGACGCCGATGCTCATGGTGCTGCGACTGTCGAGCGGGCCGAACCTCTGGTGGGGCGAGATCGCGATCTCGTTTGTCGTCCTGGTCGCAGGCGTCCTGGCCAGCATCTGGGCGGCGGCGAAGATCTTCCGCACCGGCATTCTCCTCTACGGCAAGCGCCCCGGCCCGCGCGAGGTCCTCCGCTGGCTGCGGGAGAAATGAAACAACAGACGGGGGGCTTGCCCCGCCGAGTCGTTGTGGATATGCTGTGCCGCGTGTTCGGTGGTTCTTGACGCTGTAGATATCGTGGAGGCAGATGGCGGGGGCTTCCCCGTTTGGCTATGAACGTTTTCGACATCCATCCGCTGACGTGGGAAGGTCTGCTGTGCTGCTTCCTTTCCGGGGTGATCATTGGCCTGGAACGGCAACTGAGGGGCAAGCCCGTGGGGGTTCGTACCAGCGCGCTGGTCTGCACCGGGACGTACGTCTTCATCGCCATGACGCGGGCGGTCTCCACCGATGCCACCGATCCCTCGCGGATCGTCGGGCAGGTGGTGACCGGCATCGGCTTTCTCGGGGCCGGCGTGATCCTGACCCGCCAGGGCGTCGTCGTGGGCGTCACCTCCGCCTCGGCCATCTGGGTCCTGGCGGCCATCGGCGCGACGATCGGGCTCGGGTTCGCCTGGCTGGGGGTCAAGCTGGCGATTCTGGCGGTGATCATCCTCGTCGGCGTGGACCTCCTGGAGAATCGCTTCGATGTGATGCAGCGGGGCGTCCACCAGAAGCTCCAGCCCTCTCGCGGATCGAAGCGGGACTCGGCCAGGGGGGCCGAGTAGCGTGGGCTCTCGGCCCGCGCGTTCGGCTTCACATGCCGGTTGACAGCAGGCCGATCGTCGAGTTGAGGATCTCCCGGCGGAACTGTGTCTGCCGGCTTTCGGTCTGCTGCTCCTGGAGGTCCTTGAAGCTCGCCCGGCAGAAGTGGCATCCCATCGCCGTCAGGTGGAAGTCCACATAATCGAACCACTCCGGCGAGAGACTCTCCAACAGAAACGTGCCCAGCGTGCTGCGTTTTGGACAGCTCAGACGCTGCGAACTCCAGATTTCGGTCAACAAGTCTTCGGAGAAAGAGACCGACAGGTTCTGGATGGCGTCGTGCGTGGCCACGGATTGGCGGATCGATCTGAGGCACCGATGCTTCACGACTCGAACCAGGCCCTCGTCGATCCCGAGCAGCCTGGCGGCTTCTTTGCCCGCGAGCTGACAGTAGAACACCAGTTCCGCGATCTTCAAATCCCGGAGCCTGCCCGCCTCCTGGAGGTTCTTGACCAGTCCCCGCAAGGCCTCTGCGAGGACCTGTCGCTGGCGGCTATGCTGCTCCTGGTGACTGACGCACGCGCTTGCGCTCGGATCGGGCGAGGTCATGCACGTGAGCAGATCGTCGGGCGTCCCGTCGTCGCCGACGTGATAGACGTCCTGGATCAGGCACACCGTCCGGGCCCATCGCGTCCGCACGCGGTTGACGATCGCGTTGCGCAGGATGCCAAACAGATACGTCTCGATGCTGGTCTCGATTCGAAGCGTGCGAACGGCCTTGACGAAGGACGCGAAGGTGTCCTGGACGATGTCCTCGGCATCCGCGCTCTGCGGCACTCGCGTCCTGGCGAACCGCAGCAGGCGGCCCTGGTGCTCGTCGACAAGACGGGTCCACGCAGCGGCGTCGCCTCCTCGCACGGCCTCCAGGAGTCTGCGATCTTCCTGACTGATGGACATGGAACACGAACCCTCGATTCGAACCGGTCTTCAACATCGCCGCGGTTCCCATTATACCACAGTCGTCGAGGCCTGGCGACCCGTCATGTGCGGGACATCATCGTCCGTCCGCGGACTTTCCGACGGGGTCCAGGTGCTGGTCCAGCCAGTCGATGATGGCCTTGTGATACTCGCCTCGGCATTCCCAGGGGATGCTGTGCTCGCCGGGGAACAGGATGTGCTTCTTCTGCTCCGGCGGGACGCCCAGCAGGTTGAACAGAGGTTTCTGCGCCGCTTCGAGCGGGAAAATCGAATCGGTGGGGTTGTTGATCATGAGGATGGGGATCGTGACGCGCGGGGCGAAGTTGGCGGGGTCGGCGGCCGGAGGCCTCTTGGAGGCGCAGAGCCCGCCGAGCAGCAGGATGCCAGTTTCGAACCGAGGCTCGGTCGCAATCAGGATCGGGCCCATCTGCCCGCCCCAACTCAAACCGACGTAGGCCAGCCGGGAGACGTCGATGTCGTCGCGGGTATTGAGATAGTCGATGGTTCTTCGCAGGTCCTGCGATCGCTGGATGCAGAGGTTTCTGCTCTGGACGCCCTCGGGCGGGTAGCTCCGCGAGAGCCGTCGATCATAGGTGCCTTTGTACATGGGCACGACCAGAGCCCGGCCGCTGCGGATGATCGCGGCCATCTCGTGCGTGAGGGCCTGCTCGCTCCAGGGACTGTTCAGGGCCTCGTCGCCCGGACACCAGACGACCGCCTGGGAGCGGCCCCCGGCCTCTTCCGGCAGGTACAGATAGGCGACGACCCGCTCGCCGGGATAGGCGGCGTCGAACGAGACCCGCACCCTTCGACAATACCCCAGGTCGTAATCGCTCCGCTCGATTCGGGCGTTCAGTTCGGTCGGATCGTAGCGATACCACGTGTCGAGATAGGAGGCGAAAACCTCGTTCGAGACCGGCTGGAAATACGTCAGGTCCCTGCACTCGTGCTGGACCGGTGCCAGCGCCGTCGGCGGGACGGCCTCCAGGCCGCCGACGTACAGAACGCAACGCAGGCCGTTGCGGAGGTCGCGGTCCCAGGGCGACCGCGCGCCGCCGCCTGCGGAGAAGTTGAACGTGTGCTCGTCCCATGCGCCGCCGAGGATGCACCGGGCGTCGCCCATGCCTTCGAGCGAGTTGCGGCACCATTCCCGGACGTTGCCCGCCGCGTCGGACAGGCCGAACTTGCCCATGCCGGCGTACGTCCCCACGGGAGCGGGACCGTCGCCGAAGTTGCTCATGCGGACGATCGTACAGGGATGGTCGTCCGCCCGCGCGGCCAGCGACCAGTGGAAGACCGTCGGCAGATCCTTGCCTCGAAATCTCGCGTAGGCCATGGCCTCATACCAACTGACTCCTCCGACGGGATAGTCCTCCTGGTCCTGGGGGCAGGCGCCGTCGCGCCAGGAGGCGGGACCGGGACGGCCGGTCTGGTCATGGAACTGCCGCACCGCCTCGGACCAGGGCAGGGTTGCGCCGTCTTGCGTGAATTCGTCTTTCCAGAACTCGGGCTTTTCATATCCGCCGGCGTCGACGAACTCCTTGAACTGGCGGTTGGTCACTTCATGCTTGTCGATGAAGTAGGCCGGGGCCAGGAGGATCAGCCGGTCGCCGTGGTACAGGCCCATCTGGTCGAGGTTCGACGGCGGAATCCAAACCATGTTGCGCGGACTGGAGGCCGCATCCTGCAGCGTGAGACTCATCTGTTTGGGCAGCAGGGCCGTCGGGCCGGCGTCGGAGGGCGGATCGTTCGTCTGCACCATCTCCAGGGGTGCGAAACCGCTCTTCATCGCTTTCCAGCGATAGGTCCCGTAGGGTATGCGGACACGCCGCAAGGGGGTTCGCCCGAGATACTTCCATCCTCCGTCGGTGCGGAAGTACTCGCGGATGTAGACTCGCGAGCCCGGCGGGGTTGTCGCGATCGTGTGTTCGCGGGACAGTCGCGGCCAGCGGTCGGTCAGCAGGGGATCGTTGGGGATGTAGCGTTCGGCCCGTTCGGCCAGACGCAAGGCTGCGAAGTAGTCTTTCTGTTCCAGGAGGGTGTCGATCTCGGCCATGGCGTACTGTTGGGCCCAGCGGGTGGAGTAGTGTTTCCAGCCGATGAGACCCGCCGCGGCGCTGGCGGCGACGACCATGCACACGAGGGCCGTGACCGACTTGTGCCGGCGGACGAGTTTGCCCAGACGATCCAGAGGACCGGGACGGCGGGCCCGGATCACGCGGCCGTTCACATATCGGCGAAGGTCCTCGGCCAGTTCAGCCGCGCTCTGGTATCGCCGGGCCGGGTCCTTCTCGATGGCCTTGCAGCAGATGGTGTCCAGATCGAGAGGGATACGGCCGTTGATCTGTCGGGGCCGGCGCGCCGTGTCGCTGAGGATCTGGTGAATGACCTGGTGCTGGGTGTCCCCATCGATCAGCGGCTCCAGGGTGAGCAGTTCGTACAGCGTCGCGCCAAGCGAGTAGATGTCGCAGCGGTGATCGGGCTTGGCGTCGCCGCCGACGATCTGCTCGGGGCTCATGTACCGCGGCGTTCCGACGAACGCCGAGGTGAGCGTCGTCCCATGTTCCTCGCAGATCCTCGCGATCCCGAAATCCAGCAGGACCAGTCGGCCGTCACTGGAGAGCATCAGGTTCGAAGGCTTGACGTCGCGATGGATGATGCCGTGGCCGTGGGCGTAGTGCAGAGCCTCGGCCGCCCCGGCGACCAGACGCGCCACCGCGTGGAAGTACTGGCCTTCAGTCTTGCAGTCGATCAACAGGCAAGGCGAGGCGGTCCCCTTCTCCGGCGACTCGCTCGTTGGTTCGGGCTGCGAATCCCAGCGGCGAGCGACGAACGACGAGCGACGTTTCAACCCTGCGATGACCGTGTCGAGGTTGCGTCCGTCGATCATCTCCATGGCGAAGTAGCAGATGTTTCGTTCGGCCCCCTCGGCGAAGACCGTGACGATACCGGGATGACAGAGCTGCGCCGCGGTCCTGGCCTCCCGGCGGAACCGCTCGAGGGTCGAAGGGCCCGCCGCCGGGCTGAAAGGGAGCACCTTCAGCGCCACGCGGCGATTGAGCGAACGCTGCAAAGCCTGGTAGACGACGCCCATGCCGCCGGAGCCGAGTCGTCGTTCGATGCGGAAATCGCCGATCTGGAGGTTGGGTTCCAGTCCGACAGCCAGGGGGGCGACCGGGGTCGCATCGGCGCAGACCTCAAGGGCCGGCGCCTGAGGCTCCAACCCCGCGCGCAATCTCGCGACGGAGGCCGCACATCGATCGCACAGCCGCAGATGACGCTTCCAGGCCGTCAGCGTCTCCACAGAGGCGTTCGCGTCGACGAACCGCCCGATGTCTCCCTGTGACAGACAATCCTTCATCGATCCCATGCGATTGTATCCGCTCTCACGCCTCGGGGCAACCGGCCCGGGGGTGCGTATCGTCATGGCTCTCATCAGTATAGACGCGGGAGTCGCCGTTTGGTTCCTATAAATCACCCCGGGTTCCGGTGTGATTCTTTCTGGCCGGGCGCGGCAAGGTCTGTGCGGCTCGGGACGAATGAGGATTACCTGTTGCCCGCTGAGGCGTCGTCTTCGAGGATCAGGGTCTTGCTGGGGCTGATCAACTTATAGCGGATGCCTCGCCAGCGGATGGTTCGTCCGAACGCCGAGGAGATCATGGAGGCCAGCAGCACGATGGACCAGAGCCAGCAGCCCAGGATGTCCGCGAGGGCGGCCGGCAGCAACTGGGGCAGGTGCTCCTTGAGGACCTGAGCGGCGGTCAACTGCCTCAGCACCGCCCGGATGATCTGACCGGCCAGGAACAAACAGGGAATCGCGGCGCAGAGCAGGAGGTGGCCTGTGTGGTGCCGGGCGGCGTGGACCGCCATGGCTGCGCCGCCCCAGAGACCTGCGACCGAGCCCAGGCTGCTGAGCAGGCCCAGGCGCCAGGTCCAGGGGGCATAGACCCGCGTGATCAGGAACTGGCGCCGGCCGAACTCGCAGAGCTTGGGCCAGGTCGTCGATTCGAAGGATGCGACGAGGCATTCCGGCACGTAGGTGACCTTCATGCCGGCCCGTTTGACCGCCTGGCTCAGGGACAGGTCGTCGCTGAGCGTGTTCGACCACACTTCAGGGATGCCCAGCCGGCGGAAGTCCTCGACGCGAACGGCCATCGAGCCGCCCCAGGCGTGATTGAAAGGGTTGTTGCCGAGGAACTGGGCGACCGCGCCGTTGATCGCCGACATCGCCAGGGTGGCCAGGCGGTTGTCGAGGGGGACGAACCAGCGGTACCCGGTGGCCACGCCGCAACGAGGCCGTCGCAGCGGACGCACGAGCCGGGCCAGCCAGTCGCGCTGCACGTATACGTCGGAATCGGCGAAGGCCAGGACCTTGGTGTCGTCGGGGACCTGGCGATAGGCGAACAGCAGATTATGGATTTTCTGACCGGAGGTCTGCGAAGAGCCTGCGACCAGGATTCGAATCTCCAAGGCGCGGGAACTCCCGCCGAACCGGGTTCTCAGGGCCTGCAACTCGCGGTAGGCGGGGTCGGATTCGTTCTCGACCACGAAGAAGAGCCGGTAGTTCTCATACTCCTGTTCGATGAACGACTGGATATTCGAGTCGAAGCGGGCGTCGAGGCCTTTGCAGGGAATGATCAGGGTCGTGCGGGGCCGGTGCGTCGCCCCTTTCCTGGCGGCGGACTTGGCCCGCACGTAGCGATAATTGCGGGTCGCGCTGTACACGAACAGCAACTGCACGAATACCGCCGCCCAGGCTATGTAACAATACCAATCCATGCGAATCGGCCGATTGCGAGTCCTTTGATCCGAAATCGGCCCGCGCACCTCGAGAGAGCCGATCTCTCCACGATAGACGAAACCAGACGGGAACACCAGCGTTTTCTGCGTCGCGCTTCTCTCTCACCATGACGCTGCGGGAGGCCCCAACAGAAGGGTGGGAAGCCCGAAGCCCGAAGCACCAAGCGACGTCGAAAGACGCTCCTGCCTCGAGCTTCCCACTGTAAACTCAGAACTTCCGACTTCACTTCCTGTTCGCTGTCACGCCGGGCCAGGTGTCCGTTCGGAACGGGGAGGCCGGCAGATCGGTCGCGTTGTACAGATTGCAGACGGGATTGTCCGCCCAGGCGTAGCGGACGGCCGCCGGACTGGGCACTTGCGGGCTGCTGACGACCACGGTCTTGCCCTCGATCACGGCGTCCGCCCAGACGAACTTGCGATCGGCTCCGGCGATGGCGAAGCCCCTGAGCGGACCGCCCTTGGCGACGAGCCCGTCGCCGACGGAGTTGAACCGCAGGACGATCTTGCCGTCGCGGACCTTCATGGATCGGTAGAGGGGACCGGAATGGACGACGTCCTTCTTATGCGTCTTGGCCAGGGCCCACAGGGCCAGCCGCTTGCCGACGTCCTGCTTGTTCTTCGGGTGGATGTCGGCGGCGTCGCCGATGTCGATGATCGTCGCCATGCCGGTGTCCTTGAGCGACAGCGTCATGAGCTGCGCCTCCCGCAATTCGGCCCACGCGCTGTCGGCCGGCGCGGGCTTCTCCGCCATGAAATTGGCCAGTTGAACGAACAGGAAGGGGAAGCTCTTGACGCCCCAGTTCTGCCGCCAGTCGGTGATCATGTCGGGGAAGAGCTCGCGGTACTGGTAGGCGCGGTCGGCGTTGGACTCGCCCTGGTACCAGATCGCGCCGCGGATGGCGAACGGGATCAGGGGGGCGATCATCCCGTTGTACAGGACGGTCGGGGCGTTCGGGTTGTTCGCCCAGGAAGGCGGCTGAGGCTGCGCCGGCATCGAGGCCAGGCTCATCGCCACCTTGTATCGCCAGGGGCCTGCGAGCGAGATCGCGGCGGCGTCGGCTGCGTCTGTCGGCTTGATCTTCATCTGGGCCGCCTGGCCGTAGATCCCGCCGCCCCCGCCGGTATCGAGGACCTGGACCGCGATCACGTTGCGGCCGGCCTTGATGACGTCGGCGCCGACCTTGTACCGCCTCGGCGCCATCCACTGACCCGACTCCATGTGGGCGCCGACCGTGACGCCGTTGACCCAGGTCGTGTCCATATCGTCGATCGGGCCCAGATCGAGCGTCAGTTCCTTGCCCACCCAGGAATCCGGGACTTCGATTACCTTGCGGAACCAGACCAGGCCGTCGAAGTTCCCCACCTCGGTTTGCTCCCACAGGACGGGCAACTCCATCCGCTTCCAGGCGGAATCGTCGAACTCGATCGAAGTGCACTCGGCGCCCTGAGCGCCGACCGCCTCTATCTTCTTCTGCCACTGGGCCAGTTCCAGTTCGTATTTCTTCATCGACGCTTCGGGATTGGCTCTGGCCTCGGCCATCTGGTCGATTCTCGCCTTGAACTCGGGGTACTTCAAGAGCGTCGCCTCGCTGGTCCATGCCTCGGCTACGGTCCCCCCCCAACTCGTGTTGATCAGTCCGACCGGGACGTCCAGTTCCTTGTGCAGGTGTCGGCCGAAGAAGTATCCGACCGCGGAGAATCCGCCGACCGTCTCGGGGCTGCACGCAAGCCACTGCCCCACGCAGTCGGACTCGGGCGTCGCCGCGATCTTCTTCTGCACGGTGAACAGGCGGATCTTGGGGTACTTGGCGGACGCCACTTCCTGATCCGCCGAGGCCGACGCCGCGACAGGCCATTCCATGTTGGACTGTCCAGAGCAGACCCAGACCTCGCCGCACAGGACGTCCTTGATCGCGATGGTGTTCTTACCGGCCAGCGTGATCTCGTAGGGGCCGCCGACCTTGGGGGCCGGGACCGTGAGCTTCCACTTGCCGTCGAATCCGGCGGTGACGCGCTGCTCGCCGGCCTTCCAACTGACCTTGACGGCAACCGTTTCGCCGGGGTCGGCCCAGCCCCAGAGCGGAACCTTCCGACCTTGCTGCAAGACCATGTGGTCGCCGACGATGGCCGGCAGACGTATATCGGCCGCGCCGACGCTTGCCAGCAGCAGGAGCGACGCCCACGTCGCGAGCCCGTTCCTCGGGCCCATCTTCCCTTGACGCTTCATTCTCAACTCCTTGACTTCAATCTGTGACTTGTCGTTCCCGCGGCGGGCGAATGCTCGCCGCCCAGCGGTCGAGCCATGATACCGCGGACCCCGGCGCAGGTAAACAAATCGGGGGGGAACTTGCTGGGGTGCATGACCGCAGTTGCGCGCATCGTGGGCTGGTTGCACTCCAGGGATGCATTTATCGCTTTGGGGATACCAGCGGGCAGGGGGGACAAGAGGCACGTAGAACCGTCGCTCTCAGGAACCCCGGCCCATCGGAGATGTCACGGGGAGTCCGTCGACGGCCTCAGGGTCCCCCATCGCACTTACGAGGGAGAGCCTCCTGCCCCCGACGGCGGGTCCACGTTCCGCATCGGGCTTGCCTCCTTTCTCCCCGCTGGTATCCCCAAAGCGGTAAATGCACGCCCCGAACGCGACCAGCCTGCGATACTCACGCAACCACGGAGACGCACTCTCGTTTCCGTCTCCTTTTGCGCTGGTGGGTCGGGCGGTGTTCATCCACTTCGACGGCGTCGCCTCGGCCTCTTACCTCTGGATCAATGGCCAGAAGGTCGGCTACAGCGAGGAGAGCCGCACGCCCGCGGAGTTCGACATCGGCCGGTACCTCAAGGCCGGCAGCGGTGCCTGGAAGAGCTACGCCGGGCCTTTCGAGCAGGTCGAAGCCGCGACCGTCGAGGCCCGAATCGACCTGGGCAAGTCGCTGCAGCTCCTGGGCTTCACGCAACTGCCCCGCCAGGGCGGCAACGCCAACGGTCGAATCCGCGGCTATGAATTCTACGTCAGCGCCGACGGCCAACAGTGGGAGCCCGTCGTGAAAGACGGCCGTTTCCCGAACAACGACCAGCTCCAGGAGGTGCGGTTCGAGAAGCCTGCGACAGGCCGGTATATGCGTCTGGTCGCGTTGAGCGAGTGGTCTCGCCAACCCTACACGACGATCGCCGAGTTCGACGTCCTGGCGGCCAAGTAGGTCTCTGTCCTAATGAGTTTTGACGAGCAAGATCGGCAATCGAACCGTGTGGCACCCCCGCCCTCGGGGGTGATCCCAGCGTTCCCAGCCGGGGGCGGCTGGGCTACATTCCTGTCGGCTGAAGGAACTCCGTACCAGGCGCACAAAGTCCGCCAAGGCGGTGGTACACGCTACCAAACTTGTCTGTCAAAACTCATCAGAGCGGTCAGTTCTCGCTCTCTCGGCAGCGATTTCGAGGCCGCAGGAAGAGGAGAATAGGGGCAGAGAGCCGAAAGAAACGAAAAAGGGCGAAGAAAAAGAAAGAGCGACCACCGAGGGGCGGTCCGAATGTCCTCTCCTTGTCAACGGTCGTAAGACCTGAACAACCATCCATCGAATCTGTTCCACGGGTGGAGCCCCGTCGAAGGGGCTCCACCTGTGGTCTTGTTACGATGTACTGCTTGGCGTTCCTTGCGATGTGCCGCGTTGCATCCTGCAACACTCCCCGCCGGCAGGCGGCCGGGCGTACTCTACGCACATCTCCGACGCAGCTTCATCCCGGAATAGCCCAGACCGAGCAGGCCCAAGAGCGCCGCGCCGGGGACTGGAACAACAACGGGACCATCCGCAGTCCGTATCGTGAGGTCAAGAGCAATGTAGCCACCTGAGTAAGACGCGTCTGTCCAGAATTTCAGTATGTCCCCTTTTTGAACATCAAGAAGGCTATCAAACGTATCTGGATCATCCCGAGTAGGACCGGAAAGTGAACCGACCGCCACGGAAGCCCCCTCTTCGTCGTTGAGGTAAAGCCGCCACCCTTGTCCCGGGCCAAAATCCCTAATCTGCCACACCGCACCGGACACCTCTATCTGACCGGCAATGGGGCTCTCCCAGCAAATCCCCAGTGGGCCGACGTGGCCATAGATATCGCCCGGCTCAAGACCCCAGCCAAATATGGATTCTTTTGGGTGCAGGTTTGAGTTTACGTAGGATCTGAGTGATTTGGACGGAGGTGGACTCCTTTTCGTAGAACTGCAAGTTGTTGTCTGAAAACAGTTTGCGGTTTGGTGAAAGGAGTCCAACGATGATTGTATCGGAACT
>DATIKY010000384.1:0-9475 GCA_035476995.1 Sedimentisphaerales bacterium | reverse complement strand
GCTGGATGAGCAAGTGTCGCGCGATTCTGATTCGATACGCCAAGAAATCATGCAACTACCTGGGCCTGATCCAATTGTGTTGCGGCCTGCTCTGGTATCGCCGTCTCCATCGCCTGAGCCTTTTGAGATAGTTACTAAGTGCTCTGCAAGGCGGCCGAGGTTCGCGCTTCAGCGAATCTCCGTGCGATGAAGCCAACGCTCTCACGAACGCACCACAGGCAGGACTACTGTTGCCGCGGCCGCTGGCGGCCTTCGCGGTTGCCTCGTCGCTCGCCCGGTCGGACGGGCGTGCGGGCGCCTCGGACCTCCGTCGGGATCGAATAGAGCGAAGTCCGGGCGGTGATGAACAGAATCTGGTTGTCCGGGCCGCCGAAGGTGAGGTTGGCGGGCCCCTCGGGGACCGGGATCTCCGCGACCTTTTCGCCTTGGCGGCTGTAGACGGTGACGCCCTTGCCCGTCAGGTAGACGTTGCCGCGGGCGTCGATCGTCAGGCCGTCGGAGCCCTGCTCGGCGAAGAGCTGCTTGTCGGAGAGCGTGCCGTCGCCGCTGATGCGATAGGAATAGGTCTTGTTGGCGCCGTGGTCGGCGACGTAGAGCCGCCGGCCGTTGGGCGTGCCGATCACGCCGTTGGGACGGACCATGTCGTCAATGACGCGGACGACCTTCTTGCGGTCGGGCGTCAGATAGTAGACGTGCTCGCCTCCGATCTCCATGCCGTCGCGATTGCCGTAGCGGGGGTCGGTGAAGTAGACGCCGCTGTTGGGGTCGATCCAGAGGTCGTTGGGGCTATTGAACCGCTTGCCCTCGTACTTGTCCGCCAGCACGGTGACCTCGCCTTTGGGCGAGATGGACACCAGCCGCCGGTCGCCGCCCTGGCAGGCCAGCAGGTTGCCGTCCTTGTCGAAGTACAGGCCGTTGGCCCCGCCGGAGTTGTCCAGAAACGTGCTGAGCTTGCCGTCCGCGACGGACCACTTGAGGATGCGGTTGGCGGGGATGTCCGTGAAGTAGACGTTCCCCTGGGCGTCCGCTGCGGGCCCTTCGGTGAATCGAAAATCCCCGGCCAGTTTCTTCGCCTCAGCCCCGGGCGCGACGATGCCGGGCGTATCCTGGGCACTGCACGCGGCCGCGGCCGCCACGACAACCAACGCGATTGCGAATCTCCTTGCGATCATGTGTATCCCCTTTCCTTCTTGTGTTTTAGGTGAGTCTACCCCATGATCGATCCGGGAGCAACCCTCCGGTTGGCCAGAAGAAGGCAGGGAATCCACCTGTCACGGAGGCGCAGAGCACCCCTGGCGGGCTTGGGCCGCCACCCCAATGCGGGTCCTGCGGTCGATGCGCGTTTTCCCTTTCCCTTGAGGGCTCCGCCCTCCCCCCCCGGCCTTTTGCGCTTTGGGCCCGGAAGAACGGCGCTCTGGAGGAGGCAGTTCGAGTGAAGACCCTCTTGCCGCGACAGAAAGGCCGCTTTCCGAGACTGCGGCCCTTCTGGTCCGATGCGGGTTACACCGGCCGGCCAGAGCCCTCTGATGTCGCGGCTTCCCACGCACCCTCTCAGTTTCCATGCGGACACTTCTTGAGGACCATGAACCAGTCCAGCACCTTTGTATCGGCCGCGGGCTTCTCGACCCGCTCCTTGGCGCTGCCGCAAGAACCCGGAGGCGGAACGATCACGTCGTCGCCGAGCTGCCAGTTGGCCGGGGTGGCGATCTTGTGCTGATCGGAATGCTGCATGGCGACCAGCAGCCGTTTGACCTCGTCCATGTTGCGCCCGTTGCTCAGCGGGTAGTAGAGAATCGCTCGGACCGTGGCCTGGGGATCGATGATGAACACCGCGCGGACCGCCTGCGTGGTGCTGGCGCCGGGCTGGAGCATGCCGAAAGCCTTGGAGACCTCCATCGTCAAATCGCTGATGACCGGGAACGTGACCTCGACGCCCTTCATGCCCTTGTACTCGATCTTCTCCTTGATCGTCCGCAGCCAGGCGATGTGGCTGAACGTGCTGTCGATGGACAGGCCCAGCAGCTTGCAGTTGAGCTTCTCGAATTCCGGCTGCATCGAGGCGAAGGTCATGAACTCCGTCGTGCAGACCGGCGTGAAGTCGGCCGGGTGGGAGAAGAAGACAACCCACTTGCCCTTGAAATCGTCGGGGAAGTTGAGTGGCCCCTGGGTTGTCTCGGCCTTGAACGACGGGGCCTTCTCGCCGATCAAGGGCAATCTGTTCTCGTTACACATTCGCAATTCTCCTTGGATTTGCGTTGGTTGTTGGATTCTGTGGTTTCATAGAAGGTCGATAGCATTCGCCCACCGATCAGGAGAGGTCGAACCGGTCGAGATTCATGACCTTGTTCCACACCGCCACGAAGTCGTGCAGGAACTTCTCCTGGGAGTCCTCGCATCCATAGACTTCCGCCAGGGCCCGCAGTTGCGAGTTCGAACCGAAGACCAGATCGACACGGGTGCCGGTCCACTTCAGCTCGCCCGTTGCGCGATCGCGGCCCTCGAAAACGTCGCCGTCTTGCGAGGTTGCCTTCCACACCGTTCCCATGTCGAGCAGACTGACGAAGAAGTCGTTGGTGAGCGCTTCCGGTCGCTTGGTGAAGACGCCGTGCGGGGACCCGCCGAAATTGGTCTTCAGAACGCGCATGCCGCCCACGAGCACCGTCATTTCAGGCGCCGTCAGGGTAAGCAGTTGGGTCTTGTCGACCAGCAGCTCCTCGGCCGATACGGCATAACGGGCTTTCTGGTAGTTGCGGAAGCCGTCCGCCTTCGGCTCGAGCACGGCGAAAGAGGCTGCATCGGTCTGCTCCTGCGAGGCGTCCATGCGTCCCGGCGTGAACGGAACCGTCACCTTGTGGCCCGCGTTCTTCGCAGCCTGCTCGACGCCCGCGCAACCGGCCAGAACGATCAGGTCGGCCAGCGATACTTTCTTGCCGTCGGACTGCGCCTTGTTGAACGTGCTCTGGATGCCCTCCAGGGTCTTGAGCACTTTCGCCAGTTGGGCGGGCTGGTTGACCTCCCAGTCCTTCTGCGGCGCCAGACGAATCCGGGCGCCATTGGCGCCGCCTCGCTTGTCGGAGCCCCGGAAGGTGGAGGCCGAGGCCCAGGCGGTCGAAACCAGTTCCGAGACAGACAGGCCGCATGCCAGGATCTTGCCCTTGAGAGAGGCGATGTCCTGTCCATCGATCAGCTTGTGATTGACGGCCGGGATGGGGTCTTGCCAGAGGATCTCTTCGGCCGGAACCTCCGGGCCGAGATAGCGTGCGCGCGGGCCCATGTCGCGGTGCGTCAGCTTGAACCACGCCCGGGCGAACGCATCTGCGAACTGGTCGGGATTCTCGTAGAAGCGTCGAGAGATCTTCTCGTAGGCAGGGTCGAAACGCAGCGCGAGGTCCGTGGTCAGCATGGCCGGCGGATGACGCTTCGACGGATCGTGCGCATCCGGCACCGAACCGGCGCCTGCGCCGCCCTTGGGGATCCACTGCTGGGCGCCGGCGGGGCTCTTGGTCAGTTCCCATTCGTAGCCGAACAGGTTCCAGAAGAAATTGCTGCTCCACTTCGTGGGCGTCGAGGTCCAGGTAACTTCCAGTCCGCTGGTGATCGTGTCGCCGCCTTTGCCGCTGCCGAAGCTGCTCTTCCAACCCAGGCCTTGCTCCTCGATGCCGGCGGCTTCGGGCTCGGGCCCGACGTGGGACGCAGGGCCGGCGCCGTGGGTTTTGCCGAAGGTGTGGCCGCCTGCGATGAGGGCCACCGTCTCCTCGTCGTTCATCGCCATGCGGGCGAAGGTCTCGCGGATATCCCGCGCCGCGGCGATCGGGTCCGGGTTGCCGTTCGGGCCTTCCGGGTTGACGTAGATCAGGCCCATCTGCACGGCCGCCAGCGGGTTTTCCAGATCCCGGTCGCCGGAGTAACGCTGGTCCTCCAGCCACTTGCCCTCGGAGCCCCAGTAGATGTCCTTTTCCGGTTCCCAGACGTCCTCGCGTCCGCCGGCGAAGCCGAAAGTCTTGAAGCCCATCGATTCGAGGGCGACGTTGCCGGCCAGGATCATCAGGTCGGCCCAGGAGATCTTCCGGCCGTACTTCTGCTTGATCGGCCAGAGCAGGCGGCGCGCCTTGTCGAGGTTCGCATTGTCGGGCCAACTGTTCAGGGGCGCGAATCGCTGGCTGCCGTTGCCGGCGCCGCCGCGGCCGTCGCCCATGCGGTAGGTGCCGGCGCTGTGCCAGGCCATGCGGACGAACAGAGGTCCATAGTGGCCGAAGTCCGCCGGCCACCAATCCTGCGACCGGGTCATCAGCTCGCGGAGGTCCTTCTTCACCGCCGCCAGGTCGAGGCTCTTGAACTCCTCGGCGTACTTGAAACCCTCGCCCATCGGATTGACCTTGGAGGAACGCTGGTGCAGGATATCGAGCCTCAACTGGTTGGGCCACCAGTCCCGGTTCGTCATCCCGCTGCCGGCCGCATGTCCATGGCTCTTGCCTGTCACCGGGCACTTGCTGTTTTCACTCATGGTATTCACTCCTTTCGTTATGTTGGTTGTTGACCGGCGCTGCCGTCCGGCGTTTGTCCTGAGACCTCGACCCGGCGCCGCGACGAATTGAAATCAAGACTCCTCGGATCTGCGCGTCTGTGTCTTTTCTTCGCGAAGCGCACAGGCCGAGCAGGTACCCCGAACCTGGACTTGGGCAAAATCGATCACGCCCAGGGACTCCAATGACTCGGGCAGGGGCAACCGGTCCAGCGCCTCGCTGTAGAAATCGCTCACCTGACCGCATGTCGTACAGACAAAATGATGGTGCCGATCCATATTGGCGTCGTAGCGGACGCTCTCGGACACAGGTCCGACCTTTCGAATCAGGCCCTCGGCCTCGAGGGTCGAGAGCGTCCGGTAGACCGTGTCGCGAGAGAGGCTCGGCACGCGTTTGCTCACCGCCTGGAAGACGGTCTCCGCATCCGGGTGCGCCTCGCTGGCGGCCAGTTCGTGGAAGATCTCCATCCGCTGATGGGTCATCTTCATGCCGCCCCTGCGGCAGGTCTGTATGAACCCCTGGGCCCGCCGGTCGATCTGGGCCTTGGAGCCGGTCATCACAAGCCTTTCCGGTAAATCGTAATCATTACGATCTAATGAAGTACCAGGCGATCCTCCGGCCGGTTCGGAGATTTTCGGCGCCGTCATAGATTTTTTCTCGATCCGGCCGTGAAACCGGAGCCCAGCCCTTTGGGGACCCGTTCCGAGGCCGCCATCCCGCCGGTGCGGGCCAGGAACAAAGGGACGCGACCCATGCAGGCGACGGCACGCTCACGGGGCGGTCTTGATCTTCGCCAGGTAGATGCTCGTCTTGCCTTCGTGGCTGGAGTAGTAGCTCAGGTAGAGCAGGCCGTCGTGCCAGACAAGGCCGGGATAGCTCGTGTCGCCGCCGCTGGGGAGCTTCAGGAGCTTGGTCATCTTGTGTTCGGCCACGTCGAGTTGGCACAGGGCCGTGTGGGCGCCGCCTTCGTGCATCCGACAGGCCGCCAGCCATTGGCCCGTCGGCAGTTGAATGAGGTTCGGACCTCCGAAGCCGTTGAACTCGGTCCCCAGGTCGTGCCAGGTCCATTTCGTGAAGTCCCCGTCGCTGACGCCGAGGATCGCGCTGTAGGGCCCGTCGCCGCCTTTGTCCCGGCGGACCAGTGCGTAGCAGACGCCGTCCGACGTGAACCGCAGGGCGGTCTCGTTCGGGAAACCCTCGGCGAACAGCCTCTCGACCACCGGCTTGAACGCGACGCCATCCTCACTGGCGAGCAAGCTCAAGTATCGCGAGCCCGACCCCGCGGCGTAGGAGACGCCGTAGGCTTTGCCCTCGTGCCAGGTCACGGCCCACAGCCACCGCCCGGGCTCGACCACGATCTCGGGCTTGGTCCACGCCGAACCATCCTTGGAGAAGGCGACAAACGAGCCGGTAGGCGCGCTCTGGCCATCCTTTTCCCGCGGGGCGGCGCCGCCCAGCAGCATCAGCTTGTCGTCCGGCGTGACGGACAGGTGCGCGTCCCGCAGGTCGAAGCCGGCCAGTTCAACCAGGGCCGCCGAGGTCCACGCGTCGGTATCGGCGGATCGGAGCACGCGGATCTTGCCGTCTGTGGAGACATGCCCGCGACCCTCGCGAAAGGCGCAATAGAACTGATCCTGCCAACGGGTCAGGTCGGTAAAGGCGCTGTGCGGCGCCTGATCCCAGATCTCCTTCACATCAAGCAACTCCGCCCGAACGGGCGATGCTCCAGAAATCATGGCCGCGTGCAGAACGATGAAACCCGCTGCCGCCGCGTGCATCCGCATGTCCGAACCCCTCCTATCGATTCTTGAATGGCCACATGCAGCCGAGGTTGTCACCCCCGCGAAAGCGGGGGGCCAGGAACGTCACGAAAGAGCCTGGATTCCCGCCTTCGCGGGAATGACAGAGTCGGTTCTATGCTTCAATTGGTCGTTTCATCATTGACAATCTCAGGTCACATCCGATTCACACTTCACACTTCAAAATTCAATACACCCCTTTCACCCGCGTCTTGATGGCGTACAACGAGTCCATGGCCGTGATGAACAGCGTGTCGCGGTCTTTGCCGCCGAAGGTGACGTTGGCGGTCCAGCCCTTATCGATGGGGATATGGTCAATCTGCACGCCCTCGGGGTTGAAGACCGTGACGCCCCGGCCGGTCAGGTAGACGTTGCCCTCGATGTCGATCGTCATGCCGTCGGAGCCCATCGAGCAGAACAGCGTCTTGTCGCTGAGCGTCGCGTCGGGGTTGATCTT
Organism: Sedimentisphaerales bacterium; assembly: GCA_035476995.1. Taxonomy (GTDB): domain Bacteria; phylum Planctomycetota; class Phycisphaerae; order Sedimentisphaerales; family Anaerobacaceae; genus PLanc-01. Next base: position 2,696 of record DATIKY010000384.1, on the reverse strand, counting down.
GTAGCGGTAGGTCTTGCGGGCCCCGATGTCGGCGACGTAGAGGTACGCGCCGTCCGGCGTGCCGATGATGCCGTTGGGCTGGGTGAGGTCGGTCGCCACGCGGGTGAGCTTCTTGCCGTCGGGCGAGAGGTAGTACACGTGCTGGCCGTCCTGCTGCCTCGCGGGGTCGCGGGTCCAGTAGTCGCGCTTGTAGAGCGGGTCGGTGAAGTAGATGCCGCCCTCGGGATCGATCCACAGGTCGTTCGGGCCGTTGAGCCTTTTGCCTTGGTAGTCCTTCACGAGCACGGTGACGTTGCCCTTGCGGTCGATCTTCCAGAGCTCGTTGTCCATGTCGGCGCAGGCGTAGAGGTTGCCTTCCTTGTCGAAGAACAGGCCGTTGGAGCGGCCGCAGGGCTGGAGGAACGTCGTCAGTTTGCCGTCGATCGACCACTTGCAGATCCGGTCGTTGGGCTGGTCGGTGAAGAAGACGTTGCCCTCCGCGTCGGCGGCGGGGCCCTCGGTGAACTTGAATTCCGCGACGAGCAGCTTCGCCTTTTCCCCCGGCGGCACGACTCCCTGCGGCTTGGCCTCCGCAGAGAGAGCCATCAGCTCGATCCCCACATTCTTGCCCAGGTTTCGCGAATACTGACGGTCCTTGGCGTTGTTCCAGTGCTCGTGCACGCCCAGACTGGCCAGACGCACGACGTTGGTCTTGTGGTCGGGTGCGTAGAACGTGCCCGAAGGCGGGTTGTCCGCCAGGGCCGCTTCGTGCAGGTAGTCGTCCGCGCCGCCCATTCTCGAATACTTGTGCAGCGGCGTCTCGGCCTGGAGGATGTCCAGGCCCACCGAGTCGATCGCCACCGGGTCCTGCGAGGCCAGCAGGCTCGACGTCCAGTCGTTGTTGAAGGGCTCCGACTGGAACTTTCGCGGGACCTGCTCGACGTAGTGGAGCCCGCCGTAGAGACCGTCGATCAGGTAGAGCACCGTCTTGCCGCCGATCTGGGAATGGCCCATCAGGTCCACCAGATTGCGGTACTCGCCGGTGCCTTTGCTGAAGGCGCTCTTGTGCATGTCGTAGTAGCCCTTCTCCGGGGGCAGCCGCCAGAGGGAGCCGTAATGATTCTTGGCGCACAGGGTCACAGCCGAGCCGGGATGGGCCTTGAGATTGGCCAGGTTGATCAGGTACTCGGCCTCGACGAACGCCGTGGGCACATAGTCCTGCCGGCAGCCTTCGGGCCGGTTGCTCCAGTGGAAGGGGACCTTCGACAGGTCCATCTTCGTCCGCCCGGGGCCGCCCTGGCAGTCGAGGTAGGTCACGTCGGGAAACTGCCTGTGCAGCATGTCGTGGTACTCTTTCGCGAAGTAGCTCAGGCCGTCGCCGATGGCGATGTCCGACTGCTTCACGCCTGCGCTCTGCGTGAGCTGCTTGAGCAGGGCCGCGATCATCTGGGGCGACGTGTTCATGTAATTGACCCAGCTTCGCAACGCATGAGTTTGCGGGTTCACGGCGTCGGTGGTCTTGATGAATCCGACGAAGTTCACCTTGATCGCGATCTTCTGGCCGCCCTTGTAGCCAAGGTCGCCTTTTTCGCGGGTCTTGTTGTGGTGGCGGAAGAGGGCATCCCAGGCCTTGGCGTCGGTGGATTCGCCCGTCAGCGAGCGGATCGCGTCGGACATCATCCGCTCGCAGATGGCGGGGTTGGTGTGCTCATCCTGCCAGAGGCGTCCGTCGCCCGGGCCGTTCCAGCTCGTCGCGTCGGGATCGTGGACCCAGACGACTCGGCCGGGATGGATGCCCTTGGCCTGCCCGATGGGGGCCAGCGCCGGCTGCTCGGCGGCGAGCGCGTCGGTCTGGGGCATGTTCATCACAGCCACGGCTCCGAACACCACCATGGCTATCAGGCACGCGATGGCCATAGGCAGGCGGGATTGTCGCAGCAGTCCCCTGGCCTTGCGGAACGCGACGATGGAACCGACCAGGCCGATCAGCCACGCGACGAAGCCCGACGCCAGCGGCATCGCCATCTGCTGGCAGGGGTACATCGCCCGTGAGGGCTTGGGGATCACGCGGATCAGAAACCAGACCAGGGACGCGAGTCCGACGATCGGCAGCAGCCAGAACAGCCGGCCGTTGCGGACCTTGTCCCGCAGAGCTTCGAGGCGGCTTGTCTTGTGGTGCGGACAATGATGTGAATGGGCGTGCATGTCTCGACGTTCGTGATGTCCGGTGGATGGCGACATTCTCTTATCTCCTTCAGTCGATCCCGAATGGTCTGCAACTGGCAGAGTATTGTACCGCAGGACACAACGCAAGTCTTGGTTATTTTGGCGTGCCCGTTCGGTGGGGCTATGCGGGTTTCCGGGCATCAGGGGTCTATGCGACAGGCGGGCGTTCAAGTCAAGGCGGGAACTTGGTTTGTAGTGACGCCGTAAGGCGTTGTCTTCTGCCCTCCTGTGCCGCGCAGAACGCCAAGAAGAGAGGATATGCCCTGACGGGCACACTACAAACAGGTCGCCCTCGATGCCGCCCACGCCCGGGGCTGCATATACCCGATTGATCGATCCGCGTCGTGACGCTATTACTACAACGCTATGGAAGTCTCCAGTGACATTTGATTGTGTCTTTGAGTTTGATGCCGATGGCGTGTAAACGAGCGATGGTTCGACGACGATGGCTGCGGGCGGCCTTGGCGTTGCGCTGTTGCGTTAACGTCAAT
>DATIKY010000383.1:0-1922 GCA_035476995.1 Sedimentisphaerales bacterium | reverse complement strand
CCGCATCGAGCCACGGGTCCTCAAACGCCGTCGCCACCGCTACCCCCTCATGCAACGACCCCGAGAGCAACTCCGTGAGCAACTGCAGAAAACATAAACCCCTGGTATCGCACGCCTTGTGGACGGCAGTGCCATTCGGCCAGCGACCAGTTGATGTACGAGGTGGGCTCGAACATCTTCTTCGGCGACGAGCGCCACACTTTCTTCAACCAGTTCCACAACAACACGAACGTCTACGCCGGCGTGCGGTACAGCTTCTGACGGCACGTCCCGAGCGAAGCAGATAGGTAGTAATTGACCCGGCGGCCACCGGTGCCTTATAATCGGGCGAGACGATGAAAGGCAGGCCGATGGCAGCGAACTCGAAAATCGAATGGACGGAATGCACCTGGAACCCGGTCACCGGCTGCACGAAGATCAGTGAGGGATGCCGGAATTGCTACGCCGAGCGTATGGCCCGCCGTCTCCAAGCCATGGGCCAGGCCAACTACCGCGACGGTTTCAAGCTCACGTTGCACCCACACATGCTGGAGATGCCCCTCCACTGGCGTCAGCCGCGAATGATCTTCGTCAACTCGATGAGCGATCTGTTCCACGAGGACGTGCCGCTCGCATTCATTCAGAAGGTGTTCGGCGTAATGCAGCGGGCGCCCCAGCATCATTTCCAGGTCCTGACGAAACGTTCGGAGAGACTCGTTCGGCTGAGCCCCAAGCTTCCCTGGCCAGATAATGTCTGGATGGGCGTGACCGTCGAGAACAGCAACTACACCTCCCGAATCAGGCACCTCCGACAGACGAGCGCAAATGTGAAGTTCATCTCGATTGAACCGCTTCTGGGGCCCATTCCCGACATCGATCTGGACGGTATCGACTGGACAATCGTCGGCGGCGAATCGGGGCCCGGCGCACGGCCCATGCGCCAAGAGTGGGCTGCTGGCATTCGTGATCAGTGCCTCGCAGCGGGCGTATCCTTCTTCTTCAAACAATGGGGCGGCATCAACAAAAAGATGACGGGACGCATATTGGACAACAGAACATGGGACGAGAGACCGAGGTCTTTGACGCGGAGGGAAGCGAATCATGCCGGAATTGGTGCCGCCTGCCGATGATGGTCAGTACATTCCAACTGTGGGACAGTGGTCGAGCGACAAACACTACTACCTTTTACGGTACATGGATGCATTCACCACGTCAATGCGTCTGAAATGGGGTGCACTCCACTACATCGATCTATTCGCCGGCGCCGGGATTGAGCGGCTGAAGGATTCGCAAGAACTGGAGTGGGGCTCGCCGATGCTTGCTGCGCAAACCCATTTCCCATTCTCCAGACTCCACCTCTGCGAGAAAGAGAATCGCAAGTACGAAGCGCTCGTGGCACGCGTCTCCCGGGTGAGAACGGACTCGCAAGTGCTGCTGGGAGACGCAAACCAATGCATAGACCAGATCGTACGAGAGGTACCGAAACGCTCTCTGTCGCTGGCCTTCCTCGACCCGTACGGCCTTCACCTGGAATTCGAGACCCTACGGAAACTCTCGGACATCCGAGCGGACATGGTCATCTTCTTTCCGGATCGAATTGACATACTGCGTAACTGGGAAACGTACTACCTACACGATCCAGATTCCAACCTCGATCGTTTTCTGGGGTCGGGAGCAGACTGGAGATCACGCCTCGATGCTACGCCGACAGACCGCCATGCGGAAGTCCTCCGAAATCTGTACGTGGATCAGATTCGCTCACTTGGGTACAGTGAGTTCGAATACCAGAGGATAAGTAACTATCTGGACAGTGCCAGGTTGGCCCTGCGGCGGTTATCCGACCAACCGCAATTCTAGCATCCTGGAGACGTCTGCGTTTTCGACGATGAATTTCTCGAGGTCATGGGATCCGTGCTGGACCACGAGAAATTGCGGAAGGGAGG
>DATIKY010000382.1:0-10225 GCA_035476995.1 Sedimentisphaerales bacterium | reverse complement strand
ATGAATCGCGTTTGGGGTCCCGACCTATCCTCCGCCATCATGTTTCTGGCTTAACGCGGAAAATCCCAGGGGTCCGGGGACAGCGTCCACGGCGGCCGGCCGTTGCCCTATCTCCAAGTACGCAAAAACCGGATGAGCCTGGATTTTCGATTTGACTGTTTCGAAAACGGAAGGAGTATCACTGTGAAATCGTATGTTTGGTATGTCTGCCTTTGTGCCATTCTGACGTTCCTTACCTCGCCCGCTCTGTTTGCGAACTTCTATGCCGTTGAGGACGGCGGGGGCTGGACCTCCGGCGACGCATCGGGGGGCGGCTGGGGATCCAGTTGTTCGTCGACCGCTAACGCAGGCGGCGTCTACCTCTCGTCGGCGGCGAATCACTGGGCCTCGATTGACTTCTACACCGATGAAGCTGGGTACTTCTTTGTCAATTGGAACCTCGGTGGCAACGGCCAGGCGTATTACTATGACTGGGATGGATCGGGCGCCTCGGGTACCGGCGCCGGCGGCGGGATCGGGTACGGTGAGAGCTCAATCGATGGGCTCACCCTCTCGAGCCCCGGCCCGAACACGCAGGGCTCGGGCGTCACTTATAACCCGGGCATCCGCGGAGGAACCCTGGAGGCGGAGTGGTTTGACGCGTTCAGCGGTTTCGGCGCCTACAGCACCTCCGTCGCCGTTGCATCCGTCGGAAGTCCAGGGAACTCCGCGTCTGCCTCCGGGAACGGCTACGCCAGTGTGTGGCTCAGCAATTGAGTACGAGAAAGCCACTGTAGCATGTGAATGTTGACGACCTTGGAAAAGGACAGTGACCTATGATGGGGAATTGCCATCGCTTCGCATCGATATTCCAGAAGATCCGGGCGGTGCGGTCGGGGCCCTCGCGCCCGCTCGTGGCCCGCGCCAAGGTCACTGTCCTGCTCTTTTGCCTGATAGCCCGCAGGACCCCGGCCGTCAGGGGAAGCGGCGAGGACGACTTGCGCGTCTTCGAGTTTCGTTGCGAATTTTGGATGCCAATCGCCCCGGGACGCGTGGACGGGTTGATGGCTTCCGATGGTCGTCGGCAGCGGATCGCCATTTATTGGATGGAGCCCGCCATGTTCCGCGAGGCACCGTCCTTTGTCCGCTACTGCGATCTTATCTTTGATGGCGGCATGGTTCACTACTGGATTCAGGGGATGTCCCAGCCAGGCGCGTTTCTTTTGCCTGGCGGCAAAGAAGACCCCCTTTTGCCGGTGCAGAAGTCGGTGGAGTCGATTCTTCGGTCTGCGCTGGCCATTGCAGGGCGGGTTCGTTGTGCCGACGACGAGACGGACGCATCATTGGAGGTCGCTACATTCTTTGAAGGCAGCCGTGGCCTGGACCAGTTTCAGCACTGCGTCTCGTCTGACGACGCGGACCAGAATCAGTCGTCGGGTGGGACCGAGCCTGGCGTACAACTGCTCAATGCCCTGCCCTTCGGCAGAGAGTACTCGAAGCAGATTCGGGGCGATGGGTCAACTGTGTGGCGCGTGCAGAAGACGGCAAATGAGCTACCCGTCGCTACTGTGACAGTCCAGCCCGTTCGCGGGTCTGGGCAACATGCTGCCTGTGGGGCATTCGACGAGCAGACTCTCGGACGATGGCCTCTCGTTCCCGAGGCGTACAGAAGCTACTGGTCGTTTGAGCGTGAACTCCGGCAAGTGATTGCCTCGTCCAAGGACCCTGCTTCCGGTCGCAATCTCTATGAAAAGGTGACCTCGTACTTGAGCCAGGAGAACATGTCTCCTGAGGTGAGCCGGGCGATGGATCGCCTGCGCTTCCAGGCGGCCTTACTGACGGCGGACAGCAATTGTGTCTGGCAATCCGCTCAAGCCGCGGTCGCCGGACTCTGTGGGGACGAGATGGTGCCCAACGCGCAGTGTGCCCTGGACCTCGGCAGCATGTCCTCGCGGATCGCCAGGCAATACCCCGAGCGGATAGAGGAGCAATTGCGGCCGCTCGTCGTAAAGGTGGTTCGCCATGCGGGCAAGGACGCTTCGATCCAAACGGATCGATTGATGGAGGACATCACGCGTAACGGTTGGTTCATATACGGAGAACTGCTTCTGGCGGAGATGCGCCGCACCCGTCTGATGGAAGATCGCGACATAGACTTGTGGGCGACCAAACTCCAAGCCTCCCGATTGGCGAAGGGCGTCGGCGCCTCTGATTCATCCGATGAACCACCGAGCGTTCGACAATACATGTCTCGACTGGACGCTCCACCGCCGAAAGGCGTCATGGACTGGAACGATATTCGTAGTACCTTGAATGAGGGCCTCGCGAAACGGTATGCGTCGGAGCAGGCTGAGGCCAAACGAGAGATGGTGGAGAGCGTCATTCGATTGATTCGGCTGATTGCCGGAGAGGGACCTTTCTGTGGCGACCCGGAGAAGCTCATCCCGGCGCTGGACCGTTTCTCCGCCAACTGCCTTCGCGCGAACAACGGAGAAGGATCGTTTGAGAGCGTCCTGGCGACGTTTCTGGCCCTGTCGTTCTGCGACACGTCCACGCCCGAAGATCATGAACAGTTGTTCTCTCAACTGCGCAGTTGCTCTCGCACGCTGCAGTCGCGTATCAATGAAAGGCTGGCCAGCCACGAACTCGCCTCGCTGGTGACTCCGCAGGACGTGGAGCGGGGATTCCAGAAATGTGAGCGGCTCTTCCAGCAGTACGTGGATGATCCGCTATACGCACCCTTCAAGTTCCCCTGGACGGCGGACGAGGCCCGCACTCTTGAGGGCAGGCTGACTCTGCGTCTCAGTCAACTGGAACCGGTGTTCGAAGAAGCCTCGCTCAAAGTCAGGTATGGAGGAGCCAGTGAGGAACTGAAGGACAAGGTGGTGCGCGAGATTTCTGTTGTTGCCCAGCAACTGCTGGCGCAGCCGGCGTTTCTTCGCGTGCCGCAGTACCCAGGTATCCGCTGCCAGTACCTTGACGAATACGGGCTCTCCGTCGTAATACGCGGTCCACTTTACCAGCAGAGCCATAGGCCAACCGAGAGATTCAAGGTGATGAGGTACTTCCACGTGGGGTATCCGCTTCAAGCCGTTGTGGAGCGAGAACGAGAGTTAGCCAGACAGGAGCAACTACAGGAGCAGACCCGATGAAACAGCAAGATCAAGGCGTGTGGGATGGATGCTATGCCACGGCAAAGACCGTGATCTCCAGGCGTGCGGCAATAGGGGCCTCTGGTTTGGCTGCGCTAAACCTGTTTTCCGTCTCGGCTTTGGGTCAGGAGAGGGCAAGGGATTCTCGGCAAGAGATCCAGGAACGGATGGAGCAATTCCGAGTCTTCTCTGAGCGGATGCAAAACGCCGCCAGTCCGGAGGAGCGGAGCAGGATCATGGAGGAACGCGCCGCGTGGGAACGGACGCGGGCCATTGAGGACATTCGCGGGCAGTTGGAGGTCGCGGAGGCGGAGTGGTCGGTCCTGAAGCCTCGGGTCGAGGCGGTGTACAAACTGGTGCATCCGCAGCCGCAGTCTGGGGGGCCTGGCAATATGGGGCCTATGAGCCCTGTGGATCGGAGCAAGAACGAGCTTCGCCAGATGCTGGCCAACAAGGACGCTCCGGCCGATCAGATCAAGGCCAAACTGACCGCCCTTCGAGCCGCCCAGGAGCACAGCCGCCAGGAACTGACCAAGGCCAGGCAGAACCTGCGACAACTCCTGACTCTGCGCCAGGAAGCGGCGCTGGTCTTGAATGGGCTGCTCGATTGAGCTGCGGGTCTATCGGGGCTGCTTGGCTCTCTGGTATTCGAGGAACTCGACGTACTGTCGGAGCTGTCCGGCGGCCTCTTTTGCACCCTGCTCCTGCAGGAGACGGATGTGTTTGTTGACCACGACGATGGCCTCGTCGTATCGTTTCTGCTGTGCCAACGCGCGGGCGAGCTTGTCGTAGTGGACGGGATTCGAGGGCTCCAGGGCCATCGCTTTGGCGAACGCGTCGGACGCCTTCTTGAAATCGCCGATGCAGGCCTGCATGTCGCCGAGCCAGTGCCAGACGACGAAGGAGCCGGGGTTCTCGTCCAGTTCGATCCGGAACCACTCGGCGGCTTTGACGTACTGCTCCTTCGCCTCCTTGGGCTTCTTCATGCGGTCCAGGAGCACGCCCAGGTTCATATGGACCGAGCCCACGGCGGTCTGCTTGCCGCCGGCGTCCTTCTGGGCCTGGATGGCCTCCTGGAAGACCTTGACCGCCTCGGGGTTGCGGTTCTGAACGACGTACATCATGCCGATCTCGTTGGCGGCCTTCAGGGCCATCGACGGGTTGAGTTTCACCGCCTCGCGATACATGCGAATGCTCGCATCGTACTCGCGGGCCGCCTGCGACTCCATCGCCTCGCGCAGGTATCGGCGGGCGAGAATCTCCGCGGCGCTTTGCCGCACGACCGGCGCGAGCATGTGCTCGACCGGGGCGTGGTCGTCCGTGAGGATGGCGTGGCCGGCCCGCTCCAGGACGCGATTCACCTCCGACTCGTTCAGCAGCCAGAACTTCAGATGCCTGTTGTTCGCGTTGAGGATCGCCGTCGGATCGATCGGACGCTTCGTCGCGACCACGACGAAGGTGTCTCGCAGGGAAGGCAGGCCGATCTCGCTGGTCAGGACGTACACATGGGGAAACGTCAGCCTGGCGGTGCCGACGACCGCGCCCAGAAACCGCGCGTTCTCGTAGGTGTCGATCAGGTTGATCATGTACGCGCCGTCGTCGGTCAGCAGACGCGAGATCTTTTCGTTGAATTCGTGCGTGACCAACTGGAACGGCACGGAGTAGTCGTTGATGGCGTCCTCGTAGATGAAATCGTACCGTCGCGCTGGCTCCTGGCCCAGAAGAAGCTGGCCCACGTGGTTCCTGGCGTCCAGGTTGACCGTCTCGATGGCGGTGTTCCTGTCGAGTCCGAAGGCCGCCATGGCGGCCTCGGTCACGCCGGGATCGATCTCGACCACCTCCACCCGGCTGCTGGGCCAGGTGGCCTTGAGGTACTGCGGAAAGGCGTACCCCCCGCCCCCGATGACCATCAGGGACAGGTCCTGTCGGCCCCGGCTCAGGCCGTGCGTGAGGCCCGCGAAAACTCGGGTGTAAAAGTACTGCAGGTTCGTCACGTCGCCCATGATCGCTTCGCTGTGCATGAGCTTGTCCTGCATGAAGGCCCTCCGGTCGGGCCTGTGCGAAATCTGTTGCACCGCGACATGACAATAGGCGGTCTCGTTCTCGTAGAGGACATTGGGATCGGCCGGCTCGCGAAGGAATGCGGCGGTCCCGGCGTCCTGGGCCCATTCAGCGGGGGCCATGCCCATCGTCAGCAATGCCCCGAAGATCATGGCCCATACGTAGAGCACCCAGCAACTGAGCCAATAGAGGATGCCCACGAGCAGCATGGCGGCTCCGATGCCCCAGATGATCGTTACGCTGCCGAACGCGGAGATCAGATAGAAACCGGCCAAAAAGGTCCCGGCGATGCTGCCGGCGGCGCCCCAGGCGTAGATCTCGCCGATCGTACGTCCCGTCGGCAGACCGCGGTCCAGAGCCATCTTGGCCACCACGGGCGCGATGGTCCCCAGCAGCGACGAAGGCACGAGAAAGACCAGCAGCACATGGACAAACACGTGCGTCGGCCAGCTCAGCCGCCAGAGCCAGCTCCCCACGACGTTGTTGATGATGATGATGCTCACGCAGGCGGCCGAGGCCAGTCCGAACAGCACGGCCAGCGCGCGCCTTGCCTGATGGCGATCCGCGATCCGTCCGCCAAGATAGTTGCCCACCGCGATGCCCGTCAGCACGACGCCGATAATGGCCGTCCAGGTGTACAGCGAGGAGCCCAAATCCCGCGCGACCAGACGCGAGGCGACCAGTTCCAGGATCATGATGCATGCACTGGAGAAGAACACCGTCGCGCCGGGCACGAGCATTCGAAGCACTTCCTTGAGTCTGCTCATGGTCACTCTGTTCCTTATTCTCTGAGTAACGCAAGAGTATACTGGTCAAGCGACGGGCGGACAAGCGAATCGAATGGCCTCGGCGTCAGAAGCGGGCCGAAGAGGGACTACGGCTGGACGGTCAGAATCACGCGACGGTAGCTGAACAGGGCCGGTTTGCCGTTGTCTTTGACCTCCAGAATCACGTGAATCGTCTGCGGCTGGCTCACCTGAGGCGCGGTCAGTTGAGCCACGATGGCAGCGTCGTTCCGTATCTCCACGTTGCCTCGGTAGGAACCAGCTTCCTTATATACGAACCATCGGAACGAGATCGCGTCGCCGTCGGGATCGCGGCTGCCGGAAGCATCGAGGGTGATCGTCTGACCCGCCTGCGCCGTCAGGTGGGCGACGGCCTTGCTCTTGTCGCCAGCCAGGACCGCCACCGGATTGTGATTGGCCTTCTCGAAGGAATCGGCGATGCACCAGTCCATGCGGGCCGCGAAGTCGTGCTGATAGGCCTCCCGCCATCGCCAGATGGTGGCCTGGGCGCTCGTGCACGTCGCGCCGTTGTCGGCCGTGACCGTGTCTCGGGCGTCGTTCACGTTGGTCCAGATCGGCCGCGTCTCGCCGTAGCACTGGTACAGCACGTAGCGGCCGCCCCAACCCCCGTAGGACGGACTGACCGCGCTGCCCAGGCCGTTGTCGATCAGGCCCAGGAACGAAGGCGTGTCCCCTTCCATGATGTACTCGAGCTTCGGGTACAGGGCGCCGAGCGGACCGTGGCCCTGGATGATGTTCTCCTCGAGCCAGGGGTTGTCCACAAGCTCGAACTTGTGCATGGGACCGTTCTGATAATGGCGGTCGCCGGAGATGCCGGTCCACGTCGCATGGTAGTACTCGCGCCAATCCACGCTGCTGGGTGTAACGATGTAGAACAGCCTGGGGAAGGTTGCGCGAATCCATCGGCCGGCGTCGTCCTGGTCGGAGATCGTGTAGACGCGAAGTCTGGCGACGAAGGCATCGAGCTGGGCCTCGCTGCGGGTGTTCTTCACATCCCACAGGGCCTGGGCCAAGCAATTGGCCCCGCCCCAGACGCTGATCCACACGGGACGCTCGTCCGGCCGATCCACAACCTCGATGATGTGTCGCGAGCCCTCGGACTCTTTGACGGGACCGACCCCCTTCATCCCGAACTCGGCCAAACCCGATTTGATCGCGCTGCGGAGCTGCTCGGCGGGCGGGTACCCGGGAGCGTGTTTCAGCAGGTTGGCACGGACCTGATCGTAGGCGTCGACTCGTTCGCGAATCTTGTCGGGCCGGATCTTGTCCTTCAGCCAGACGGAGGTCGTCGCGATCAGGCCCTCCACGTCATACTCGTTGCAATACACCAGGAAACGGACCATCGACTCTTCATCATCCGGCTCATTCGTAATGTCGGTGAGCACGATGACCCGCGGTTTGGAAATCGCCTCGAAGCGGATTGCCTCTATCGCCGACACGCTTGCGGTCCCGGAGAGAGCCAGAAACACACCGACCAGTACCACGATCGGACGTACGACGTTTCGAAAGCAGGACGCCATCTCCACACCCCCTTCTTCCCATTCGTTGATTGTTCCGGCGGCGTTCACATCAGAGGTTTTACCGCATCCCTTCGGTCATGGCAATCCTATTACGTCAAACCCGGTCCCGGATTTGGCAGAACCGCCGTGGGCCTCTTTCTCTTCGACTGCGGTGGTCGAACCGACCCGGCCGACCGCTATGCCCCCCGCAATGCTGGATCTTATAGGACCGGCGTGCCATAGAGAGGGTGTGTCGGCAATGCCGAGCTGGATAAGCCGCAGGACTGAAAACAAGATCGCCATTACCAAGAACCGCACGCAGGGCGAATATCCTCTCGGCCAAGTCCTTTACACCGGCGAGGATTCTGTTATCATCGACATCAAAGGGGAGCCGGCCCTGCGTGATGCGGCCGGTGTCGTCCGCTCGTTTCACTACGCGGCCCGCGGCGTTTTCAGTCTGCCGGCCACCAGACTGGGTTATGAAACGAGCAATCGCCCGGACCGGCAGATGAGCCCGATCCGAGGCATTCAGGGATTGATAGTCGAGTAGAGGATGATTGATGGCCGCCAGGAGACCTGCATCAATCATCGGTAGTCAATTGAGGATCGTTTCATGAAGGATCGGACCCGGGTATTGACGGATTTCAGCTTGCTGACGGACCACGACATCTATCTGTACAAGGAGGGCAACCACTTCCGCCTCTATGACAAGCTCGGCGCGCACCTGGTCGAGAAGGACGGCCAGCGCGGGACGCAGTTCGCCGTCTGGGCGCCCAACGCCGCGCAGGTCTCCGTCGTCGGGGACTTCAACCAGTGGAATCCCAAGACGCACCCCCTGGCCGCCAGGTGGGACCGCTCCGGGATCTGGGAGGGGTTCATCCCGAACATCGGCAAGGGCTCGATCTACAAGTACCACATCGTCTCGAATCACAACCAGTACTCTGTGAACAAGGGCGACCCGTTCGCTTTCTTCTGGGAGATGCCGCCCCGAACCGCCTCGATGGTCTGGGACCTCGAGTATCCCTGGACCGACGACGCCTGGCTCAAGAAACAGACCCGGCACAATTCGCTCAACGGGCCCCAGAGCATCTACGAGGTCCACCTGGGCTCGTGGCGCCGGGACCCGGGCAATCCCGCCCGCCTGCTCAGCTACAACGAGATCGCCAAGCCCCTGGCCGACTACGTCAAGGACATGGGCTTCACGCACGTCGAGTTCCTGCCGCTGATGGAGCATCCGTTCTACGGGTCCTGGGGTTATCAGACGTTGGGATACTTCGCCCCGAGCAGCCGGTACGGGTCGCCGCAGGACATGATGTACCTGATCGACTACCTGCACCGCAGCGACATCGGCGTGATCCTCGACTGGGTCCCGTCGCACTTCCCGACCGACGAATACGGCCTGGGCTACTTCGACGGCACGCACCTCTACGAGCACTCGGACCCGCGCCTGGGTTTCCACCCGGACTGGCGAAGCGCCGTCTTCAACTACGGCCGCAACGAGGTCCGCTCCTATCTGATCAGCAGCGCCATGTTCTGGCTCGACAAGTACCATGCGGACGCCCTGCGGGTCGACGCCGTCGCCTCCATGCTCTACCTGGACTACTCCCGCAAGGAAGGCGAATGGATCCCCAATCCGTACGGCGGCCGGGAGAACATCGAAGCCATCAACTTCCTGCGACGCTTCAACCAGATGGTCTACCGCGATTTCCCCAACACCCAGATGATCGCGGAAGAATCGACCGCCTGGCCGATGGTCACCAAGCCCATCGAGACCGGCGGCCTGGGCTTCGGCATGAAGTGGAACATGGGCTGGATGCACGACACGCTCGAATACTTCACCAAGGAGTGCGTCCACCGCAAGTACCACCAGGGCAGTCTGACGTTCTCCTCGGTGTACGCGTTCTCCGAGAATTTCGTCCTGCCCCTGTCGCACGACGAGGTCGTGCACGGCAAAGGCTCGCTCTACAACAAGATGCCGGGCGACTCCTGGCAGAAGCTCGCCAATCTGCGGCTGCTCTTCGGCTACATGTACACGCATCCCGGCAAGAAGCTGCTGTTCATGGGCGACGAGCTCGCCCAGCACGCCGAGTGGACGCACGAGCACAGCCTCGACTGGCACCTGCTGGGCAACCCGCAGCACGCCGCCGTCCAGGCATGGGTTCGGGACCTCAATCACCTCTACCGCAACGAGCCAGCCCTCTACGAGACCGATTTCAACGGGCGCGGCTTCGAGTGGATCGACTATCATGACGCGGACAACAGCGTGATCACCTACCTGCGGAAGAACAAGGCCGGCAACGTCCTGCTGGCGGTCGCGTGCAACTTCACGCCGGTGCCGCGGGGCAACTACCGCATGGGCGTCCCGGTCGGCGGCTTCTGGAAAGAGATCCTCAACAGCGACGCCACCTGCTACGGCGGCAGCGGCCAGGGCAACATGGGCGGCGTCGAGGCTTCGCCCGCATCGTTCTACGGCCGGTTCGACCACACGCTGTCGGTGACGTTGCCGCCGCTGGGCGTCGTCGTATTCCGAAAGGACCTCAAAGCCGAGGCCGAGCCGCAGCAGGCGATTGAATGATGAATCAGGTTTGAACTGGACAGTGCCAGGTTGGCCCTGCGGCGGTTATCCGACCAACCGCAATTCTAGCATCCTGGAGACGTCTGCGTTTTCGACGATGAATTTCTCGAGGTCATGGGATCCGTGCTGGACCACGAGAAATTGCGGAAGGGA
>DATIKY010000381.1:0-3027 GCA_035476995.1 Sedimentisphaerales bacterium | reverse complement strand
CCTGCAGCATCCGCCGTTCCTCTTCCATCAGGGTGACAGTATACTTCTTCTTCATGATAGGTCTCCTTACCTGGGTACAACCATCCCATCGGCAAAGAGACCGGAAACTCTATATCAAATCACGCGTAACGGAGCACTAGCCTGGGATGCGCCGCTACTTGATCTTGATCGTGTCGGCGCCGCTGAAGTAGCGATCGTCTCGGAGGGCGCCGACGATGCGCAGTTCGACGTCTCCGTTGGCCGCCACGGCGGCCAGGACCGCCGCCGTGTCGAACCGCGCGATGGCGAAGACCGACCCGTTCATCCAGACCATCGTCGTCTGCGTCGTCGCCGCGACGCTGCCGGGGAAGAGCAGCATGGGCTCGGTTGGATCGAAATCGGTCGCGCGTCTGCCCGACGGCAGTTTGACCATCGCGATCACCGCCCGTCCGGGCTTCTTGCGGTCGATCACGCTCGGCGAAATCGCGGCCACCGTCGGAAGGATCGGCCAGACGCCGGCGATCACCTTGTCCTCGACCGAGTCGAAAATCCCGTCGTTGACGATCAGCGTGAAGGCGTGCTCGCCGATCGGCAGCGTGAGGGTGAACTGCGACTGTGCGGACACAAGCTGGCCTTCGCGATACCACCGGTAGGTCAGCGGCGACCCCTCGGGATCGATCGAACGGCCCCCGTCCAGCGTGACGCTTCCGGAGATTCCGTCGAGAGAGAATCCCGCCACGTTGGGACCGGCATCCGCGATCGGGGGATCGTTTCTGAGCTCATAGGCGCCCATGTCCACCGCGACGCCCGAACGTCGAGGCCGACCGCCGAAGTCTCTGGCGTTGGGCCCTAACGACGCAGCCGGGTCGCCGGCGTCGACGCAGGGGGAGTCCCACACCAGGCGGTAGTCGCCGTCGAACCACACGTCGTCCGCGAGTATCCGCGGGGTCTCTTTGTCGTCCCACCGTCCGGCGTCCACGAATCGCGGCTCCGCGTCACGATTGCCCTGCCCGATCCAGCCGCCTCTTACGTTGCTGTAGGCGATATCCACGACCGATTTGTCGCTGATCCACACGCTGTCGCCATGGTCCCAGAGGATGCTGTTGCTGATCCGGACATAACTGATCCCCGGCTCATTGGACGATGCGCAGGCCAGGCTCGCGCCGCGGGTCGCGAAGTTGCCGGTGAGAGTGCAGTGATTCAGCGTGACGGTGGCGAAAGAACAGTAAATCGCCCCTCCCCGTCCGGAATCCGGACCGGTGCACAGGTTGCCGCTGAGAATGCAGTTGGACAGGGTCAGCTCCCCTTCGGTGTGATTGGCGATGCCGCCGCCGTCGTAGATGGTGGAGTTGCCGCTGATGAGACACCGTTCCATGGTGACCCGGCTGCCCCAGTCCTTGTACAGGCCGCCGCCCCGCCAGGAACTCCAGTTGTCCGCAATGACGCAATCGATGAACACCGGCGCGCCGCTTCCGCGGCAGTAGACCCCGCCGCCGTAATAGCCAGCGGCGTTGCCCTCGATCAGGCAGTTGCGGATGATCGGATCGGCCCCGTCGATGTAGAGCCCGCCGCCGCAACTGTGCTTGTCGGGACTGCTGGAACCGAAGGCGTGGCCGCCACGGATGGTGAAGCCGTCCAGCACCGCGCTGGAGCCGACGCCGACGGCGGTCACCACGTGAAGGCAGTTGTCCGCCCGGCTGGAATGGCCGACTAAACGATCCCGGAAGATCATCGCGTCGTCATTGGCCAGGAGATCGCCGCTGAGGACGGTTTCATGCAGAAGGATGTCCCGCTGATGGGGATTGGGCGAACCGACGCCCGCGAAACCGCCCTTGAGGACGACGTCGGTCTTGAGTTTGAACGTCGAAGTCACGTCGCCCGGAAACAGGCCGAACCCGCCGTCAGGACGGTACACGCCGCGAGCGACGCGAATCTCGCAAGGTTGCGAGACAGACGACAAGGCGCTCTGCAGATCCGTGAAGGCGTCGGTCCAGCTCGTTCCAGTCTGCAAACCCTTGGCTCGCCAATCCACGTAGTGGACCGTCCAACCGGGGTCCTTCGTGACTTCGAAGGGGATCGAGACGTTGATCCCGCTCTGCTTGCAGACGAAGACCCAGCGTCCCGCCGGAAGGTAGCCGAACGAGCCTTCCAGGCCGCAGACCGGACTGAGCGTCGTGCAATCCTCGTCGGCCGGGGGCTGGAACGCCAGTCGCACCTCCCGCTTGCTCATATCGATTTTGAGCATAGGCTTGCCGCCCAGGGCGCGCTCGGCGACACAGGAGTTCGCATACACGCGGGTCGGACCGGAGAAGAAGATCATCCCTCCGTCGTTCGGCTCCGTCGGGTGAATCGACCAGTTCGCCGGGCTCGACGCTCCGGCCATCCACACGACCTCGTCGCCGCAGACCCTGGCTGCCACGAGGAGAACCAGAGCGAGAAAGCCGAGCATGGCGCGTCCGTCTTCGCTGAGTGCATCCCACCGCATTCACTGTCTCCCTGTCCTTGTTGTCTGAACAGAACCAAACCGGAAACGTCGGATAAGCAACGTATCGTCCGTTTGATTGGATGACTTAAGGGCGCCGGGGATGAGTCGGCAGGACATCGTCCGGCTCTTTCGAGCGAACCTGCCCCAGCGAGATGCGTCCGAAAAGAAGCCGCTTCACGGCGGTTCGCAAACCGATTTGCGGGATGCGAGGTCCACGCCGGAAGGGATACACGGCGTCTTCGCCGGGGTTACCGGGATGGACCCGCGTTTATGGGGCCTATGTACTCGTGGGCCACAACGATGTCGTCGAACCAGACCCGGCTCACGTGGCCGGCGGGAGCCTTGGTGATGTACAGGAGCAGCCAGAGGTAGTTCAGGTTCAGCTTGTCCTCGCTCCGCCAGCGGAATCCCTCGAAGGGCTCTCCGGAAGTTGTCAAGTTGAATGAGACAGTTCCTTTTCACAATTAAGCTCTAATCAATCCGTTGTTTTTGGGGCCTCCTTGGGCGGATTGATCCAGACGGCCTGAGGGGGCAACGCCGCCTCGGGCGGTTTGTGTAGGAAG
>DATIKY010000380.1:0-12667 GCA_035476995.1 Sedimentisphaerales bacterium | reverse complement strand
GTCCGAGACGATCAACTGCACACCCGTCAGACCGCGGCCTTTCAAATGCGTCAGAAACTGTCGCCAGCTCTCCGTGTCTTCCTTCGGGCCTTCCGCAACCCCCAGAATATCCCGGAACCCATCGGTCCCGACCCCCACCGCACTTTTGCTCCGCCCTTCACAGCCGATGATCGCCAAGGGACCTGGGGGGGAATTCCGAGGCCGCACGGATGCCTGTGGAGTCGGAAATGTCCAGGCACAAACGAATTTCCATGACGGAACCGTCAATGCCGGCCACTGGTTCGAGGGCATGATCGACGAGCTTTGGATTCTCACTCAGGCCCTGCCGGAGAGCACCTTGAGTGCTGCGGCGCTCAGCCGGAACAAGGCCGCGAACCCGGTTCCGGCCGGCGGCACCACCGACGTGGTGACCGATGTGGTCCTGGCCTGGGAGGCGGGCGAGTTCGCCGCGACGCACGATGTCTACTTCGGCACGGTGTTCGACGATGTCAACGACGCCAGTCGGGCCGATCCGAAGGGGATTCTGGTCAGCCAGGGGCAGACCGCCACGGAGTTCGACCCAGCCGGGCTGCTCGAATACGGCAAGACCTACTACTGGCGAATCGACGAGGTCAACGCCGCCCCGGATAGTACGATCTTCAGGGGCGAAACCTGGAGTTTCACCGCCGAGCCGTTCGCGTATCCGGTTCAGCCGGTCGCGGCCACAGCCTCCAGCGCCCTGGCCGGGATGGAACCGGAGAAAACAATCAACCGCACGGGGCTCAATGCATCCGACGAGCACTCGACGCTCGAAACCGACATGTGGCTCGGCGAAGGGCCCGGCGCCAATTGGATCCAGTACGAGTTCGACAAGGCCTACAAGCTGCATGAAATGTGGGTTTGGAACTCCAACCAGATGATCGAAGCCTTCATCGGCTTCGGGGCCCGGAATGTGGCGGTCGAGTGTTCCCTCGACGGAGAAACGTGGACTGCGGTGGAAGGCGTGCCGGAGTTCGCCCAGGCGACCGGCTTGCCCACCTATACCGCCAACACGACCGTCTCTTTGGGCGGCGCCGTGGCGAAGTTTGTCAAGCTGACCATCAACGCCGGTTGGGGCGGATTGAGCCCTCAGACGGGTTTGAGCGAGGTGCGGTTCTTCCAGGTCCCGGTTCAGGCTCGCGAGCCTTCGCCGGCCGACGGGACCGTGAATGTCGGCCTCGACGCCGAACTGGTCTGGCGGCCCGGCCGCGAGGCCACTTCGCACAAGGTCTTCTTCGGGACCGACGAAGCCACCATCGCCGACGGGACCGCCGCGGCAAACACGTTGACCGGGCGACGCTACACCCCGGCGGCTCTGAACCTCGGCACGAAGTACTTCTGGAAGGTCGATGAGATCGGCGATACCGGCACGTACGAAGGCAATCTGTGGAGCTTCACGACCCGCGAATACGCGGTGATCGATGATTTCGAGAGCTACACGGACGACGAGGGCAGCCGGATCTATGAGACCTGGATTGATGGCCTGACCGATGGCAAGAGCAACTCGGTCGTCGGCTACTTGGAGGCTCCATTCGCCGAAAGTAGCATCATTCACGGCGGCAAGCAGTCGATGCCCGTCGAGTACAACAACGTCAATGCGCCTTTCTTCAGCGAAGCGTCTCGGGAGTTCGCGCCGGCGCAGAACTGGACCGTCAGCGGGGCCGACTCGTTGAACCTGTGGGTCCGGGGCGTCCCGGCGGCCTATGTCGAAACCGCCGGCACCATCACCATGAGCGCCGCCGGCACGGACATCTGGGGCACGGCCGATGATTTCCGCTATGCCTTCAAGACCCTCAACGGCGATGGCTCGATTCTGGTCAAGGTCGAGAGCCTGGTCAACACCAACGCCTGGGCCAAGGCCGGCGTGATGATCCGCCAGGACCTGACGGACAGCTCCAAGTTCGTCTACTTCATCCAGTCCTTCAGCAGCGGCGTTTCCATGGGCTGGCGCCCGACGGTCGCCGCCGCCTGCGGCAGCGTCACTCAGGCGGCCATCGTCGCTCCGCAGTGGGTCAAGCTCATCCGCAAGGGCGACGTCTTCACCGCCCAGTACTCCGCCGACGGCACGACCTGGACGGACCTCAAGAACGCCGACGGCACGATCGCCTCGACCACGGTGGCGATGACCAACCCGGTGTACGTGGGTCTGGCCGTCACGAGCCACAACGTCAATGCGACCACGACCGCGGTCATGTCCGGCGTGGCCACGACCGGCAACGTGACCGGCGGCACATGGCAGGTGCAGGCGATCGGCAACGATCCCCAGCTGGCCAACAGTCCGGCGGATCTGTATGTGATCGTCCAGGACAGCGCGGGCAAGAGCGCCACGGCGACCCATCCGACGATTGTCACTTCGGCCGGATGGACCCAGTGGACGATTCCGCTGAGCAGCTTCCCCGGCGTGAATCTCAAGTCCGTCAAGACGCTGTACATCGGCGCCGGCAGCAAGACCAGCCCCGTCAAGGGCGGCGCCGGCATGTTCTACATCGACGACATCGGCTTCGGTCGGCCGGCGGTGAAATGACATAGCCAAAGACCAAGACGATGAGCGGAGACGCTCGTTACAGGCAGTGCATCAACCGTGGCTCCGGAGATAAGACTCCGGAGCCGCGGTTCGTTTTACCATAAGGCGTAAATGTCGTCTGATCATAAGGGCTTATGCCAAACGACATTGCGCCCCAATCAGGCGAAAGCTCCTGCCGGCCACCAAGAGAGGCCCCATCCGAGCCTCTTTCAATGACCGATGGCCCCTGATCCACCGCTTCTACCGCCTCATCTTTCGCAGCGGGTTCGAAGCCAACAGCCCGAAATCACCCACGTTGCACGCGGATGAGTTTCCGCACCCTACGGGCAAAATAGTGCGGCTCACTGCCTCCTGTTGTCCCATAAGATCCGCTCCCATCGAGCGGGAACGTGCTGTGGCCTGCCTGCCCGGGCGGGAATTCACGTAGGGGTTTGACCGTCCCCCTGTGAATCGGGTATAATAAGGCGGTGACGGATGGAGGAGTCCGCACCTCGCCGTGCGACGTCGCTGAGGGGGTGGGATTCCAGTCTAGGATCCATGGCGCGCCTTGCAGACGTTGGGGGCTTCGGATGCCAGGATTCTCCACGGATGAGAGGTGTTCACAAGGGTTGCACCGTGCTCAGTGGGCGGCCTGTTTCCTTTTCGGAAGGGCCTCATTGGGGGGGCGAGTGCAGAATCGAGAGGTGGAGTGCCATGCCAACCTATTGTGTGCGAGATAAGGAACAAACTGGCAGCGACGGCCTGGAGAGGGCGCTGGGAGTTGTGATCCTGCTGGTGCTGGCGGCCTGCGGACTGGCCAACGTGCCGATGCCCAGTCGCGCGACGAACGAAGACGTCTCCGTCAGTCTGCGTCGAGACCAGGTGCGTTCGGCGGAGATCCAGGACTTGCGGACCCGCAATGGTTCCCTGGAGGCGGAGTTGCGAAAGCTGGCCAAATCCCTCGAGACCACGAAGTCCGACTTCACAAGCTTTCGCCAGGTGCACGACACATTGATCGCTCAGGTCGCCACCGCGACGGCCAAGCTCCAGGAATTCGAAGGCCAGTTCCAGGACGCCAAGACTCAGACGGCCAAGATCAGCGAGTTCGCCAGCCTCCAGGAACAGCTCAGGAAGGAGCGAGACGAAGCCCTGACACAGGCCAAAGACGCGGCCGAACGCGTCCGCGAGCTGACGCTCCGGCTCCAGCGGGCGGGCGTATACCCGTAATCGGGCCCGCGACGATTGTTCTTCAAGGACTTGCCGAATCGCCGAAAGGATGTTCCAATGATCGCAACGTGCTCGATGTGCATGCGCGAACACCCTGCAGGAGCAGCGATATGGCGGTCCAGTTCAAGGAATTCGTCCGACCGGCGTTCTCCGGGAATCCCGAGGAACTCAAGAAGAAAGTCATCCAGTACTGCAACAGCGAGTTGAAGTGTTTCCGGATCATCTCGATTTCCGAGGCCAAGGGGATCACCGACGATTTCTATCGGATCACGGTCTGGTATGACGACCAGGGCGAGCAGTTCGAACAACTGATGTCCTCCGCGGTCGAGGCCCAGGCGGAGCTGCGGGAAATCCAGGAGCTGTCGTCGAGACCTGCGGACGAGCCTCAACAGCCCTGATCCCTGGCCGATCTCCGCGTGCATTATCGCCCCCCCCGTTCAACGCCTCGGCGCGGCATCCCCCGTTTGCAGCGCGACGCGGCCCCGCCGATCGCATGGAGTCCGCGAGGACGCTCGGGTCGCGGACCTCCGCAGTCACCCTTAAGTCGCTGCCGATTCGTGACGATAGAGTGGATGCCATCTGTCTCGCAAGTGGATCCTCAGCAGGAGAGTGTACATGAAAAGATCCGGATTTACAGGCAGCAAAGCGTTCAACTTGCTGGAACTCGTCATTGTGGTGGCGATCATCGCGATCCTGGGCGCCATCGGCATTCCGAAAATGAGCCAAGGCTCCAAAGGCATGGACGATTCGGCCCTGCGCAGCGATCTGGCGGCCCTCCGCAATGCAATCGATCTGTACGCCGCGGAGCATTCGGGCGCCCTGCCCACTGCGGCCAACATCGCCAATCAGTTGACGAAGTACACGGACGCCACCGGCAACGTCGTCAGCGACACCAAGACCCCGATCTGCGTCTACGGTCCTTACATCCGAAGCATCCCTCCCCTGCCGATCGGCACGAAGGCAGGCAGCAGCGGGATCTCCGCCACCGACGGCAGCGACGTGGCCTGGCTCTACACGGAAGCCACCGGGAGAATCGTCCCCAATACCGGTGACTGGAAGGACAACAAGGCAATCCCGTACACAAGCTACTGAGCGAACGCCCCCTTGGCTCTGTAGGGATACGCAGCTTCTTTGGGTGGTTGAAGACCGGGGCAATCGAGCGGACGGTTGAAACGGCACACCCGGGCGACAGCGCGTCCGTCCACTGCGAGCGAGATCAGACGCAGTGTCCCCGACACAGGTTCTCTGCATCGGGGACACGTTCAACCGCCCGGGGTGCACCTCGACGAGTCCCTTCGGACTCTCTGCGGGGCGCCGCCTTGGGAGACGGCGTTATTTCCACTTGTGAGGTTTCCCCATCACCTTGATCGTCGCGGTGCCTTCGAACGGCGTGCCGTCGAAGAGCTCGCCCGCAACCGCAACGGTGGTCTGAGGCGCTTTGGCGATCGCCTGCACCGCCGCCCAATCGAACCGGACGACGCGTTCCGGGAGGCCGTCCCGATCGCGGTCCACGATGGTCCGACGGTTCACGTTCGCCTGGGCCCACCGCTGGACCCCCGGCCGGCCCCACCACCATCGAGCCCGGCACCGGGCCCATCGCTCCGTCCCCGTGACGGCGGAGATCTCTTCCAGCGTCACGGTCGATTCGTCGATCTGAGCGACGTCGTAGCCCGCCGGCAGCTCGATGTGGCAGGTAATCCACCGGCCGCGGAAGAACGGATTCAAGGTGTCCGGATCCAGAGCGATACTCGCCTCGATCGTCCTGGGGCCCGTCAGAAGCATCATGTTGTCCCAGTACGCCAGGTAGGACTCGGCGAAGGTGCCGTCCTCCGTCGCAGTGAGCCGCAACTCGATCAAATGCCAGCCCGGCTCGCCCCATACGTCCTCCGGCAGACCGGAGAGGTCAATCTCCTGGGACAGGTACACGCCCTCGACGACTGCGCTCCATAGAGGCACGTCGTCCACGAGGACGGAGGCTTCGAAATGGGCGAACCGGCCGGAAGGTTTTCCGGTTAGCCAGGCGTCGAACACCAGGACGCCCATCCCGGTCAGGTCCACGAACTGATAGAAGCTCTGGTACTGACCAGCCTGGAAGGACGCTCCGGGCAGACTGAACAGACAGACCGACTTGGCGCCGTCCGTGTACCAGGAGTCATCGCAGAACGAGCTGAACGAGGGATCGTCAACTCGGTACCAGAACGAGGGCAGCGGCCGAGGATGCGGCAGCCAGTCATACGTCGTCTCAAAGCTCGGGTTGACGATCTGAGCTCCGCACAGGCCGGACCACAACAATCCGACCAGCGCGACAAGACACCCCACAGTGCGAACACGCGTTATCGGGACCTTCCGAACCACCTGAATCATACTCTTGCTCCCCGCAGATGCGAAACACACACGACAATTCATCGGACCATTCATCAAATGCAAGCAGGGTTAGAATCGATCGTTGGACGGACGAACCGTCGCTCGTTCGAGACGGCGATTGCCCGGATGCTCCAGACAGCCCATGCCAAGGCAGGATTTCAGATGACGCGTCGTCGGTGGGACCGGCCCCCAGACTCTTGCGGACACACCCAACTAAAGTATATCCCGGATCGCCCCCCTGCCAAACGCGGCAAAAAAGAATCCGCGAAGACTCGCACAGGGACGCCAATCCCCCATAATCGCCGGGGAAACGGGCCCGAAATAGAGACTCTCCGCGTGAAAAAATGGGCCGACGCGCTGCGGTCGCCGCATCCGAGCACAGGCGCGTGTCACGTCCCGACCTACCGGGGCAAAGCCTGGAGGGTCACCTGGAGCTCGACCTGACGGTCGTCTCGAATGATGGTCAGGTCGAGCGTGTGGCCGATCTCGTGGTTGTCCAGGACCCTGTAGAAGTCGTTGAGGGTTCGAATGGGCTTGCCGTCGGCGCCGACGATCACGTCGCCGACGACGATCCGGCGGCGGTTGTCCTGGTAGGTCGGACGAAGGCCCGCCTTGTCGGCGGCGCTGCCGGGGACGACTTCGTGGAACAGCACGCCTTCGACCCCCAGCCGGCGGGCGAAGCTGTCGTCCATGAGCGAGATGCCCAGGCCGGGCTTCTCGATCGCCTGGCCGCTGATGATCTGCGGCACGATTCGGTTGACCACGTCCACGGGAACCGCAAACCCGATGCCGGCGTAGGCGCCGGACGGACTGACGATGGCGGTGTTGATGCCGATGACCCGGCCGGCGCTGTCCAGGAGCGGGCCGCCGGAGTTGCCGGGGTTGATCGCGGCGTCGGTCTGGATCACGCCCTGGATGGGCCAGCGGGTGGCCGAGACGATCTCGCGGCCCAGGCCGCTGATGACGCCGGAGGTGAGCGTCTGATCGAAACCGAAGGGATTGCCGATCGCGAACACCTTCTGGCCCACCTGCAGATCGGCTGAGGTGCCGATGGGAATGGGCGGCAGCAGCCCGACCGGGGCGTCGATCTTCAAGACCGCGATGTCCTTGTCCGGCTCGGCCCCGACCAGTCTGGCGGGCCACGAGGACTGATCGGCCAGCATCACATTCGCCCCCCGCGCCTCGGCGATGACGTGGAAATTCGTCACGATGTGGCCCTTCTCGTCCCAGATGAAGCCCGAGCCGGAGCCCCGCGGGACTTCCAGCGCGCGGAACCGGAACGGATCCTGCTGCACCGACAGAGTCGTGATGTACACGACCGAAGGCGCAACCGTTCGGAACAGATCGATCATGCTCTTCTCGTCGGACGCCAGATCCCCGCGGGCAGTCACGACCCTGGGCAGAGCCCCCTTCTGATGGACGCCTCCGAACCAGAATCGGACTTCGCGATACATCAGCAATCCGACGAGAACCAGCAACAGAAGGGGCAGCACAGCCTGAGGCTGCACGCGACCTGCACGAGACGACGGTCTACGATCCCACTCCATGACGGGCAACTCCCATCCCCTGGTTTTGCGGCCGACCCGCGGCTCGCCGCCGCGATCCCAAGCCGAGCCTTTGTGATGATAGAACGCACGGAGCGGGTTGTCAAACCCCGTAATGGATCGAGCCCGCCCGATCAATCGGCCGCGCCGGGCGATCCGCCGCGGTTGACGCTCGGACGCCAGGCGGCCTTGTCCCCCAGCGAATTCGGATCGACCGTGTCGGGCGAGACCAGCGTGAGGGAGAGCCCCTTGCCGTCGGTGGAGCCATACCAATCGTCCCGATAGGCGAAGCTGTGGATCGTCCGCCCGACGGCGTCGCGAAGCTCGATGCGCTCGCCCGCGTTGTTCAAAGCGCCTGCGTACCGACCGGCAACCGGCAGATCCGGGCCGTACCGGGCCTCGAACGCCGCAAGATCCTGCACCACCAGGCAAAGGGACCCCGGCGCCAGTACGAAGCTCGGGAATGTGAATTCGATCCCGTCGCAGAAGCGGACGAGATTCAGGTTGACGGACTGGTCGCCGATGTTCGTCAGCTCGACGAACTCCGTATTCGGATCGGGGGGATGGTACATGATCTCGCTGATCCGCACGCTCTCGACCACCGGCCCGACCGCAAAGACCGCGTCGTTGGACGCGCTCCATCGCCCGCCGTTCAGCGACCGGGCGATGACCCGCGCGCTGGCGGCCAGCGGGACCGGTCCGGTGTACGGAAGTACATGCAAGGGCGTGGTTCCAGCGGGGATTTCAGTGGCCGTCAGTTCGACGCTGATCAGGAAATCCGAACTGGTCGCCGGAGAGTTCATCGCATGGATCGCCAGCACGTTGTTGCCCCTGCGAAGGATCGCGCGTAGGTCCGCGACCTCGATATTCTCGAACACCACGGCCTGCGAGTCGTCGTGCAGACTGCTCGCGACCGAGTTCCAGGCGGGCTCGCCGGTGAAATTCCGACGAGCGATCTCGACGCCGTTGAGGTATGCGACGAAACCGTCGTCGTAGCGGACTTTCAGCGTTCCCTGGCCCACCGCCCCCAGTTCGCCCTGGAACGAGAACGGAACGCGAACAAAGCAGCTCGCGTTCCTGCCGTACATCTGCGTCTGGACGTCAAGGCTGAAGTAATCTCTGTAGCCCGTGCTCATTTCGTAGCCGACGCCGCCGATCGTGAGCGTCCAGGAGGAATCGTCGAAGGCGACGCCGCCTCGCCAGGCGTCATCCACAATCCTGGCAGGCACGAGCACCCGTTTGGGCGCGTTCTCCGAAACCAGGACCATCCCGGTGGTCTGAGAACTCGTCGCTGGCTTGGGGTCCGAACCGTCGGTTGTGTAGTAGATCGCGCCGGGACCGGTCATCGTCAGCGGAAAACCGGACTCGACCTGTCCCCCCTGCCGGTTGAACGCAGGCGGCGCCGGCGCCATCTCCACCGCGATCTGGCTATCCATCCACGCCAGGCGGTTGGCGAGCCACGTCTGCATCCAGGCGATCTCCTCCCGGAAGGTCTTGGCGATGTACCAGTTGGGCCAGACGTACTGGCCGAGGATCCGCCAGCGGTTGAAGTGCCTGTCCGCAGGCTCATCGAGCAGCGTCGCGTAGTCCTCCACCATGCCGATCAGCCGGTTCGTCGCAAACAGGTCCCGCCGCAGGGCGAACCACCGATCCGCGTACCGCAGCTTGAATTGTGGGTCTTCGAAGAGCCGCCGCCAGTAGGGGTAGTCGCCGTCGCCGAGCTGGCTGAAGTACCAGCCGGTCGGCATCCAGCCGTTGAGGTAGTCCGCGTTGCCCAGGGACAGATTGTAGTCCCAGGCCGGCCCCTGGAACAGCTTGCCCCCCCGGTCCTTGTACAGGTACGTGCTCAGGCGGAATCCGTCGATGTTCTTGGTCAGCTCCACCAGGATGTGCGTATCGATGAACGAGTCCACGTCGATGAACTTCGCGTAGCCGTTCACCGGGTCGGCGAACGACGGGCCGTACAGCGCCGCCTCGAAGGCGTTGAAGTAGTTGCGGATCCAGTCCCGCTGAGCCTGCGTCAGATCGTGCCCGTTGGGGTCCTCGAAGATCAGGTTCTGTCCGCGGCTGGTGACGAACGAGACGTCGTCGCCGTCGAACTTGTCCTTCTTGACGATGTAGCCGCCGGAGATCTCAGGCTCCGCGGCATCGCCGGGCTCCAATTCCGCGATGTCGACGCGGTTCGGCGAGATCTTGATCTTCTCGATGAGGACGTACACGCCCACGTAGTCGCTCATGGTCACAAGCGAGTTGTCGGTGTTGAGGAACATCTCGATGAAACGCGTGCGAGGCGCGTACTGGCCCATCTCGTTGGACCAGCGGTAGCTCAGAACGTTCCGCATCAGCGACTTGTCCGTGTACGGTCCATACAGCACCCAATCCGACTCGGCGGGCAGACCCAGAATGGAGACATTCTTGTCCTGGCCCCGCTCGTCCTGCGTCTCGAAGCGGTACTGACGCTGGGGGAATCCCTCGGAGCTCTTGCCGCGGACATTGAGGGTGCCCGCGCCGCCGAAATCGAGCGGCCCCGTCATGCGAGCCCTGCCCTCTTCCTCCAGTTCGATGAAGCAGCCGTATGCGGGAACCGGGGTTCGCGAAACGCCTTTGCCGAACGTGTCCACCACCGCGATCGCCAGGGGCGAGCTGAACGCCTGGACGTCCTGGCCGACGAACACGTACCGCTCCGCCTTCGTCAGGCTCCGACGCCATCCGGCCTTGAACGCCATCGCCTTGAGCGTGACGGTGCTGCCGATGACCACCGGCTTGGTGTAGAGCGAGCCCACCGGCTGATTGCGGGCCTCGCTGAAAGGCTCGGTCCCATCGGTCGTGTAGTAGATCAAGGCCCCTTCCGTTGCGGTCGTGAGCGTGATCGTGACGGGCCGGGTGCAGATCTGACTGCCAACGTCGAACTTGGGCGGCGACACCACGCCCTGGTAGATCACCAGATTGGACCAGCCTACGGTCGGGTATCCAAAGAACCGCAGATCCGTCGCGCCGTCGGGATAGCGTCCGTACGAGACGTCCGGCTCCTGCAGGCCGAAGGCCAGACTGTCGAGCATCGTCAGGCCGTCGGGCGCAAAGAGTGCGACGACCTCGCCTTCGGCGCTGAGCCCAAAACCCGCGTGCAGGCCGGAATCGGCGATGTCGCCGTCGGCCCAGATCAGAAGATAACCGCGTGCGGGAATCGTCGTGGCCGCGGGATTGCCCGCGGGAAACTGCCATTTCGTCGGTCGGGCCAGATCGTCCGTCAGATAATACCCCGCCAGATCCACAGGAGCATTGCCGAGGTTGTACAGTTCGATCCAGTCCTCGTGCTGCCCTTGCGGGTCGCGGACGTCGCTGAGGTTGGAGGCCAGGATCTCGTTGATTACGACCGACCCGCCCCCTTGGGCGAAGGTCGTGCCGCACAGGCCCGGCGCGAACGCCGCCAGCAGGAGGCCCAGATACACTGCTTTGCTCACCATCCACCGACTCCCACGGATCGACGCTCGTTTCAACAGGACCGCATTTCGGCCGTTCATGCCCCCCATACCCCAGCCCGCCAACCCATGCCTGGCCCCCCGCTCGGGACGCCTCTATTCTATCCGATTCGACACGTGGGAATCAAGTTCGACGACGGCTTCCTTGCCTGGCGGCTTGGCCTGGATAGAAAAAGGGCGTCGTCTGGCACAACGACGCCGGAGAAAAAGATGAAACGGTTTTCACCTCCTTTATCGGCGCGCGAGGTCGGAAATGACCAGTCTTTTTGCCGGGAAAACGCCCCAAGAAGCCCCTCCACGCCCCATAACTGGCGTCCGCACGAAAGGTCCTATAGGATCGGTGCTCACGCGACTGCCAGGCCTCGCTCCGGTCCGGCGCCCTGCCTCGGGTTTTGCACAGAGATTTCAGCCGCCGCCAGGAACCTGGCGAACAATCGCGAGAAAATTCAAACGTACCCGCCCTTCTGTGATCGCTCGGAAACGGATCGCCAGGTCAGAAGAGAACCCAGCACGAGCACCAGGCACCCCGCCCACAGCCTCCATCCCGGCCGGACTCCCAGGTACGCGCAACTGACCAGAGTCGAGAGCAAAGGCGTGAAATAGGAGCAGGCGGCCACCAGCAGCAGGTTGCCCTTTCGCATGGCCGCGTCCCAAAGGATATACGCCAGGACGGTGACGCCCGCCAGCGCTATCGCTTCCCCTCCCGCACGGACGCTCCACACAGGAGACTCCCCCGACAGAAAACTCAAGATCAGAAGCACCAAACCCGCGGCGGGGATGAACAACTCCACCGCCCCGCCGGAATCGGGCTGCGACCACCGTCGCGCCAGCGTGGAATAGAGCCCCCAGGACACAGCCCCGACCAAGGCCAGAGCATAGGGCGCGGGATTGGCCTGCAGGTGCCCCAGGAACGAGCGCCACGACACGGAATCGCCATGCGTAACCACCAGGAACTCGCCCACCAAAGCCAAAACCGTCCCCGGCAACAGCAGCCACCCCGCCCGCTGATTTAGCAACACAAGCGACAGAAGCACGGTCGCGCTCGGCCAGAGGTAATTCACCAAACCGATTTCAATCGCCTGCGACCGGTCGGCGGCCCACCCAACCGCCAGAAAGAGCACCGCCGTATACAGGACAAACAGGAATCCGCAGCCAAACACATACCGCGGCGAACTCCTCACAAGCCCCCACACCGCCCCCCGCCGCCGGACCAGCGGCACAAGGCACAAAGCCCCGCCGATCAGATAAACGCAAGCCCCGGCCATCAAAGGCCCAAGCTGCTCCGATAATCGCCTCGCAAAAGCGACCGTAAGACTCCAAAGCACAAGAGCCGCCAGCCCCCCGCCGGTGCTTAAGTTGCCCTTGTGACTATCGCGTTTCACTGTGAATCATCTAGTGTAGTGTTTGATAAATAGTTGCAATTATATGATTTATATTGCGTCTTCCTTGGTAACAGGAAAGGATGGACGCAATGCGTGTAGCTGCGACGATCACGATTACGGACGAACAGCGTGTGACCCTGCAACGGTGGG
>DATIKY010000379.1:0-44488 GCA_035476995.1 Sedimentisphaerales bacterium | reverse complement strand
AAACTGCGTGAGGAAACCGCCGCATGGGAGAAGAGCCGTGACGGGGCCGAGGTGAAAGTGAACTGGCAGTTCACCACGGCAGACGCCAGGACAAAGCTGAAACGTCTCTATCCATCAATGGATGAGTAATGGAGCACTAGGCTTGATCCCTCATGGTCGCCAGGAGCCGCGGGTGCGCTGCGCGGTTGGCTGCCACGATGCGGAAGGCCCCGCCGTCGTAGGCGTCCAGATCGATGGGAAAGACCTTCCCTCCGGCCCAGTCCGTTACGACGGCGCCGGCCCCTTCGGCGATCACGACTCCCGCCGCGATGTCCCACAGTTTCGGCGTGCAGAAGACCGCGGCGACGAGCCCGCCCCGGGCGATGTACGCCAGGTGCAACGCGGTCGTGCCGAAGTTGCGGAACCGCGATTGGCGGATGAGGTTGCACAGCCACAGAGGCAGGGGCCCATCGAAGTGGCTGTCGATCCCGACGCTGGTGAGCGAGCCGATCTCCTGCTCTCCCGCGACGATGCGCCGGCCGTCCAACTGGGCCTCGTTCCCTTTGACTGCGGTGAACATCGCGTCGGTGGACGGGTGGAAGATCACGCCCAGGATCGGTTCGCCTTCGTACAACGCGGCGATGCTGACCGCGAAGATCGGAATGCCATGGGCGAAATTGTGGGTCCCGTCGATGGGGTCGATCGCCCACCAGATGGTCGGCTTGCCCGTCGGCGGACGCTTGAACAGCTTGCCCTGCTCGCCCTCCTCGGCGATGAATCCGTGGTCGGGGTAGACTTCCCGGATTCGCTGGATG
Organism: Sedimentisphaerales bacterium; assembly: GCA_035476995.1. Taxonomy (GTDB): domain Bacteria; phylum Planctomycetota; class Phycisphaerae; order Sedimentisphaerales; family Anaerobacaceae; genus PLanc-01. Next base: position 43,694 of record DATIKY010000379.1, on the reverse strand, counting down.
ATGATCCGCTGGCACTGGGGATCGGCCTGAGTTACGAGTTCGTTCTCGCTCTTCTGTGTTGTCGTGACGGAACCCATCTGCTCCAGCGCATGCTGGCCCGCGAGTCGGGCCGCGACGACGGCCGTCTCCAGCATCTCACTCAAGTCCCTTTGCTCCAAAGACATAAAGGCTCCACCAGCCGTATTGATTGACATGTGCGTACGCGAGTCTTATTCTACAGACAGTATGCTGGAAAGCCAACAGGATAACAAGGGTGGGGCCATTCGACGGGCCTCCAGGCGTCAACGGACGATTGCCGCGGTGATCGCCTGCGGCGTTCTGGGCGCTTTCGCAGGTTTATGGCTGCTCCAGAGAGTGGGGTTCGACTGCGGGCTGATCTTCCCGCCTTGCGGCCTGCGGATGCGGACGGGGCTGACCTGTCCGGCCTGCGGAATGACCCACGCCGTGCTCGCCTTTACGCAGGGACGCGTTCTGACGGCTTTCTATCTGCAGCCGGCGGCGGGTCTTCTGTGCAGCCTGCTGGCGGCCACCGCATTTTTCGCTTTCCTGATCGCGGTATTCGGCGTATATTTCGGGTTCCTGGACAGGCTGTTCGCCGAGATCAGGATGGTACACGTGGTTGTAGGTCTGCTTGTGATTCTTGCCGCCGGTTGGGCGGTGACCTTGGCTCGAGCCTTGGCGGCACAGACCTGAGTTGGACAGTAGACTGAAAACTTGTGGGAGAAAAGCCATGATCAGAGTGCTCATCACAGACAAGCTGGCGAAGGAAGGGATCGATCTGATTAACGCCACACCGGGCGCTGAGGCCGTCGTTAAGGTCGGCATCAGCGAGGATGAGCTGTGCAATATCATTCGCGACTACGACGGACTGATCGTCCGCAGTGAGACGAAGGTCAACGCCAAGGTCCTCTCCAATCCCGGCCGGCTCAAGGGGGTCGCCCGCGCGGGCGTCGGCGTGGACAACATCGACGTGCCCGCCGCGACTCGCAAGGGCATCCTCGTGATGAACACCCCCGGCGGCAACACGCTCAGCGCGGCCGAGCATACGATGGCCCTGATGCTGGCGATGAGCCGCAACGTGGTCCAGGCCTGCAACAGTCTCAAGTCCGGTGCCTGGGACCGCAAGAAATACACCGGCAACCAGCTCAACAACAAGGTTCTCGGCGTGATTGGCCTGGGCCGGATCGGCGTGGCGGTCGCGCGGATGGCCCACGGCCTGGACATGAAAATCCTCGGGTATGATCCGCTGTCGGCGCCGACGAACGCCGAGGAACTGGGCATCGAGGTGACGGACAAACTCGAGCGGATCTTCCGCGAATCGGATTTCATCACGATTCACGTGCCGAAGAACGCGCAGACCCTGAACATGATCGGGGCCGATCAGATTGCGATGATGAAGCCGACGGTCCGCCTGGTCAACTGCGCCCGGGGCGGCATCATCAATGAAGACGCGCTCTATGACGCCTTGTCCAGAAAGCGGATCGCGGGCGCGGCGCTCGATGTGTTCAGCTCGGAGCCGCCGCAGGACCTGCGGTTCGCCGCACTGGACAATTGCATCGTTACGCCTCACCTGGGCGCCAGCACGGAAGAAGCCCAGGTCGAGGTCGCCGTCGAGGCGGCCGAGATCCTCCTCGACGCCATCAAGGGCGGCCCCGTTCGCAACGCGGTCAACGCGCCGTCCACGTCGGGCGCGATGCCGCCTCTCGCCGGCCAGTATGCGGATCTGGCTCGTCGCATCGGCGTGCTGCTGAGCACCATCGCCCCCGGCAACATCAAGGAGGTCCAGGTCCAATACCGCGGCACGATCGGCGGCATGAGCGTGCAGCCGGTGACGCTCAACTTCGCGATCGGCCTGCTGCAAAGGCATTTCGAGATGCCCCTGAACATGGTCAACACCCCGGTCCTGGCCAAAGAGCGGGGGATCAGCATCGATGAGACCAAGAACACCGAGGCCCGCGACGTGGCGTCGAGTTTCACCGCCACCGTGGAGACCGGCGAAGTCAAGAGAACGGTGCGAGGGTCCGTGTTCGGCGAGACGCTGCTGCGGATCATCGAGATCGACGGGTTCCACGTTGAGATGACGCCTCAGGGCACCGTGCTGGTGATCTTCAACGACGACCGGCCCGGCGTCATCGGCGCCGTCGGCACGCTCCTGGGCAACCACGGCATCAACATCGGCACGATGGGCGTCGGCCAGAAGCCCGAGTTGCAGAAAGCCGTGCTGGCGGTGAGTCTCGACAAGGAGCCCGACGAGGCGACGATCGCGGACCTGAGGAAACTCGACTTCATCAACGATTTGTACGTCTGTACGCTCGATTGATTTTTTCGAGTTTGCCCCATAACGATGGACGCCATCGACAGTCGCTCCGATGGCGACGACGCTTACAGTTTGCGCAAGTGGAGTGTGCGAGATGGCTGAGAGCCTGATCATCAGCGTCAGCGGGATGAGGGGTGTGATCGGGGAGAACCTGACCCCCGTCATCGCCGCTCAGTATGGTTGTGCGTTCGGGACCTTTCTCCGGGACGCCGCGGCGGGGGAGGGCCGTCGTCTGCGGGTCTGCGTCGGGCGGGATTCCCGCGTCAGCGGGCAGATGCTCCTGTCGGCCATGACCGCGGGGCTGTGCTCGGTGGGAGTGGATGTCATTGACCTGGGGCTTGTGACCACGCCATGCGTGGGCATCATGCTCCGCGAACTGGGCTGCGACGGGGGCATCGTCGTCACCGCCTCGCACAATCCGCTGCCGTACAACGGGATCAAGCTGCTTCTGAGCAACGGGATGGCCCCGCCGGCCCCGACCGCCGCACGGATCAAGCAGGCGTTTCTCGACGGGCAGGCCCGCTACGTCGGTTCCGTTCACTGCGGGATCGTCAGCCGCAATGACGATACCGACCGGGTTCACGTGGACAAGGTTCTGGCCACCATCGACGCCAAACGGATCGGGACCAGGCGACTGCGGATCGTTCTCGACAGCGTCAACGGCGCCGGGGCCCGGGTCGCCAAGAAGCTCCTGGCGGAACTGGGCTGCGAGGTCGTCGCCATGAACGAGGAGCCGACGGGCCTGTTCGCCCATGGCGCCGAGCCCGTCGCGGCCAACCTGGGCGATTTGTGCCGGCGGGTCCGGCAGGAGAAGGCCGACCTGGGGTTCGCTCAGGACCCCGATGCCGACCGGCTCGCCATCGTCGACGAGAATGGCGTCTACATCGGCGAAGAGTACACGCTGGCGCTGGCGGCCGAGTACGTTTTCTCCAAGCAGGGAGGGACCGCCGCGGCGAATCTCTCCACGTCGCGAATGATCGACGACATCGCCGCGCGAGCGGGGTCCAAAGTCCTGCGGACCCCGGTCGGCGAAGCCCACGTGGCCAACGCGATGATCGAGCATGGCTGTGTCATTGGCGGCGAAGGCAACGGCGGCGTGATCGACCTGCGGGTCGGCCCGATCCGCGACAGCCTGGTCGGCATGGCGCTGGTCCTGCAGTTGATGGCCGAGACGGGCAAGAGCGTCAGCGGGCTGGTCGCAAAGATCGGCGGCTATTCCATGCACAAGGACAAGTTCTCCGCGGATTCGCAGCAGGCCCAGGAGATTCTGAGGCGGTCGGCCGAGAGGTTTTCCAATGCCGACGTGAACACCGCAGACGGATTGCGGCTGGACTTCCCCGACGCCTGGGTCCACCTGCGGACCAGCAACACCGAGCCGGTGATGCGGATCATCGTCGAGGCCAAGGACGACCCCACGGCCCAACGCTACATCCAGGCGGTTTCGGAGATACGCCAGGCGGTCATGGCTGGGGCTGTGGGCTAATCGGGGTCGTGCGTCTGTCCGGCGTCGGATTGCCTTCTCTGTGGGGATTCCCTGTTCTGTCTCTAGTTTCATGGCTTGATCGCTCCGCCAGAGGCGTATAAGATAGTCGGTTTGTGAAGGTGCCGGTGTGAGTAGTCAGTGGACAGAACAGAAACCCGTCGTCCTGGTGGTGGACGATGAACGGGATCATGCGGATGGGATTGTCGAAGCCCTCGGCAAGCTGTCCGTTAAGGCGATGGCCGTCTACACGGGCGAGCACGCCGTGGAGGTTCTGCGTAATCAGGCGGTCGACGTCGTGGTCACCGATCTGAAGCTGGAAGGGCAGGTCGACGGCTTGGACGTGCTCCGCGAGGCGAAGAAGCACAGCGATTCCACTGAGGTCATTTTGATCACCGCCTATGCGACGATCGAGAACTGCAAGGAGGCCATGCGGCAGGGGGCGCTCGATTATCTCGTCAAGCCGCTCGACATCGATCCGCTTCGAACCCTTGTGGAGCGGGCCGCCCGCAAGGCCCTGGCCGCTCCGAGCCGGCGGGCACGTGTTCCGGACGAGCCGCAAGCGTTCTTCTTCGAGGGGATCAAAGGCGTCAGCCCGGCGATGCAGAGCATCTTCGAAATCGTCCGTCGGGTGGCCCCGACCAACATCTCGGTGCTTATTGAGGGCCCTTCGGGCACAGGCAAAGAGCTTCTGGCCCGCGCCATTCACAACAACTCGTCTCGGCGGGACAAAACCTTCAAGCCCGTCAACTGCGCCGGTCTGACCGAGACGCTCCTGGAAAGCGAGTTGTTCGGACACGTCAAAGGCGCGTTTACCGGCGCCAACACCGACCGCAAAGGCTTGTTCGAGATCGCCGACAAGGGGACGCTTTTCCTCGATGAGATCGGCGACATGCCCCTGACCATGCAGGCCAAGCTGCTGCGCGTGCTCGAGGACGGCATCGTCGTGCCGGTGGGGTCCAGCAAGGCCACAGTGGTCGACGTCCGCATCATCAGCGCCACCAATCACAGCCTGACCCGGCTCATCGAGAAGAAGGAATTCCGCGAGGATCTGTACTTCCGCATCCGGGGCGTGAACGTCGCGCTGCCGCCGCTTCGCGAGCGGGGGGCCGATATTCCGATCCTGGCGGAGCACTTCCTCCAGGAAGCGGCCGAGGAAACCGGTTCGCAGATCCAAGGCTTCACCGCCCCGGCTATGAGCGTCATGGTCGCGTACGAATGGCCGGGCAACATTCGCCAGCTCCGCAACGCCGTCCGGACGATGGTCGTGATGTGCGATCGCGAGAAGATCGACGTTCCGGACCTCCCCCCGGAGATGTCACAGCGGCGTCAGCTCCCCGGACCTGCCGTTGCCGCATCCGCGCCGGCCAGCCTGGCGGGCATTTCACTCGACGAGATCGAAAAGAAAGCCATCATGGACACGTTGGCCAGGACCGAGGGCAACCGCGAGCAGGCCGCCAAGATCCTCGGCATCGGCGAACGCACCCTCTACCGCAAGATCAAAGAATACAATCTGTAGAGTCGGACAGGATCAGTGGGAATCCTCGCTGCCTTGTGTTTGCTTCTGTCGCCAGGCGGGCGTCTGGTCAAGCCTGACGTGCGCCCAGAGGCCCTCTTTGAGGGCTCGGGCGCTCGCCTCCAGTTGCGTGTACTTCCGGTAGTAGCCATGCTTGAATCGCAGGTCGGCGTAAGCGAAGCCCTGCGACAGGAGTTCCTCGTTGAGGAATCGCCCGTCGGGCAATTCGAGGTACGCAAGCAGCCGGTCGTAGCGGTCTCGGCTCCCTGCCTGTCGGTCGAGATAGACCGTCACGCGTCTGCCCAGGGCCAGGCGTTTCATCCCGGCGGCGGCCTCCTGGGCATAGTACATGCGTTCCCGCGGACCTGAGCCCATCTCGGGCGCGTCGATCCCGATCAAACGGACCCTGGTGACATTTCCGTCGGCGTCGGCGACATCAAGATGGAGCGTGTCGCCATCGACGACCCTCGCGACGGGGAAGCTTCGTCCGTGGTAGCGGTCGAGGTCCGTACCGAGAGTCTGCTGCCGCGACGTCAGCAGGTCCGACCATCGCGGGGCGACGAAATCCCTGTCGAGCAGAACAAGAAGAGCCGTCCCGACCAGAGTAGCTCCGATCAGGACGGCTCGATTGCGTCTGCTCATCGCCCGCTTGGTTGTCCGTTTGCGAGCCAACGTGGGGCAGTCCTACTTGGCGGCCGTGGTCCGCTGCCTCGCGGGGCGATCCAGATCGAAGGCCAGGCACACCGCCTCAAGGGCCCGCTCGACGTCCTGCCGGCCGACCGCGCAGCTGATCCGGATTTCGCTCGTGGTAATCGAGTCGATGTTCACCTTGGCCTTGGCCAGGGCGCCGAACATCCGCTGGGCGACGCCGAACTGAGACCGCATCCCGACGCCGATGGCCGAAACCAGGGCGATGTCCTCGCGGACGAAGATGCTCTCGAGGCCGAGCTCCGATTTCAGCTCGTTCGCCACTTTCTTGGCGGCCGCCAGGTCCGACTTGCGGACCATGAACGACAGACTCGCCTTCTCGTGGCTGATCTCGGTCTGGATGATGTCGTCGATGACGACCTTGGCCTCCGCCAGCCGGGCGAAGATCTGCGCCGCGGTCCCGGGGACGTTCGGAATCCCCGCCAACCCGATCTTGGCCATGTCTTTTTGAATTGTCGCACCCGACACCAATATCCCTTCCATCTGTGGCACCTCGTGTGTGATGATCGTTCCCGGATTCTCGTTTGCAGTGTTTCTGATTCGAATCTTGACGTTGTATCGCTTGCCGATGGCCACCGAGCGGCCGTGCATCACACCGGCCCCGACGCTGGCCATTTCGACCATTTCGTCGAAGCTGATCTCCTCGAGCAGCGAGGCGTTCTTGAAGATCGCGGGATCGGCGGTGTACACGCCGTCCACGTCGGCGAAGATCTCGCACTCCTGGGCCTTCAGGGCCGCCGCCAGGGCCACGGCGCTGGTGTCCGAGCCGCCTCGACCCAGCGAGGTGACGTTCCCGTGCTCGTCAACCCCCTGGTAACCCGTGACGATGACGATCCGACCTTCGTTCAGCTCCCGCCGGATGAACTCCGAGTCCACGCTCTTGATCTGGGCGTTGCTGTAGACGCCGTCGGTGAGCATGTGGATCTGGCTGCCGGTGAAGCTGATGGCCTTGTGGCCCATCGCCTCGAGGGCCATGGCCAGGAGAGAGACGGTCTGCTGCTCGCCCGTGCTCAGAAGCTGGTCCATCTCCCGCTTGGGAGGGTTGGGGTTCAGTTCTCTCGCGTCGCGCAGGAGTTCTTCGATCTGATGCCCGCGGGCCGCGGCCACCACGCACACTTGGTAGCCGGCCTGCATCCGTTCGATAATCCGCTTGGCCGTCCGGCGGATCTGCTCGGCATTCGCGACGGAGGTGCCACCGAATTTCTGAACAATGATTGCCATAGTTGTTCTGCCACCCTTAAAAAGCTTGAAATGTACCGGCCACGACGTCCGTCGTCAACCGATTCAACTCCTGAGGAAGTATTCCATCAGCTCGCATCCCTTTTCGATGCGCAGGCCCGCCTTGGTCGCGTTGGTCTCGCCGAATCCCGCATGCAGGATGCCTGCGATTCCCGTTCCGGCCATCGCGAACGGCACGGCCGCCGGGGAGTGGGCGCCGGTCCGAACCGGCGTCGGATGGTCCGGGAGCACAAGAATCCGCCAATCCTCGTAACGGCGCAGGGCTTCGAGCACGGGCCCGACGACGTGCTTGTCCACCTGCTCGATGGCCTGTTTCTTCGCGTCGGCATTTCTCTCGTGGCCGGCCTCGTCGGGGGCCTCGACGTGGATGAAGACCAGGTCGTACTTCTCGAGGGCCTCGATGCCGGCCTGGCCCTTGCCCTGATAGTTGGTGTCGAGGAACCCGGTTGCGCCCGGCACGTGGATCAGGTCGAATCCGATCAACTTGGCCAGGCCGCGGACCAGGTCCACCGCGGTGATGGCCGCCCCTTTGAGTCCGTAGCGTTTGCGGAAGCTGTCCAGACGGGCCTGTTTGCCCTGTCCCCACAACCAGATCGAGCTGACCTGGTTTTCGCCGAGGTCCTGGCGGACCTTGTTGATTTCGTGGCCCGCGAAGACCTGCTGCGACTGGTTCATCAACTGGATCAGCAGGTCGGCCCCTTTGCCGCGGGGCAGGAGTTTTTCGACCGGCTTGCCGATGTGGTCGTGCGGCGGATACGTGCGAACGTCGAACTCCACGCCTTTGACGACCATCAGATGCCGATAGCTGACGCCTGCGTGCAGAGTGATCCGTTCGTCGGTGATGTGCCTGGCCAGCTCGCGGATCAGGCTGCCGCCCTCTTCGGTGGAGATGTGCCCGGCGCTGTGGTCGGCCATGAGCCCGTCGGCAAGGGTCACGAGATTGCAGCGGAAGACCCAGTCGTCCAGGCCCAGGCGGATGTTCTTGGCGGCTGCCTCGATGGGCGCACGGCCGCTGTAATAGTGCAGCGGGTCGTATCCCAGCAGGCTCATCTGGGCGACGTCGCTGCCGGGATCGAGGCCCTCGGGCACGGTCCGCACGAGACCCTGGCGACCCTCGATGCTGATCCGGTCCATGTTGGGGGTCTCAGCCGCCTCGAGCGGCGTCTTGCCGTCGAACTGCTCCAGCGGCTCATCCGCCGCTCCGTCCGGAACGATGATCACGTATTTGGCCATATGCTAGAGAAAATCCGAAGCACGAAACTCGAAATTCGAAACAAACCCGAATGACCGAAAATCAGAATGACAGAAACATTGACGCCTGCCGGACTCGTTTCGGATTTCGGATTTCGAGTTTCGCGCTTTCTTCAACTACGCATCCTTGTCCTGCGGGATATCCACGATTCGCACGCAGACAGGTTTGCCGCTGATGATATCGATCTTTCTCAACTCCGCCAGGGCCGCCGTCATGTTCTTTTCCTGCGTCCGATGGGTCGTGATTACGACCGGGACGGTGTCGCCCGGCCCGGTGCCCTCGTGCTGCAGGGCGCCGGAAATGCTGATCTGATGGTCGGCCAGGATCTTGCCGTACTTGGCCACCACGCCGGGTTCATCCTTGGCCATCACGCGGATATAGAAACGGGTGACGATCTCGCCAATCGGCTCGATGAACGGCTTGATTTCACCACGGGGCCGCAATCGCAGGTGATTGAAGGTCCTCTGCGAGTTGCCCAGGGCTACGTCGATCACATCGGCCAGCACCGCGCTGGCGGTGGGCATCATGCCGGCCCCTCGACCGTAGTACAGGGTCTCTCCGACCGCGCTGCCGAAGACGCTGAGGGCATTGAAGGAGCCCTCGACTCTCGCCAAGGCGGTCTCGGCGGAGATGAACGCGGGATGGACCCGCAAGGAAAGGCGCCCGTCGGCGCTTCGCTGGGCGATGGCGAGCAGCTTGAGACGGTAGCCCATCTCGCGTCCGTAGCGAAGATCCTCTTTGGCGATTCCGTCGATCCCTTCGACGAAGACGTCCTCCATGGCGATCTCCCACCCGAAGGCGATGGAGGCGAGAATGGCCAGCTTGTGGGCGCTGTCGCCTCCGGAGATGTCGAGCGTCGGATCCGCCTCGGCGAAGCCTCGCTTCTGGGCTTTGGCCAGGGCCTGGGAGAACTTCTCCTCCTTCGAGCTCATGTTCGAGAGGATGTAGTTGCAGGTGCCGTTGACGATTCCGTACATGGCGTTGATCTGGTTGGCCGCCAGGCCCGTGCGGATCGCGCCGATGATCGGAACCCCGCCGACGCAACTGGCCTCGAACGCGATGCACCGGTCGTTCTCGCGGGCGACGCGGTACAGCTCGTTGCCGTGGGTGGCCAGAAGGGCCTTGTTGGCGGTGACGACGTCCTTGCCGGCCCGGAGCATCTTGAGCTGGATCTCCTTGGCGATGCCGGTGCCGCCGACCAGTTCGACGCCGATGGAGATGGACGGGTCATTGAGCAACCGGTTGAGGTCGGTGGTCAGCACGCCCGGGGGCAGTTGGATCGGACGGGGCCGCGTCGTGTCGGTGTCCACGACACATGCCAGCTCAGGACGCACGCCCATCTTGGCGGCGATGGCGTCGGCTTCTTCCAGGATCAGCTTGGCGACGCCGGCGCCGACGATGCCGAATCCGACCACACCCACTCGTACGCGTTTTTCTTCCACAGTCCTCACCTGTTGCTTTCGTCGGCGACTTCGGGGTCCCGGCCACCGGCCGCGATCCCCGTCCTCCGAACCGTCCCATAACGGCACGCGGGGCGCTGCAAGCACCTCCTGGATGCCGCGAATAGCCCTATATTAGACTCGATCGACCGCTGACGGTCAAGGAAAAAGCTCGCCAAACCGGATGTTGCAGGGCGCCGAATCGACGCGTCCCCAGAGCCGAAGGAGGGAGTGATTCGCGGATGCGGGACTTGCCAATCGACGCCGGATGGGCTACTCTCTTGACGTTGGCGTCCCGGTCGTGACGTTGGGACGTCCGCTTGGATGTGAGAGACAGGCAGTCATGGCACAAGGGAGGCTGAACATGAACCTAAGAACAATGGCATTGCTGTCGGTGACGCTCGCGGCCGCCGGATGCTCGACGGACAAGTCGAAGCCCGCGTCCGCGGGCGCCAAGAGGGGGGCGGCGAAGGTCCAGGAGGGAGGCTTCCGCGACGACGTCGCGTTCCTGCAGGCGTATACAGACGTCGTGATCCTCAAGGACCGTTCGGGACAGGGACAGGTCGTCGTATTGCCCAAGATGCAGGGACGGGTGATGACCAGCTCGGCCACCGGGCCCGACGGCCTGAGCTTCGGCTGGATCAATCGCGAGCTGATCGCCTCGGGGGAGTTCGTCAAGCACATGAATCCGTTCGGCGGCGAAGACCGCTTCTGGCTCGGACCCGAGGGTGGGCAGTTCTCCATCTTCTTCGCCAAGGGCGTTCCGTTCGATCTGGAGCACTGGTTCACCCCGGCGGCGATCGACACGGACCCTTGGACGCTGGTCGCCAAGACGGCGCGTTCGGCGGTTCTCGAAAAGACGATGAAGTTGACGAACTATTCGGGGACGGAGTTCGGCCTGCGGGTGACCCGAACCGTTCGGGTTCTGGATCGCAATGTCGCTCTGGGTCTGCTGGGCACGACCGCAGGTCCCGACGTGAACATGGTGGGCTTCGAATCGAACAACAAGGTCGTCAACACCGGCCCGAAACCCTGGACGAAGGACACGGGCCTGCTGTCCATCTGGATCCTGGGCATGTTCAATCCGTCGCCCGAGACGACAGTCGTCATCCCCTACCAGACCGGGGCTGAGAGCGAAATGGGCCCGGTGGTCAACGATACGTATTTCGGGAAGGTGCCCGAGGACCGTCTGGTTGTCAAAGAGGGTGTGGTGTTCTTCAGCGCCGACGGTCAGTACCGAAGCAAGATCGGACTGACGCCGCAGCGGGCCAAGAGCGTTGCGGGCAGCTACGACGCTCTCAACAAAGTCCTGACGATCGTGCAGTACAGCAAGCCCGCCGATGCGGTGGACTATGTCAACTCGATGTGGCAGCTTCAGGACGAACCGTTCCGAGGCGACGTGATCAACTCCTATAACGATGGGCCCGCCTCGCCCGGCGCCAAGCCCATGGGGCCGTTCTACGAGTTGGAGACCTCGTCGCCGGCGGCCGCTCTGCCCCCCGGCGGCAGCATCGTCCACATCCATCGGACGTTCCACTTCTGCGGGCCGGAAGCGCGGCTCGACGAGATTGCCCGGACCACGCTGGGAACGTCCCTTGTGGAGATCAAGTCCGCCTTGCCGTAGCGGTCGCGAAGGCCGATTTCATCACGGGTTCCTCTGTTGGCGGCATCACGATTCGCGATGCGAAGACCGCCGGCTCGGCATATGCGGTGAGGGTTCCGACGGCCGACAGGACCGCCGGCTCCCAGTGCCGCGGGGCCTCGCTCGCGTTGGGATCGTCTGGGTTTTGTGCGTTGGATTTGTCTCGAATCTCGAGTTTCGAATCTGGGGTCTTCACGTCTGCGGCGTGATGGGGTCTTTCTTTCGGTAGACCATTCCTTCGAATCGGGCCACCAGCTCGCCCGCGTCGTCGGTGACTTCGATCGAATAGACCGCGAGCTTGGGGTTTCGGGAGACCTCTTTCGCCTCGGCGTAGAGGACCCCGTCCTTGGCGGCCTTGACGAACCAGATGCTGGCGTTGATCGCGACCGCGACGGTGCCGTGGGAGTTCGAGGCGACCGCGAAGGCCAGGTCCGCCAGGGTGAAGATGGCTCCGCCGTGGACGATGTCCACGCCGTTGCGGTGGCAGTCGCGGATGGGCATCCTGGCCCTGGCGTGGCCCTCGCCGATCTCCAGGAGCTCGATGCCGCTGTGTTGTGCGAACCTGTCGTTTTTGAAGAAATCGCGAATCGCCTGCATAGTTGACCTCCACGTATCAGAGCCGGCCAGGGCGACCGGCTGCTCGGGAACCGCCCGCGCCGGCATCCGTGACCCGATGGACGTCCCGATCCTATCCGAAGCCGCCCCGGGACGCCAGCCCGCAGAGCGATCGACTGATATTTGTCCTTGACCGGGGGCGGGAATGGGCCTTAAGATACACCGCTTAACGGCCGACGGCGACGTACCGGCCCGCGACGAAACAGGACGGAACCATGATTATCGATTGCCACACGCATCTTCGGTCATTGGACAGCACGGACACCTCCGAGCATCTGGCGGCGGTCGAGACGGTGGACGCCTGCATCGTCCTGGCGTCCTGCAACGGTCCGCGGGAGGAGACCAACCGCAGGTTGTCGGAGTACGTCGGTCGCCACCGGGACAAGATGGTGGGGTTCGCGGTCGTGGACCCGACGCAGGACCGGCTCAGCGACCGAGGGTTGGCCGCCCTGACCGAAAAGCTGGGACACCATGGGCTGGTCGTCTACTGCGCGATGGCGGGCTTTCACCCGGCCCACTGCCAGGCGATGCGGTTGTACGAGATGGTCCAGGAGGCGGGGCTGCCGATCTTCTTCCACAACGGCAGTCACGCGCTCAGCGCCCAGGCGGTGCTGGAGTACGCCCAGCCGTATTTGCTGGACGAGGTGGCGAGGGCCTTTCCGCGGCTGAAGTTTGTTATCGGCAACATGGGGGTGCCGTTCGTCGAGCAGACGCTCTCGATGGTGTCCAAGCACGAGAACGTGTTCGCGGACCTGACGATCCGTCCGACGAAGCTCTGGCAGACCTACAACATCGTCGTGGCGGCCCACGAACGCAACGTGATGGACAAGCTCTTGTTCGGCAGCGGTTTTCCCGCGGCCAATTCGGAGGAGTGCATCGAGGCGTTGCTGGGGTTCAACATGTTGCTGGCCGACACGAAGCTGCCGACGGTCCCGCGGGGCAGCATCCGCAGTGTGATCGAGCGGGACTCGCTGGACCTGCTGGGCATCCGCAGATCCACGACCGGATAGCGCCGGCCGGTTTTGACCTGCGGAGCCCGAGAATTGGTGAATGAGGCCTATGGCAGAACCGGGCAAGCAACCGAGGGAGGCGTGGGGCAGCAAGCTGGGGGTCATTCTGGCCGTTGCCGGCAGCGCCATCGGGCTGGGCAACTTCCTGCGGTTCCCCGTCCAGGCGGCCCAGAACGGCGGCGGGGCGTTCATGATCCCGTACTTCATCTCCTTCCTGCTGCTGGGTCTTCCGCTGATGTGGGTCGAGTGGACCATCGGGCGGTTCGGCGGCGGGTTCGAGCGAAGCACCGCCCCGGGCATTTTCGAAACCGTCTGGCAGAAGAACCGGTTCATCAAGTACTTCGGCGTCATCGGCATCTTTGGGCCGACAGTAATCTACACCTACTACGTCTACATTGAATCCTGGCTCCTGGGGTATAGCGTTTTCGCCCTGACGGGCAAGTACGCCTCGTGCACGGATCAGGCGAGCATGTCCGGCTTCCTCCAGGGGTATCAGGGGCTGGTGCAGAACGAGCATTTCTCGGGCGTCAGCACCGCCTACCTGTTCTTCCTGATCACCTTCGCGGTCAATATCGCGATCCTCTGCGTCGGACTGCGGGCGGGCATCGAACGGGTCTGCAAGCTGGGGTTGCTGGTGCTCTTCGTTTTCGGCGTCGTCATCCTGATTCGCGTGCTGACTCTCGGGACGCCCGACCCGGCCAAGCCGGAGTGGAACGTCAACAACGGCCTGGGCTTTCTCTGGAATCCCCAGTGGGGCAAGCTCAAGGAGGCCAAGGTGTGGCTGGCCGCCGCAGGCCAGATCTTCTTCACCCTGAGCGTGGGGTTCGGCGTCATCCTGACCTACGCCAGCTACCTGCGGAAGCGGGACGATGTGGCCCTGTCCGGCCTGACCGCCTCGACGGCCAACGAGGTTGCCGAGGTGATCCTGGGCGGCAGCATCGTGATCCCGGCGGCGTTCGTCTTCTTCGGTCCCCAAGGGACGGCGGAGATCGCCAACGGGGGAGCGTTCAACCTCGGCTTCGTGACGATGCCCCTGGTCCTGCAGCACGTGGCGTTCGGGCAGTTTTTCGCCTTCGCCTGGTTCTTCCTGCTCTTCATCGCCGGCGTCACGAGCTCCATCTCCCTGGCGCTGCCGGCGATTGTGTTTCTGCAGGACGAGTTCAACCTGGACCGCAAGACCGCCGGCATTCTGTTCGCGGTTGTGACCTTCAACCTGTGCCAGGTCGTGATCTTTTTCAACGGCCACGGCGCCCTGGACGAGATGGATTTCTGGGGCGGCACGTTCTGCGTCGTCGTCTTTGCGATGATCGAGGTGATCCTGTTCGCCTGGGTGTTCGGCATGGACAAGGCGTGGAGCGAGTTGCACAGCGGCTCGGACATCCGTATTCCGAAGATCTATCGATTCATCATCAAGTACGTCACACCGACGTTCCTGCTGCTGATCCTGGGATTCTGGATCGTCCAGGAGGGGTGGCCGACGCTGCTGATGAAGAAGACTCCCATGGAGAAGGTGCCGTTCGTGATCGGCACGCGGGTGCTGCTGATCGATTTGTTCGTCCTGTTGGCCTTTCTGGTCTGGCTGGCGTGGCGGAAACGTCAAACCAGGGGGGCTGTCCAATGACTTCGGCGGGCTGGATCTTTCTCGTTGTCAGTTGGGGGGCGATTCTCGGGCTGGGCGTGTTCTGTCTGAGCCGGACCTTCCGGAGGAAGGCCTGATTCTATTTCGGCTTGAACCCCTTGACGCGGTCGCCGGTGTACTTGCCGCACGCCTTCTCCATGTCGATGTCGGTGATGTTGGCCAGCGTGCACAGCCAGGCGAACACGTCGGCGAACTCCTCCTCCATGTTGGCTCGGTCCTCGCAGGAGGCCAGGGCCGTCGCCAGCTCGCCGACCTCCTCGACAAACCACATGAAAGTGCGCGGCACGCCGCGTTCCTGGTCTCGTTCCTTGTATCGTCGAGCGATCAATTCCTGAAACTCACGGATCTCCATGGCGTGCCGCGCACCTCTCTCGTCTGATTATGAATCCATCTGCCTTCGCCGACCTCGACTCTCCGAAAGGCTCGGCGGATCGAACTTACTTGCCGCCGATCAGGCTGGCCAGCTTGGTCTTCTGGAACACGCCTTTGGCCTGCCCGATGGCCTTGTTGTAGGTTTGTTCGGCCTTGTGCGCGTAGGCGTCGTTGCCGGCATGATCGGTCAGGTTCAGTTCGCCCGTCAGCGGACCGTCCACCGCCTCGATCACCTCAAGCATGGTGATCTTGTTGGTCGTCTTGGCCAGTGAGAAGCCGCCGCGAGGGCCGCGCTTGCTCCGCAGGACGTTGGCGCGGACCAGTTGCTGGAGGATCTTCAGCAGGTACTCGAGCGGGATGTCGTATTGCTTGGAAATATCCTGCGACAGGACCACGCCGTCGCCCTGATTCTTGGCGATGTAGCCCACCGCGAGCAATGCGTATCCGGTAGATCTGCTCACTCTCATTGTGTTCTCCTTCCCTACACCAGGAACTTATAAAAAAAAACAAAAAAATGCACGATGCGAGTGGTGTACCAACGAAACCGTCAATCAAGACTTCGTTACTCGCATTATGCCCGAAACCGCACCGCGAACCACTGTCACTTCACGCACCTGACACGGTCGATCGCCTTCGAGGCGGGCTGCTTCCGTCGCGCAGGTCCAGCCTGTTTCGACAGAAACGCGAGTATGCAAGAAACCCCATCATACTCCCATTGTCCGCGGGGCCAACGCCGCCGGCGTTCACCTCGCCCAATTCGGTATTATTATCCATTGTTGACTTCAAATAGCAAGAGTTTTGTGTGAAAAAAATCCGCAATTCGTCGAGCTTGTGCGAAATCCCCCCGGCGTCTTTGCGTTTTGTCCCTCTCCCGCAGATCGCTTCGCAAAAAACTTGACAGAGGAGGGCGGGCCTCTTAGGATGACCCATTCCTATTTGGTGTCTAATGGGGAGATTGTTATGGCTGCCATTCAGCCGCGGATCGGTGTCGAATATAAAGATGAGGCTACAATCGTGGCCTTCACGGACGAGAAGATCCTCGAAGAGACCGACGTTCGGGCCTTGCGGGAGGCCGTCGAGTCCGTCGTCGAGCAGGCGCCCGGAATCCGTCTGGTGCTGGATTTCCGTCACGTGAAGTTCCTGTCCTCGGCCGTGCTGGGACTGTTGATCCGGATCAGCAAGCGGGTTTACGAACAGGAAGGCCAATTGCGGTTGTGCAACATTCATCCGGGGATTCACGAAGTGTTCAAGATCACCCGGCTGACCAGCGTATTTGAGATCTATGAGGATGTCGAGAGTGCGACGCGCAGCTTTTCCGAACGGCGATAGGCCTCGGAGGTTTGCCCGGGAAGGCTTCTGACGCACGGCTTAAGCCCGGTTCAGGTGGCCCTTCGAGGCGGCGGCGGCCCCGGGCGATTACACGAGAAGGTAGACCGTTATGGCGGCTGAATCGCCGGTGCAATGTACGCTTGTGGTTGAGAGTCAACCGTCGGCCTTGAATCGGCCCTGTCGCCAGATTCTGTCGGCGCTCGACGCCAAAGGGTTCGCTCAGGACGACATTTTTGCCGTGCACCTGGCCCTGGAGGAGGCCTTCCTCAACGCCGTCAAGCATGGCAACAAGATGGACTCCACGAAGAAGGTCAAGGTCGAGTACGCTGTGGATGCGGAGAAGGTGGAGATCTGCATCACCGACGAAGGGGAGGGGTTTGATCCCGGCGCGATCCCCGATCCGCGTGTTGGGGAGAATTTATATCGGCCCGAAGGACGCGGCCTGTTGCTCATCAGTTCTTATATGCACGACGTGAGGTATACCGAGCGGGGCACCTGCCTGCGAATGGTCCGGTATAAAGGTCGTCCTATTCCCGAACCCGGAAAGGCCTCTGTCGTGTAATTCGCGAGCCCAAGGGCTTGTTGTCCGTCCGATAAACAGCAGTTGTCGGTCTGTCCGTGCCCGGCGCCGGGCGGAAAACCGTCGATTCCCCCGTTTCTGCGGAACTCTCCACAAAGCTCCCGCCTTTTCCTGCCGAAATCTCTTCCGTGGCTTGTGTCTGACTGCGTAGTGAAGGAGCCGGGAATGGATCTGTGCAACACGAGTGTACCGCAAACGCATTCTTTGAGCGAACGAATTGCCCGGGAGGTCTTCGACGTGCTCCCCGAACGGGGGCCCATCGTGGTGATCCTCGACCGCGAGGGCGAGCGATGGATCAGCCATCCCGAGGAGTTCGCCGCCCTGGGAGTCGAAGAATTGGTGCTGAAGGACCTTCGGGCCAAGGTCGACGACGGCGCGGAGCCCGTGATCACACAGGTCGGCCGGACGAGCGTGACCCTCGCCCAATTGGCGACCGATCAGACCGATTGCGGATACGTGGCGGTGGTCCTCCCGGGGTGCACGCCGGAATCCGCGCTGACCCACATCGATTTGGTCGAGGCGATGCTTGGCCAGGTCTCGCTGATCGCCCGGCTGGTCGAGAAGACCGCCTCGCTGACCCGTGGGCAGATGAATTACTACAGCGGGTTGGCGTTCTCCCTGAATTGACCGGTCAATCCGGTCGGATCCGCCGAGTTGTCACTTCTTCCGGCCGCCCCCAACCTCAGGCGGGGCGGCTGGTTCCTTTTTATGCCGTCGTCGCCCATTCCCTGGATTCTCCGCCATAATCCTGGCTATTTCCCGCCGGACAGTCTCCGTTTTGCCGGTCTCAACGACGAGGCAGACACTTTTTTGCCCGAGAAGGTGAAAAAACTTGCCAACGACGCCGGAAATCGTTTAGAGTGCATGGTTCTTATTATGCGTATGAAGAATGCCCATGGCGGGCCAGACAAGAAGGGTTGATCGACAGTATGCTTACACAAGAGGAAAAAGGGAGCATCATCGGGGATTATAAGGTAAACGAAGGGGACACCGGGTCGCCGGAAGTGCAGATCGCGCTGTTGACCCGACGAATCAACGATCTGACGGAGCATCTGAAGGAGCATCCCAAGGACCATTCCTCCCGACGTGGCCTGCTCAAGATGGTGGGCACCCGCTCGGCGCTGCTGAAGTATGTCCGGGATCAGGACCTCAAGCGGTATCAGACGGTCATCGCACGCCTCGGGCTGCGAAAGTAGTCCGGCATTCCCCCCCGGCGTGGACGCCGCGCGGGGAGCACGCCCTCGCGATCACCAGCATGGGGCGGGAGAATCCCACGAGAATGCGGTTGCATGTAAGCCGTTGAAGGAATGTGAGTTATGGCAGGTGTTTTCACTGTTTCAAGAGAGATCGGGGGCCGAACGCTGACGATCGAAACCGGGCGGATTGCCCGGCAGGCCCACGGCTCTGTCGTGGTCACGTATGGGGAAACCGTGGTGTTGGTCGCGGTGGCGGTGGCCCCGCCCAGAAGCGACGATATCGACTTTTTTCCCCTGAGCGTCGATTATCGGGAACGAATCAGCGCCGCGGGCAAGTTCCCCGGCGGTTTCATCAAGCGAGAGGGGCGGCCCAGTACGAAGGAGACGCTGACCGCGAGGAACATCGATCGGCCCATCCGACCGTTGTTCCCGGACGGATATTTCAACGAAGTTCAGATCATGGCCACGGTGCTCAGCGCCGACCGTGAGAACGACCCCGACGTCCCGGCAATGATCGGCGCCAGCGCCGCGCTGTGTATCAGCAAGATCCCGTTCCAGGGGCCGCTCGGCGCCTGTCGGATCGGGCGGGTGGACGGCCAGTTCGTCGTCAACCCGACGCACGCCCAGCTGGAGACCAGCGATCTGAACATGCTGATCGGCGGCCGCAAGGAAGCGATCAACATGATCGAGGTCGGCGCCAAGGAGCTGCCGGAGGATGTGATCGCCGCGGGCGTCCTGAAGGCCCATGAGGCCATTCAGGAGGTCATCGCCATGATCAAGGAACTCCAGGCCAAGGTCGGTCCGGAGAAGGAATTGACGCTCATTGAGCTCGATCGCCCGCTCTACGACAAGGTCAAGACGGACATCTACGACCGCCTGGTGGCGACCAAGACCATCAGCGGCAAGCAGGAACGCAATAGCGCGGTCAAGGAGCTCTTCGACGGCGTCCGCGCGAAGTACAAAGAAGAATGCGAGGCCCAGGGCGTCGCCAAGCCCGACATGACCATGCTCAGCCGCGTGCTGGCGACCATCGAGGAGGAAGTGGTCCGGCAGATGATCCTTCAAGGCAAGCGGCCGGACGGCAGGGGCGATGCGGACGTCCGTCCGATCTCCTGCGAAGTCGGCGTGCTCCCCAGGACGCACGGCTCGGCCCTGTTCACCCGCGGGGAGACCCAGGCCTTGGTCAGCGTCACGCTGGGCACGATTCGCGACGCCCAGATCGTCGACGGGCTGCTCGACGAGTATGCCCAGAGCTTCACGTACCACTACAACTTCCCGCCATATTCGGTCGGGGAGGTCAAGCCGATTCGCGGACCGGGACGCAGGGAGATCGGTCACGGCGCTCTGGCCGAGCGGGCCCTCGAGAACGTCCGCCCGGCGGAGGAGGACTTTGCCTACACGATCCGCGTCGTCTCGGACATCACCGAGTCGAACGGCTCCAGTTCGATGGCTTCCGCCTGTGGCGGCTCGCTGGCCCTGATGGACGCGGGCGTCCCGGTTCTCGGGGCGGTCGCAGGCATTTCGGTCGGCCTGGTCAGTGGTCAGAACGGGCAGTACAGGCTGCTGACCGACATCATCGGCGAGGAAGACCATTTCGGCGACATGGACTTCAAGATCACCGGCACGACCAAGGGCGTCACCGCGATCCAGCTCGACATCAAGGCGATGGGCCTTCCGCACAACATCATGGTCGAGGCCCTGGAGCGGGCCCGCGCTGCGAGGCTGCAAATCCTGGATACGATGAACAAGGTGATCAGCACGCCGCGACAGGAGCTGAGCAAGTACGCGCCGAAGCTCATCTCGATCGAGATCGATCCGGAATTCATCGGCAAGATCATCGGGCCCGGCGGCAAGATGATCAAGAGCCTGCAGGAACAGACGGACACGACGATCGAGATCGAAGAGGACGGCACCATCTTCATCAGTTGCGTCGATGGCGACGGCCACCTGCGGGCCAAGGAAATGATCGAAGCCATGACCTCTCCGCCGGAAATCGGGCGGTTGTACAAGGAGGCCAAGGTCGTCTCCGTCAAGGACTTCGGCTGCTTCGTGGAGATCGTTCCCGGCGTCGAGGGGCTCTGCCACGTCAGCGAGCTCAGCGAAGGCTACATCAAGCACGTCGAAGAGGTCTGCAAGGTCGGCGACATCATCCCGGTCAAGTTGATCCTGATCGACGATCAGGGCCGGCTGAAGCTCTCGCGCAAGGCCGCTCTGCAGGAAATGGGCATCAAGGAAGAAGTGAAGCCCAGGCCTGCCGGGGAGGAGCGAGAGCGGGGCCGTGATCGCGACAATCGAGGTCGGGATCGGGACCGACGGGGCAAGCCGTCGGGAAGGGACAGGCGCCCGGAGCACCGGGACTGACGGGAAGACCCCAGGCGTACGACAACATCGGTAACCGATACACGAAGCCGAAACGCAGAAGGCCCCGGCCCGGCTAAATCGAGCCGCAATTCTGAGGTTTCGGCTCTGTGTTTTTGGGGCTCTGCCGGCAGGGGAGTGGAACGGACTTGAAGCGGTTCTTGCGAAGAACTCGAACGCGGGCGCGCCTGGCGTGGGCGGCGGTGGTGTCGGTAATCTGTCGAACGCCTCCCCGCCACGGGCGGATCGCGCCGCCGTCGGCGGACCCCGACGAGGAGCTGACCCGTCTGACCGGCGAACTGGCCCATGAGATCAAGAATCCGCTGTCCACCATCAAGGTCAACCTCAAGCTGGCGGAGGAGGCCCTGCAGGACGTCGATCTGAGTGATCCCGGCCGGGTGCGGTGGGACCAGGTCCGCCAGCGGCTCGCCGGCGGTTTGCGTAAGATCGCGATCATTCAGAAGGAGACCGACCGTCTCGAACAGATCCTCGACGGCTTCCTGAAGTATGTCCGGCGGCCGGATCTGCAACTGGAGACGGTGGACCTCAACGAATTGGTGGGCGACATGATCGACTTCTACACGCCCCAGGCCTACAGCCATTCGTTGACCGTCCGGCAGAGTCTGGCCAAGACGCCGCTGACGTGCCGGGTGGACCCGGGGGCGGTCAAGCAGGTTCTGCTGAATCTCTTCATCAACGCGCAGCAGGCGATGGACACCGGCGGCGACCTGATGATCCGGACCGTCCGGCGGAGCGGGTACGCCGTCGTCCAGGTCAACGACACCGGACGGGGTATCTCTCCGGAGAAATTGGCGACTCTGTTTCGCCCGTATCAATCCTCACGGTCGACCGGCATGGGGCTGGGGCTGGCCACCGCGAAGAAAATCATCGAGGCCCATCGGGGCGACATCGCGGTCCACAGCGAAGTGGGAAAAGGCACCTCGTTCACGATTTCGCTGCCCCTGGCCGAAGAGGACGCGCTGCCCGCGGAAGAGGCGGGCTAGCTCTGCATCCGCTCCGGGGCGGGACCGTGCCTCGAACGGATATCCCTTCGCCAGGTCAACGTCCGGCGGAAGCCGTTCCGCGACGGCTTCCACCCGCTCCCCAGGGACGCCGGTCCCGAAGTCGCACGTCCGAAAATAATGCCTTGCGACTTGCGAAATCCGGACGGGACGGTACCATGTCCATGCGTGATTCTTGTTGGAGAAGCGTCCGATGTTAGTTGGCTATTACTCAGGCACAGGCAAGGAAGGAATGACTAATGGCGATTGTGGAAAGAAGCATCGTTGGAGATCTGATCAACTTCCGCGGCATGGTGTACGCCCCCCTCAATGAGAGCGGCGTGCTCTTTCTCTTCGGGAAGGTGGCGGACGATCTGAACATGTACATGGAAGAAGTTCGGCCGGAATCCCCCGACGGCATCGCCCGGCGGTTCACCGGCAAGGGCTGGGAACGCCTTCGGGTGGAGTTCGAGTACCGCTCCAGCGAGTTCAAGCAGCGCGGGGGCGACGCCGAGCGATGCGACCTGATCATCTGCTGGGAGCACGATTGGACCGGCTGCCCGGTCGAGGTGATCGAGTTGCGGGACCGCATCAAGGAGATGGACAACTGGCCCATCCGTCGGCCGGACGAGGTGGTCGGCGGCAAGGAGGGGGAGGACCTGGACGTCTGGTTCGACGAGCACGAGGTGCAGGACCGGATCCGCGGCCTGTTCCAGTCCCTGGCCGAGCACGTCAAGTCCGTGGATGAGCAGTGTTTCTTCCGCGTGGGCAAGTCGGCCATTACGTTCTACAGTCCCGAGCGGACGTTCATCCACGTGCAGCCACGCCAGAGCAGGCTTCGGCTCGTGCTCTTCACCGGCGGCGAATCGATGGAAGGCG
The DNA here is from genome assembly GCA_035476995.1 of Sedimentisphaerales bacterium. Classification (GTDB taxonomy): domain Bacteria; phylum Planctomycetota; class Phycisphaerae; order Sedimentisphaerales; family Anaerobacaceae; genus PLanc-01. The sequence goes on along the minus strand of DATIKY010000379.1, from coordinate 21,122 downwards.
TGCAGCCCGTCGGTCGAAAGAGCGCCGGCCAAAAGTGGGGTTCGGCCTCTGTGGCGGATCAGGATCAGTTGCTCGAGGTTCTGACCGCGGTCGAGGAATCGCACCGGAGGATCAACGAGGCGATCAAGAGAAACGAACGCACCGGCTGGCACGCCAAGGGCGACGAGGCCGAGGACGATTCCGAGTCCTAACCGACATTCGGTTGTCGAAGGGCCGGGGACTGCCGAACCGGTTCCCGGCCTCTCGACGCCGCACGACCTGGCCATCCTTTGTCTCAGGACGACAGACCGTTGATGTTATTTCACGCGCAGCAGGACTCTGTGCAGGTCCTGGTCGCGTGATGAGTTGCCGACCAGGATCTCGAATTCACCGGGTTCGACCCCGTAGTTCATGTCGATATCGTAGAACGCCAGGTGTTCCGGCGTGATTTCCAGCGAGACCGTCTGCGTCTCGCCCGGCGCCAGCGTGACCCTCTGAAACCCTTTCAACTCCTTGACCGGCCGCGTGACCGAGCTGACCTTGTCGCGGATGTACATCTGCACGACCTCGTCGCCGGCTCTGGAGCCCCTATTGGTCACATCGACCCGAACCGTCGTGGATTCGTTCTTTCCGATGCCAGATTTCTTCAGGCGGGGTTTGCCGAATTCGAACTGCGTATAGCTCAGTCCGAAGCCAAACGCGTACAGCGGCGTCACGTCGTCGAACAGGTATCCGCGCCGGGCGGCGGGCTTGTGATTGTAGTAGGCGGGAATGTGTCCGACGGAACGGGGAATGGTGATGGGGAGCTTGCCGCCGGGATTGAAGTCGCCGAAGAGGACCTCCGCCATCGCCCGGCCGGTCTCCTGGCCCAAATACCAGCACTCGAAGATGGCCGTCGCCTTGGCGGTAAGGTTGCGGACCGAGATGGGCCGGCCGTTGAAGAGGACCGCAATGATCGGCTTGCCCGTGGCGGCGACCGCATCGATCAGCTCGTCCTGCAGGCCGACCAGATCGAGCGAGGCGCGGTCGCCCAGGTGATTGAGCGCCCAGGCCTCGCGCGACGTCTGCTCGTTGTCGCCGATCGCCAGGATCACGACGTCGGCTTGCTGCGCGACCTTGACCGCCTCGGCGATGCTCTTGCGGTCTTCGGTCGGGTCGCTGGCCGTGACCTCGTCCTGCTGCCAGGACCCGCCGATGGTGATCTTGCAGCCCTCATGATGGAGAACGCGGACCGACGGGCCCACGCGATCGCGGATGCCCTGCAGCAGCGTGGTGTAGTGCTTGGGCACGCCGCTGTAGCCGCCCAGCATCTGGCGGTCGGCGTTGGGGCCGATGACCGCGATCGTCCTGATCTTGTGCGGGTCCAGCGGAGCCAGGCCGCCGTCGTTCTTGAGCAGCGTGATGGTCTCACGCGCCGCCTGAAGGGCCAGCTCGCGATGGGCGTCGCAGCCGACGATCTGTTCGGCGACCGCCGGGTCCACATAGGGGTCTTCGAACAGCCCGAGCTTGAACTTCCAGGCCAGCATCGGCGCCACGAGCTCGTCGATGAGCCTTTCCTTCAGGACGCCTTTGCGGACGAGCTCGGCGAGATAGGGATAGCAGTCGGGGTCCGGCAATTCGATGTTGACGCCCGCCTCGACTGCAAGCCGAGCCGCCTGGCGTCGGTCCTCGGCCAGATGGTTGCCGAACAACTCCGGTCGTTCGCACAGCTCGCGGATCGCGAAATAGTCCGACACGACGTATCCTTTGAAGCCCCATTCCTTACGCAGGACGTCGCGGAGCAGCCATTTGCTGGCGTGGGAGGGAATGCCGTCGATTTCATTGTAGGAGGCCATCACGCTGATGGCGCCGCCCTCTTCCAGGGCCTTTCTGAACGGATAGAGGAACACCTCTCGGAGAATGCGTTCCGACACGTTCACCGGGGCGCAGTTTGTCCCGGATTCCGGCTGGCCGTGGGCGGCGAAGTGCTTGAGTGTGGCGATGACGTGCTTGTTGTCCTGGAACGTCGCGTCGCCCTGGAATCCCTGAACGGCCGCGATTCCCAGGCGGGAGACCAGGTACGGGTCTTCGCCAAAGGTCTCTTCGACCCGTCCCCAGCGGGGCTCGCGGGCCACGTCCACGACGGGCGTCAGCGCCTGATGTGTGCCTCGCGCGCGGGCTTCCGCCGCAGTCATCTCGAACAATCGGCGCACGAGTTCGGGATCGAACGTCGCGCCCAGCCCGATGGGTTGCGGGAAGCTCGTCCCGTCGACGGCAGCGTGGCCGTGCAGGCATTCCTCGTGGAAGACGACCGGGATGCCCAGGCGGGTGTTTTCCAGGAAGAACTTCTGAATGTCGTTGGTCAGTTCCGCCATTTCGCGGGCGTTGCGTCCGCCGCCGGCGTCGCTGGGCCGGCCGACCTGACCCAGGCCGAGGCGATCCTTGAAATGAGCCCTGGCCTTCTGCGGGTCGAACCGGCCTTTCTCGTCGACCATCGTGTTGCCCTTCTGCTGCCAGATGCACAACATCTGGGCGACCTTCTCTTTCAACGTCATGCGCGACAACAGGTCTTTGACGCGCCGCTCGACCGAGAGCTTCGGATTGCGATAAGCAGGTTCTTGTTGCGGCTTGCTTTTGGTTTTCATGAGGACTCCTCTTCGACGAGACTCATAGGCCGGGACTACTTTCGCCGCGCGATCAACTCGGACTCAACCTGGGCCATTCTGTGCTTGTTGAGCGGATAGAAGAACATGAAGACCATTCCCAGCAGGGCGAAGATCGCAGGGTAGACGCTCATGACCATGCGTATGCCTTGCAGTCCGGTCGCCGTCTGCTCCTGATTGGCTTCGAAACCGTACATTCCCAGGATCCACACCAGAGCGGACCCGCCTATGGCGACCCCCAGTTTCAGCGCGAAGAGAGAGGCGGCCATGATCAGACCCGTCGCCCGACGACCCTTCTTCCATTCTCCATAGTCCGCCGCATCCGTGTAGATGGACCACTGCAGCACCGACACCGGTCCCACCGAGAAAGAGGTGATGATCTGAAGAATGAACATCAAGACAACGTCTTGCGGCCCGAGGAAGTAGACAGCACCTGAAGACAGACCGGCGACACCCAGGAACAAGGCGTACGCGAGAGACTTGCCCAGAGCCCTGCTGATTCGGGTGGTCAGGAAGACGCCAAGAATCGTCGCCGCCGTCCCGGCCAGCAGGAACGTGGAGGCCAGTTTCTCGTAGGACAGTACGCCGAAGGACAGGACCTCCTGCTCTCTGACGAAGTACTTGAAGTAATACGCGATGGCCCCTCCCCGCATGCAGATGTAGATCAACTGAAAGACCGTGGCGCTCCCGATCAATACCCAGGGCACGTTGGCAAACAAGTCTGCCAAGTCCTGCTTCAGCGGGGTCTTCTGTCCCTTGGGAGGGTTGACGCGTTCCTTCGTTGTGGCGAAAGTGATGAAGAGGAGGACGACCGCCAGAGAGGACAAGACTGTCATGGTCCACTGCCACCCCACGGCCGCATCGCCGTGTCCGAACCACCCGACCATTCTCAACGCGGAGTACTGAACCAGCATGGTGGCGAGAAAGGCGGCGAAGAATCGGAAGGACGACAGGACGGTGCGCTCGTGGCAATTCGGCGTCATCACGCCCATCAGCGCCGAATAAGGCACGTTGACGACCGTATAGGCCATCATCAGCAGGGTGTACGTCACGTACGCGTAGATCAGTTTGCCCGTGGGGCTGAAATTGGGCGTCGTGAACGTCAGCACGCCGAGAATGCCGAACGGCACGGCGAACCACAGCAGGTAGGGCCGGAACTTCCCCCACCGCGTCTCGGTGCGGTCGGCGATCATGCCCATTATCGGATCGTTGACCGCGTCCCAGATCTTGGTGATCAGGAACATCATGGCCAATGCCTTCGTGGGCAGGCCGAACACGTCCGTATAGAAGATCGGAATGAACAGGATGAAGGTCTGAAAGAAGATGTTCGACGCGGCGTCGCCGAGGCTGAAGCCGACCTTCTCCACAACAGAAAGCTTCTGCGATCCGTCCTGCATGTCTGACTCCTTATTCGAATCCGTCAAACTCTTATGGACATTCTCAGCGGCGCATCGGGCGAACGAATTCCGAACAGCCTATTATACGCAGAACTCCTCGCATCTCAATCCCGTTTGACCGTCACATTTCTGTTCTCCGGCTCACGTCTTCTCGACCCTCCAGTACATGGTGTAGCGTTGGTGCGCCAGTTTGTGGTAGGGAATCAGCGTCACGTCATTCGGACGACCGATGTCCTCGGTCCGAAACGTCAGAGGCGCATGGAGCGGCTTGATCTTTCGCGGGATCTCGGCCAACTCGCCCGCGAAGGTGGGCACCTCGATGGGTTCATTGAAGACCGAGCCGATGGTGCGTTCGTTGACGTGAAGATCGTCGCCGGGCTTGACCTCGTGCCCCAACGCCCCGACGAGCACAATGGGGCCATAGACGACGGCCGCCGTGTCGTTGACGCCGGGCAGAAGCTCCATCCGCAACGACATGGGCAGGTCCACTTCGACCACATCGCCGGTCTTCCAGAGGCGATCCAGGGTCACAAAGGAGCCGGGTTCGTTCGATCGCTCGACGGGGCCGCCGTTGATGCGGATCGAAGCCGTTTCCGCCCAACTTGGATGTCGAACGTGAAGGACGGACTTCTGCGGCGAGGCGGCCTCGATCTCCAGGCGAATCCTGCCTGATTCCGGGAACGAGGTGGTTTGCTTCAACCTGACGCCTTTCTCTTTCCAGTTGAGTGTGGAGGCGATGAACAGGTTCACGTATAGGGCATCGCGTTGCGGCCCATTCGGGTTCCCGAGGAAGTAGATCGAGTCGCCGTACTTGGCATGGTTCTCGATTCCCGTGCCGGTGCAGCACCAGAAGGAGTCGAAGGGCGTGCAGTACAGTTTGCGGTAGCCCGGCCGGGTGGACTGGAAGTAGGTCATCATGCCAGTGTCCGGGTCCTGGGATCCCAGGATGGCGTTGAGAAGGGCCTTCTCGTAGTAGTCCCCATAGCCAGCAGTTGGATCCTGGGCGAAGAGCAGCCGGGTGAGCTTCAGCATGTTGTGCGTGCAGCAGGTCTCCATGGTCTTGGCGGAGGACAAGTGCCGGGCGAAGTCGGTGATCGGGAAGAAGTGCTCGTTGTCGCCATTGCCGCCGGTGGCGAAGGATCGCGTGCCGGTCACGGTCTCCCAGAAGAACCGGGCCGCCGCGTGGTACTGCGGGTTGCCGGTCAGTTGATAGATCCGCTCGAAACCAACGAACTTGGGGATTTGCGTGTTGGAGTGCAGGCCGTTCAGAGTGTCGCGCCTTTCGGAGAGCGGCGTGAGGACCGCGTAATGACAAAATCGCTCGGCCAAGGCGAGGTGTCTCTTGTCGTGGGTCAACGTGTAGACGTCCGCAAGCACTTCGTTCATGCCGCCGTGTTCGACGCGGAGCATTTGCTGAAACTGTTCATCGGTTATGTCCTGAGTAACCTTCACCGCCCAGTCGGTGAGCCTGACCAGCACTTCAAGGGCAAGTGCGCTGCCGCAGTAGACGTGGGCGTCGTACAGACCGGCGAAGATCTTATGAAGCGTGTACCAGGGAACGCCGACCGCACGCCGGCCGGCCACGAGGTTGTCGATCTGTGCGGTCTTGTCGGGGAAGGCGCAGACGAGCCCGGTCTGGCCTGCGTCCTGGCAGGCCTTGAGTTCTTCGACGACATAGTTCACGCGGCTCTTCATCTCTTCGTGACCGGTCGAGGCGTACATGAGCGAAGCGGCGGTCAGGTAATGGCCCAGCGTGTGTCCGTGGGCGCGGATGTCAGCCCAGGTTTGCACGGATTCCCAGCCGCCATAGACCGGCGCCTTGGGTTCGAGTCCGGCATTGGCGCGGAAGTTGTGCAGCATACGGTCGGGCTCGAGCTTCAGGAGATAGGCCTCGTCGCGTTTCTGAGCGTCCAGGAATGGGCCGTCCAGCAGACGTACGTCCGTCAATGGAGCGGGTTGAAGCACAGGACGCGATCCGGCGGGGTTGCCGGGAGACTGCGGCTGGGGGAGGGCGCCCGCCCATACCGATGATCCCGGCAGGCGACCGGTCGCCACCATGGCAGCGCCCAAACCCATTGCCGTGAGCGTTTGACGGCGTGTAAGTGAGGACGCAATGCTTGTTGAAGGCCCTTTATTGGCCATGATAACCTCCCGGTGAAGCCCCGACAGAGCTTCGCTTCAGATCCATAGAGGATGCCTCACTTCGCGGAACGATCCAGTTTCAGAAGACCGAGTTGATAAGGCAACAGCTCGTATCGCCCGCCGCTGGACGGATCGCGACCCTGGTAAAGCAACTGGAGATTGTCGGGATCGAGGATCATTCTCTCGTCGTAGCCGTCGCGAATCAGTTCTCCATGGCTGATTTCCCGCGTCCAGGGCGTCACGCCGTCTTCGAAGGTGACGTTGTTGATCCCGGCGAACGGCGTCTGCCACGAGTCGGCGCCCGGAACGGGCGTCCACGCGCCGTTGAGATCGTCGGAGACCCAGGCGCGGTAGTACCGCGACGGGCTCAACGCCTCAATCACGGTCAGATAGGTGTTCGTGCCCTTGATCTTGTAGGTGATGCTCGCCTCGAAGAGGTTGTCGCGGCGGTCCTTGATGGCGATTTCCGGCTCGCTCATGCCCTTGGGGAAGTCCTCGATCCTGGTGCGGCTGCGATAGAAATTGCCGTCGTCGCCGGTGAAGAACAGGTAGGCGTGCGTGTCGTCGCAGATTATGTGGTAGTCGATCGGGAGCCGTGGCAGTCGAACTTGCCTGTCAAAGAAGTTCTGCGGCGCCGTCCAGGTTTCGGGCTTGGAGATATCGTCCGTGGTGCAATACTGCGGCGGCTGCGCCTGGAAGACGAGGTACCACTTCTTGTGGGGCGTGAAGTAGAACAGGTGTGGCGCACAGTTGTAGCGGTTCGGTGCGAAATGCGGGTTCACATCAATGAAGGTCAGCTTGGCGCTGGGGGCGTCGGACCAGTCCTTGAAGTTCAGGTACACCATGGTCCAGGTCCTGGCGGACGTCGAGTAGGCGGTCGCATAGATGTGCCACAGATCGTTGTACCGGACGATGGTCGGGTCTTTGACCGACACGATCGTGTGGTTGGCGTCGGAGACCGGTTTGACCAGCACGCCGGTGGACTTCCACCGCAGCGGCATGGCAAAGGGCGGCTTGGGAGCGTCAACCGTCGTTGCGGACTGGGCCGCGAGGGCGATGGAGGCGCTGCCGGTCAGCAACATCGAGACGGCAAGTTGAATCAGGATGGACTTCTTCATCACTTGACCTTTCACAAGAAAAGAGTTCACGGGTTCAGAGAATACGGTTCGATCGTCGTTTCACTTCGCGACTTCACCGACAGTCGCGGTGAGTCCTTTCAGAGGCCTGTCATCCTCGTCGAGAAAGCGGGCGCAGAAATCGGTAGCTCCGCCGCCGTTGACGATGACGCGGCCGCCGGAGCCGAGGAAGAGCCGGCCGCCGCCCAGGAGCATGTCGAGACCCATGTGGTCGAGGAAGGGACCGCTCACCTTTCTGGCGCGGCCCACGCGGATGTTGTAGCCGGAGTCAGCGCCCCGACAGCAACTGCCGTGCGTGGCCAGCAGGTAGTACCAGCCGTCACGATAGATCAGGATCGCGGCTTCGCAGTTGACGGCGATGTTTATGGGCTTGTCGTTCGGGTCCACTCGCCTGCCGGTCTTGGGGTCGAGTTGGACCAGTCGGATGTAACCGAAATAGGAACCGTAGACCAGCCACAGCTTGCCGTCGGTGGGATCGTGAAGAACGCCCGGATCGATGGCGTTGCAGAACTCGACTCCATCGGACTTGGCGACGCCGCCGCCGTCCTCCCACCTGTAATCGGGGGAATTCGGGTCGAGGCTCCTGGTCCAGATCATGTTGATGGCACCGTGGGGCTGCCCTCCGGGGTTCGAGCCGATGTACTGGAAGTAGCAGTCGCCGAGGTGGATGACGTCGGGGGCCATTCCTCGACGCGCGGGCGTGACCCCGCGACGCCAGGTCCAGCCGGCGTCGGAGACCAGGCTGGAACCGCCGGTGCTGTAGGTGTAGTACCTGCCGCTGCATTGCACGATGGTGGAGGGGTCGTGAATCTGGACCTGGCCGTCCAGGGCGAACGCCGGCGAAGCCCAAATAGAGACGGACCCCATCAGGAACAGGATGGACCTGATAGCGAGGATTGACCGGGCCTGATGCATCGGATTCATGGCGATACCCCAAATCGTGTTCGTCACGGTCTCACGGGGACTTCATCGAGTTCATCACCCACGCGGTAGTAGTCGAAGTCTACGGATCCGCCTGTACTGACGGTCGCGAAGTTGAACAGTCCGAAGCGGTAGCCCATGAAGTGAGGCAGGGTGTAGGCCATCTTCAGGGTGCCGCCGATCTTCGTCCACGTCTGGCCGTCCAGACTGTAGTAGAAATCCGCCTTGTCCGCACGGTCCCGGAAGTCGCAGTCGATCCGAAGATACACGGTGTTCTGCGAGAGGGGAACGCTCTCGATCTCCTGCGGCTTGTTGGATTGGACGTTCACCATGACGATCGACCGGCGGTCGCCTTCCCTCTTGACGCCGACGAAGCCGTATCCTCTCTGGAGGGCGATCAGGCCGGCGCAGTCGCCGTCGTTCATGTTGTCGACTTCCATCTTGGTGGTTGCGGAACTCACCGGGCCGAACGTCCGCTGGGTCAGCATGTTGCGGGCTTGGAGGACATCGCTGTCCACCCGCCCGGTGGTGAGCCGGAGATAGCCGCTCCGCTCGCCGATCGACCAGTGGCGGTTGTCCGGGTTGTGGTTCCACTGCCACGCCAGAGGCAGCGGCTCGCCGGGCTTGCGATGGAATTCGTCGGAGGCCACGAGGTTTCCGAGTTTCCGGCTGTTCACGTCAATATCGAGCGTCCTGGGCGCCTTCCCATCGACGCCCAGCACCGGCCAGCCGTCCTCCCATTTGACCGGTATCAGCCAGGGACTGCGACCGACGGCGCCGTTGTCCTGGAACAGCAGGGCGTACCAGCGGCCGTCCGCCGTGTCGATCAGGCACCCTTGGGCTACACCCTGGTCCTGCAGGATCAATCGGCTCTCGTAGGGACCGGTGATCTTCTCCGCTCGGTGGATGATCTGCGTGCGCACCCCGCCGCGAGGCCAGGTGATGTTCATCACGTAGTACTTGCCGTTGATCTTGCGCACCTGCGACCCCTCGGCCTGCAGGCTGATATTGGGACCGGCCACGGCGCTGGCGTTTCGGATTACGACGTCGTTGAACCCGCCTGACTTGATTCCCGTCAGATCGGGTTGCAGTTCGACCAGTCGAAGGTTGCCGACGCCATAGAGCATGTAGACCCGGCCGTCGTCGTCGAAGAACAGCGATTGATCGTGCAGCGAGGGTGCGAACGACGTCTCTTGCCACGGACCCTTCTCGATGTCCTTCGTGGTGTAGATATGCGTTCGGCCGCTCGTGCTGGAGAAGGTGGATGCGTAGAAGGTCCCCTCGTGGTACCGCAAGCAAGGGGCCCAGGACCCCCGGCCATAGGCGTTCTTGCCGTTCTCCAGTCGCAGGGCCTCGTTGTCGGCCAGCGTGTCGTAGGCGTAGCCGATCAACTCCCAGTTGACCAGATCCTTCGATTTCATCAGGGGCAGGCCGGGGCTCATGTGCATGGTGGTGCTGGCCATGTAGTAGGTGTCGCCCACACGAATGGCCGCGACGTCCGGGACATCGGCCCAGATGACGGGATTCCTCGCCTTTTCCGCCCGGCCCAAGCCGCCTGTGAAGAGAACGACACACGCCAACGCGAGCACGTACACTCGATGAGTCTTCATGACATCATCTCCAAAGAACTACAGATCGATACGAAATACGGTTACGGAATAGGCCGGCGCAGTATAAGCGAAATCCGGCTTGAGCGTCTCGGTTGAAGACGCCGGTGCAATCACCGGGGGTTTTCCGTCTTCGTTCACGGCGTCGGCCTCCGGACCGGTCAGAACGGTCTTGACTGCCCGCAAAGAGACCTCCTGCGGCAAGCCGACCAGCCGAACGTCGATCTCCCTGGAATCACCGGCGCCGTTGACGATCTTGACGATCAAGTCGCCGCTCTTTGAATCGATGACCGTCGAGGCGGCCCATCTGCTGGTGTCGCCGGACCCGAAGGTGGTTTCGAGGCCGCGATCGCCGCCGTTTTGGCCGAAGAGCTGTTGCACATAGTAGTTCGCCGTGCGGAAGACCTCGGTCCCGGTGAAGTAGATCAGGTCCGGATGCCATTGCGTGTGACCCCGCCGGGCGAGCAACGGAGCGTAGGAGGTGAAGTGAACGACATCGCCGTTGCGCTCGAAGCTCGTCAAGCCGGCGGCTTCGGCCACCGCGGAACGCAGCGTGTTGCGTTGCCTGTTGCGATCATGGGCGGCGTATTCGCCCACGTAGACTTTGGCGCCGTTGCGATCATAGTTGTCATAGCGATGGAGGTTGTCCCAGAACCACGGCGGCGAAACGTAGTAGTGTTCATCCACCATCGCCAGATCGAGTTCCCTCGCAAACGCCCAGCCGTTGTCGAAATCCTCGCCGCCCGCGAACGGACCGGAGGTGCCGATCACGACGATTTCCGGATGCTTCGCCTTGATCGCCTCATAGATCATCTGGAAGCGTTCCTTGAAGAGGGGCGTGACGGCCTCTTCGTTGCCGACTCCCAGGTACTTCAGGCCAAACGGTTGCGGATGGCCCGCCGCGGCGCGAATCACGCCCCACTTGGAGGTGGCCGGGCCGTTCGCCCATTCGATCAGGTCCAGGACGTCCTGGATGTAGGCGGGCATTTCCTCCAGGGGCAAGCCTTCCTGCCCCCGGCCGGGCGAATGGCCCGCGTGCTGGCAGGACACGCCGGCGCTCACGATGGGAATCGGCTTGGCTCCGATGTCCTGGCAGAACTGGAAATACTCGAAATAGCCGAGCCCCATCGTCTGGTGATAGCCCCAGGCGTGATTGGGGCAGGCCCGTCGTTGTTCCACGGGACCGACCGTGTCCTTCCAGTTGTAATAGCGACGCGGGCCGCCGGCGTGAACCAGACAGCCGCCGGGGAAGCGGACGAACTTGGGATTCAGATCCGCCAACGCCTGCGCCAGGTCGGCGAGAAGCCCATTGGGCCGGTTGCGAAACGTGTTCGTCGGGAACAGCGAGACCATGTCGATGCAAAGCCCGCCCTGCGCATGGGCCAGCAACACGAGGCGTGCGTCGTTGACCGTGCGGGTCGGGGTCAGTCGCGCGCTCGCCTTCCGCCAGTCACGACCCAGAACCTCCATTCTGGTTTCCGCCAGCACGGCGCCATCTCTGGTCTCCAGGCGCAGGCTGACGGGCATGGGTTTGCTGTTGTCGCCCCGTCCCCACATGACACCCATGTACGCCTGATAGGCCCAGAACGACGCCTCGTAGGTTTCGCCTTCCTTGAGCGGGATGCCGCCGAATCCGCTGTTGGCGATGCCCACGCCGTCGCCGGGGGTGCGGACCGTCAGCAGGGCGTAGTGGGGGTTGTTCTCATGGATCGGCCGTGCATTGGCCACGCCAACCGAGCCGTCGCCGGCGCCGCGTTTCTGGAGGTCCCAGAACGAAAGCGGATGCCACGACGACTGCTCCACAGGGCTGTATTCGAAGGAACGATTCTGGAGCAGTTCGGCGTAAAGCCCGCCGTCGGCGGCGTAATTGAGGTCTTCAAAGAAGATGCCGACCAGATCGGGACTGATCGCTTTGCCCGGCCCGGAAGCTTGAATCGTGAGGGTCGCCTTCTGGGCGTACACGCCGGGAGAAATGCCGGCAACCAGAAGGACAACAAGGAACATTCGACCTGATTTGATCATGTCGCACCTTGAACAAAGAATCCGCGGCTACTTGACTCCATCCCATTGAGCGCTCTGGCCTTGCGCCAGGCTCAAATCTCGCGTGATCGCCCCGTAGCGGAGCCGGCAGGAGCCGCCGGCGAGCGAACGCACGGTTACGTTCACGAGCTTACCGTCCTTCCACTGGATGTCCAGTTCGAAGCCGCCGCGGGCGCGAAGGCCCTTGACGGAACCGCTTGGCCAGGCCTTGGGCAGGGCGGGCAGCAAATCGATTTCGCCGGCGCAGCTTTGCATGAGCATCTCGCCGATGCCGGAGACGCCGCCGAAATTGCCGTCGATCTGGAAGGGCGGATGGGCGTCGAACATATTCGGGTAGGTCCGCTCCGGCCTCAGGAGCATGGTGAGGATCTTGTAGGCGTGCTCTGCGTCCTGGAGGCGGGCCCAGAGGTTCAATCGCCAGCCGATGCCCCATCCGGTGGCCTCGTCGCCGCGAATCTCCAGGCTCTTGCGCACCGCGGCCGCCAGGTCCGGCGTGGTCCGCACGTGAATCTGATCGCTCGGATACAGGCCGTAGAGGTGTGAGACATGGCGGTGATGCATCTCCGGGGCCTTCATGTCCCAGTCTTCAAGCCACTCCTGAAGCTGGCCGGCGCCGCCGATCTGGTTCGGGGCCAGACGCTCGCAGGTCGCGGCGGCTTGTCTGCGGAAGTCTTCATCAACACCCAGAACCTCCGCCGCGCGGACGCAGTTGGTGAACAGGTCGCGGAGAATCTGCGAGTCCATCGTGGGGCCCGCGCAGACGCTGGAGCCGAAAGGATGCGGGTTCTCCGGCGACACGGAAGGACATGTCACGAGCCATTTGTGCTTGGGATCTTCCACGAGCGTGTCCAGGAAGAACTGCGCCGCGCCCTTCATCGCGGGATAGACCCTGGCCAGATACTCCTTGTCGCGGGAGTAGTCGTAGCGATCCCACAGGTGCAGGCACAGCCACGCGCCGCCGGTGGGCCACATGCCCCACTGGGGGCCGTCGATCGGCGCGGAAGCCCGCCACAGGTCGGTGTTGTGATGGGTGACCCAGCCAGCGGCGTTGTACATGGTCTTGGCGGTGCGAGCGCCGGTTTCGGTCAGGTCCATCACCATCGCCACGAGCGGCTCGACGCATTCCCCGAGGTTCGTCGGCTCGGCGGGCCAGTAGTTCATCTCGGTGTTGATGTTGATCGTGTACTTGCTCTGCCAGGGCGGATTCATGCTGTCGTTCCAGATGCCCTGGAGATTCGCCGGCTGGGTGCCCGGCCGCGAACTGCTGATCAGCAGATACCGTCCGAACTGGAAGTAGAGGGCCGCCAGTTGCGGATCCTTCTCCTTGTCGAGGTCACGGATTCGCTCGTCCGTCGGACGCTGGGCGGCAGGGGTTGTGCCCAGGTCCAGCGTGACGCGACGAAACAGCTTCTGGTGTGCGGCCACGTGGTCCTTGAGCATCGCCTCGAAAGACCGCTTGCTCGCCTTGGCGAGGGTCTCTTGGGTCAGTGCTTCGGGATCGCCGGTCACGTCCTTGAAGCTCTTGTAGCTGGTCGCGGCCGCGATGAGCAGGACGGCGGAATCCGCATTGCTGACGGTGATTTGCCCGTCGCCCGGCACGATCTGTCCGCCCGATGTCGCAACAGCCACCCGGGCCTGGAACTTCAACGCGCCGGCAATGCCGCTCGCTCCTCCGTTGACGCCTTGCATCACCAGAGTGTTGGGGGATTCCACTGCGACGGACGCCTTCTGCCGCGTCCTCATGCCCGCCGTGAACGTGACTCTGCCGGGCTTGTCCGCGGTCAAGCGAACCACGATAACTTGATCCACTGGGCTGGAGAAGACCTCTCGTTTGTAGCGCACTCCGCCGATCGTATAGACGACGGTGGCCACGGCGGTATCGAGGTTGAGGTCGCGTCGATAGTCCGTCATCCCGTTGGCGTCCGGGAACTCCAGCAGCAGATCCCCCACGCACTGATAGGGCATCTGGGTCAAGGGCTTGGCCATCATCTTCTGGCCGATCAGATTGTGCGCTTCTCGGTAGCGACCGGCGAAGATCAACTCCTTGACCTGCGGCCACGCCTCGAGTGCGTCGGGATTGGCGGGGTCGTAGGGCCCGCCGGCCCAGAGCGTGTCCTCGTTCAACTGGAGTCGCTCCTGGGCCACGCCGCCGAAGACCATCGCTCCGAGCCGACCATTGCCGACAGCCAGGGCTTCGACCCACTGTATGGCCGGCTGGCGATACCACAGACTGAGCGGCTCGGCAGGAGGCCGTGCGACGGCGGCGCTCGATGCCATGAGCATGACCACAAGGAATGTAGAACGTGTGCTGTCCATCATACGAACCTCCAGAATCGAGTACTCACTCCAGGAACGGATCGCCGAAGAAAACCCAGGAATAGTCCGCGCGCCCCGAACAGGTGGCGACCAGCGTCAGGAACCTCGCTTGGGCGGGGATCGGCACGTCCACCTTCTCCACAATATGCCGCTCCACCGGATAATGCAGGCGAAGGCGAACGACGCCATCGAGAAGAACCCACACGTCGGCGGGGCTGAACGGAGCCTCAGGCACATCCTTGGGGATGCCGCAAATGGCGGTGAACCGACTGATTGGCATTCTTGAATTGTCCCGGCGAATCTGATCCAAGTCGAAGGTGATGCCGGCATTGGGATGGAGGGTCAGGGCCGGATGGGTAGATGTGCCAAGGCTCAGGCCGTTGAACCGGGCTGTGTGGGTGCGTTGACTGGGGATGTCGAAGAACCTGCCGCTGTTGACCGGGCCGCCGTAGTAGCTTCCCATTGTCCGCGGACATTCGGCGAAGGTCAATCCGGTGGAACTGATCACGACCGGGCCCAGGGCGCCGTTGGGCACGAAGACGCCGTCCACGCCACGCAACTGCGGCGCCGGCCGGAATTCATTTCGTCGGCTCAGCCGAATTGTCGTCGCAGGTCCTTTGAATGTCTGGCCGGTCGCCACATCGATGCCGCGGTTCAGCGTGCCGGAGCCCCGGCCGTTGCCGCCGCCCACGAGGTCCGCGAGGTTCAGTCGGGTCGTCGGACCGGAGGGCCGGCCGACCGGCGGCGAGGGAAGGAGGAAAAGGTCCGCCCGAGCGGCCAGCCCATCGCGAATCGTCCGTCCGCTGGCGTCAACCGCCGCGGCCTGTCCTTCATTCACAACCAGCGATGCCGTACGACCCGATTTGTTCGGATCGAGAGCCACGGTAATGTGGCCTTTCAGCACGTGGGCTTCAGTGCTTCCATCCGGATGTGCGATCACCCCGAATTCGGTACCCAAATCCGTGATGATTGCTGTGCGGGTTCGCACGCGAAATCCCTTGGCCTGCGGCGGGACCGTCGCGATCAGCCTGCCGCTTCTCAGGACCGCTTCGTCGGCGCTGCTGAGTTCGATTTGGCAGGGGGCTTCGATCGCAAGGCTCGTTCCCCGGTCCAGATCCATCTTCGCCGCGCCCTCGCGCAGATCATAGACGCCGGCGTAGAGGGCGTCGCCTGGATGCGGACGAGGGCTTCCCCACTTCGCGTTGTACGCGTCGGCGAGCACGCCGACCGCGGGGCCTGGCGACGTAGGACGGAACACTTGGAAGGACGCCCAGAGCAGGGCTGCGAGCATCAAGACTGCCGCGACGGCGTAGAAGCGTCGTCTCACGCGACCCAGACCGCCGCGACCTGTGCGGCTCGACATCGCGCGGATCAGGTCCGACCTGGAAAGCTCCCCGGTCACCTGGCTCGATCGCCGGATCACAGCGGAGACCAGGAGACTATCGACGTAGTAGTCGCGGACCCTGGGATCCTCGCGGATGGCCTTCGCAAGACGCTGCATCTCGTCGGGCTCGGTTTGGTCGTCCAGCAGACGTTGGATGAGTTCATCCAGGTCCGGATAAGGAGGCACGCTCATGACGGACGGCCTCCTTCCGCCAGCGTCCTGCGCATGCATCGCAGGAGCACGCCGTTGATCTGGCCGAGAAGGTGATAGACGTGACGGCGAGACACCTTCAGAAAGGACGCGATTTCGTCAGCGGGAGTGTTGCGTTCATAACGCATCTTCAGAATCCGTCGGGCACGTTCGTCCAGGAGTCCTTGGCACTTGCGCAGGGCTTCGATCCGAGCCGCCAGCTCGTCCTGGATGGTGGGCATGTAGTCCAGGAGCGTCTCGAACAACGAATCCTCGATCAACATCCGTTTGCTGCGGGCCAGGTTCCGACGGTACTCCAGGATCTGATACCGCATGATCTGGATGCCCCAGGCTGCGAAGTTTGTTCCCGCCTTGAACTGATCGAACTTCTGCCACATCACCGTCATCCCGTCCTGGAACAGGTCGTCGGCGTCATTGACGTGGGGCACCAGAGTCAGGATGTACGCGTAGATCTCCTGCTGGTGCCTGACGAAGAGCTTCAGGAAGTCCAACGTGCGTTTGTCCTGACCCATAGTCGATCCTTGCGGTTTCCGGTTGTGTTCGTTCTATACTATCACCGGCCCAGGCCGCCCGATGGGAGACGAAAAATCGTCCGAACGCAGAAAAACATCACGCGACCCGATTTTTGATCTCACACCTGGCGTTTCAAGCCGGTCTACAGTAGAACGGTATCAACCAGACACCGACAAGTCTATTAAGAAAGGTTGGGACATCATGAGACGGAGTCTTATGGCGTGGGCGACGGTTGCGGTTCTCTGGGGGCAGGCGTCGGGGGCGCAACCGCCTGCGATGTCTGCGGATGCGAACGATTGGAGGCCTTCGGCCCTCAATCAGCCAGGGAGACAGTATCCCCAGGTCACCACAGATGGCCGGGTCCGCACCAGCATTTCCGCGCCCCAGGCCCAGAAGGTCGAACTCGATATCGGTGGCAGGAAGTACCCCCTCACCAAGGGCGAGAACGGCGTCTGGACCGGCGGTGAATCGCAGCCCCAGGACGAGGGGTTCCACTACTATCAGATTTCGATCGACGGGGCTGCCGTTCCCGACCCGGGCAGTCTGTACTTCTTCGGCGCCGGTCGCTGGGGCAGTGGCGTGGAATGCCCCGCCACGGACCAGGATTTCTACGCTCTCAAGGATGTTCCGCACGGCCAACTGCGACAGATTCTCTTCCCCTCCAAGAGCACCAACACCTCGCGTCGGGCCTTCGTCTATACGCCGCCCGATTATGACAAGGACCCGACCCAGCGATATCCAGTGCTGTACCTGCAGCACGGCTGGGGCGAGGACGAGACCGGCTGGGGCAATCAGGGCCGAGCCAACCTGATCATGGACAACCTGTTGGCCGAGGGCAAGGCAAGGCCCTTCATCATCGTGATGACCTACGGCATGACCAACGAAACGCGGATGGGCGGCCTGAGGGATTTCAAGATCGAGCCGTTCCAGACGGTTCTCGTCGACGAGTTGATCCCCTATATCGACGCGAACTTCCGCACGCTGGCCGATCAGCCCCATCGCGCCATGGCGGGCCTGTCCATGGGCGGAATGGAAACCCGTCAGATCACCCTGAAGAACCTCGACAGGTTCTCCCATATCGGACTGTTCAGTGGGGGCAGCATCTCCCCGGCCGACGTCGACAGCACGCCCGGTTTCCAGGAGAAGGTCAAGCTGGTGTTCGTCAGCTACGGCAGCCGTGAACTCGGCGGCGGGCGTCGCGGCTTCGGCGGCGACCCCAGGGCCAACGCGGAAGCCTTGAAGCAGGCGGGCATCAACAGCGTCTTCTACGTCTCCCCGAATACCGCGCACGAGTGGCAGTCTTGGCGACGCAGTCTGCGTGAGCTCGCTCCCTTGCTGTTCCGGGACGGCGCCCCTGCGCCGGCCGTTTCGTCCGGGACCGCAGAGCCTGCCGGGACGTTCGTGCTTCGGGTCGATTGCGGGGCGTTCGAGTCGTACAAGGACAAGCAGGGGAACGTCTGGGTGGCCGATCAGGAATTGGAGGCCGGCAAGGCCTGGGGCGCGGTGTATGGCTCGACTTTGGACCGAGAGGGGGTCGGGATCACCGGGACGGAGATCCCTCGGATCTACGAGACGGAACGATACAGCGTGGAATCGTACAAGTTCGCGGTCCCCAACGGCAAGTACACCGTGCGTCTGCACTTCGCGGAGACGTTCGATGGCATCACAGGCCCAGGGGAGCGGGTGTTCTCGGTGAGTGTTCCGGGTCAGGCGGTGCTGAAGGATCTGGATCTCTTCAAGACCGTAGGATTCCTCAAGCCCCTGGTCAAGGAGTACAACGGCGTGCCTGTGGAGAACGGGCAGTTGGTGATCGGCTTCACGCCGAACGTCGAGAATCCGCAGATCTGCGGCATCGAGATCCTGGCGGAGTGATGGGCAGCGGACCATCTTGTTGAGTCTACGCGGCTCTGATGGCCCACAGGAAGATAGGCAAGGACAATAGGCGACAACCGACAAGATCCATGTAAAGGAGCAAGCGGTGAAGACGAGACAAACAGTCACAATGGCGCTTTTGGTCGTCCTGGGGGCATGTGTGGTTTCGTGCCTGGGCGGGCAGCCCGTGCCTGCGCTGAAAGACGTGTTCAAGGCCGATTTTCTGATCGGAGGAGCCCTGAATCGAAGCGTCGTGACCGGGCGCGACCCCAACGCGGCCGCAATTGCCGAAAAGCACTTCAACACGGCAACTGCCGAAAACGACATGAAATGGCAACTCATCCATCCGCAGCCCAACCAGTACAACTGGGGACCGGCCGACAGCTTCGTCGCCTTCTGCGAGAAGAACCAGATGGTCGTCATCGGTCATACACTGGTCTGGCACGCACAGACTCCTCGATGGGTGTTCCAGGATGAGGCAGGGGGGGCGATCACGCGAGATGCGCTTCTGGCTCGCATGAAAGACCACATCACGACCGTCGTCGGCCGGTACAAGGGTCGCGTCAAGGGGTGGGACGTCGTGAATGAGGCCCTTGAAGACAACGGCCGGCTCCGGCAGAACAGCCCGTGGGTGCGGATCATCGGCGAGGGCTCGGAAGACAAGAAGTACGATTTCATCGAGAACGCCTTCCGATGGGCCCATGAGGCGGACCCCGACGCCGAGCTGTACTACAATGACTACAACCTGGACACGTCCAAGGCCAAGGCCGACGCGGCAGCCGCCATCGTCAAGCATCTCCAATCGAAGGGTCTGCGGATCGACGGCGTCGGCATCCAACTGCACGGCGGTCTGACGTATCCCAGGCCCGAGACCCTTGAGTACGCGATCACGACGCTGGCCGCCACAGGCGTGAAGGTCATGATTACCGAGTTGGACATCAAGACCCAGACGCGAGGACCCCGCGGCGCCGATGTCAGCCAGGTCAACCGGGAGAGCACCAGCGATTCGACAGCGGACACCGCGGAGACCCAGAAGAAGCTCGCGGACAAGTACGCCGAGATCTTCTCGATCCTGGTCAAACACAGGCAGGACATCAGCCGTGTCACGTTCTGGGGCGTCTACGACAAGACCTCCTGGATCGGGGGCTCGCCGCTGCTGTTCGATCGGGAGTACCAGCCCAAGGAGGCTTTCTTCGCTGTGGTCAAGACGGCCTCGCCCGCCGCGGATGCGCCGGGCGCCCGCAGAGGCGGTGGACGAGCCGGGTTCGGCGGACCAATCGAGCTGGGTCCGGACGACAAACCCGCTTTCGACGACCCGCCGGCGGGGTTCAGAGCCAAGCGGGAGAATATCCCTCATGGCGAACTGACGATGGTCGAGTATGATTCCAAGACGGTCGGAACGCGTCGAAAGATGCTCGTTTACACCCCGCCTGGTTACTCCGCCAGCCGCAAGTACCCCGTGCTGTATCTGCTGCACGGCATCGGCGGCGATGAACGCGAATGGCAGCGGCTGTGCAGTCCGGAGAACATCCTCGACAACCTCCTGGCCGACGGCAAGATCGAGCCGATGATCGTGGTCATGCCCAATGGTCGCGCCCAGGTCAACGACCGCGCCGAGGGGAACGTCTTCGCTACCGCGCCGGCGTTCGCCAACTTCGAGAACGATCTGCTCAAAGATGTGATTCCAGCGATCGAGGCCAAGTACTCCGTGCACACCAACCGCGAGAACAGGGCCCTGGCCGGGCTCTCGATGGGGGGAGGCCAGTCCTTGAATTTCGGCCTCGGTCACCTCGACGTGTTCGCTTGGGTTGGAGGATTCTCCTCGGCCCCCAACACCAAACCTCCCGCCGAACTCGTGCCTGACCCGGCGGTCGCCAGAGAGAAGCTGAAGCTCCTCTGGCTGGCCTGCGGCAACAAGGATGGTTTGATCCGCATCAGCCAAGGCCTCCACCGGTATCTCAAAGAGAACAACGTGCCGCACGTCTGGCACGTCGACTCGCATGGCCACGACGGGACCGAATGGGCCAACAATCTGTATCTGTTCGCTCAGCACATCTTCAAGACGCCCGCGACGGCAGAGCCTGCCACGAAGTTCGTGCTTCGGGTCGATTGCGGAGCATATGAGTCGTACAAGGACAAGCAGGGGAACGTCTGGGTGGCCGATCAGGAATTGGAGGCCGGCAAGGCCTGGGGCGCGGTGTACGGATCGACCCTGGACCGAGCAGGCGTGGGGATCACGGGAACGGAGATCCCGCGGATCTACGAGACCGAACGATACAGCGTGGAATCGTACAAGTTCACGGTCCCCAACGGCAAGTACACGGTGCGCCTGCACTTCGCGGAGGCGTACGATGGCATCACGGGCCCCGGGGAGCGGGTGTTCTCCGTCAGCGTTCCGGGCCAGGCGGTGCTGGAGGACCTGGATCTCTTCAAGACCGTCGGTTTCCTCAAGCCCCTGGTCAAGGAGTACAACGGCGTGCCTGTGGAGAACGGGCAGTTGGTGATCGGCTTTACACCGAACATCGAAAACCCGCAGATCTGCGGCATCGAGATCCTGGCGGAGTGATAGGCGGTTGTGCCATTGCGCAATAGCCGGTCACAGTCCTCCGCCGTCTGCCCTGCGGCTTGGGGAATCGATTGGGGGACGGCCTTTCGCAGTCATCCGGCATAGAGACCGCCAAATCCCCTGCGCCGGCACAGGCATTGGCAACTTCGATGAGGTCTCATGGGTGTGACTACACTGGGCCCGCAAGGATTCGAACCTTGGACCAAGGGATTATGAGTCGATCCGGAACCCGCGTTATTGGCTCGAAAATGGGGTTTTGAGCCAAAGAAACGTTCGTCCGCGTTCGTCCGTGTACGGGTTTGGTCGTCTGAAACACAAGAAAAACGCAAGAAATCCAAGCTCATCATCCCACCTTGTCGATCAGCCCGCCAGCAGCTTCAATCGCCGCCTGCTTCTT
>DATIKY010000378.1:0-6637 GCA_035476995.1 Sedimentisphaerales bacterium | reverse complement strand
GGTAGCCCCGAATCCCAAACCCATGGTACAATAAGCTGGTGGACATGCTTGACTCCTATCCTAAGTCCTTGCAAAACCTTTGGATAAGCCGGCATGTCCACTCTTCTCAACTCAAAAGTACGCAAAAACCGGATGAGCCTTATTGATGTCGTAACCAGGGGTGACGGAGCCGTGAGGCAGCGTCAGGGGCCGATGTACCTGACTCTGGACTCGCGTCCGGACCACTTGCTCAGCCAGGATCCGTACAGAATCGTCTGGCCTTTGGCGCTCTCATCGATCTTGAAGATCGTGTCGCGGCGCCATTGTACGATCTTCCTGGCAATTTCGGCGGCTTCGGGTTCGGCTAGATCGATACCGTTGAGTTCGAGGGGATCGGCGCCAAGGTGAAAGACCCGCACTCGCCCGTTGTCAGGGTAGTAGACGACCTTTCTATCGTTCTGGACATACCCGGCCGGACCCTGCTGCATCGAGCCTGCGAGGAAGACCTGGCGGTCCGGCGGCAGCGGGCCAAGCGCGTTGCTGCCGTCGAAGGCCATGGGTTCTGTATCAAAGCCCAGCAGGGCAAGGATCGTGGGAGCGAGGTCCACGGAACTGACAGGGGCGCTGACGCGAGTCCCCGGCTCGATCAAGCCTGGGGCTCGCAGGCACATTGCGATACGCAGGACCTCGTCATAGGCGATTCGCGCGTGACCCATCATGCCGTGTTCGCCGAAGGCCTCCCCATGATCGCCGACAACGCAGAAGATCGTGTCCTGTGCCAGGCCTAAGTCGATCAGGCGAGCGTCCAAGGCCGCCAGGAAGCGGTCGGTGTAGGCGATTGTCTGGAAGTAGCGTCCTTCCTGACTGTCTGCAGGCGGGCCGTACCAGGCGGGCACCATGTAGCTGTCGTGCGTGACGGAACAGAGGATGGTAATGAGAAACGATGTATTCTCGGACGTTATCCAGTCGACCACCGGATCGAGGAGGGCGAACTCGTCGGCGCCGAGGTATCCGACAAAATGGTTCGGATCGTGTAAGTCCTCTCTTGAAAAGAACTTATCGAATCCCAGGTTGTGGATGAGGCCTGGACGGGATTCGAAGGTGCCGGTCGCAGATTGGAAAAAGGCGGTTCGGAAGCCCAGGCCCTTCTCGACAATCGTCGCCAGGCTTGCGTAAGGCTGATCCAGCGGCACGGTCTCAGAAATATCCTGTGAAGCGGAGGGATATCTTCCGGTCAGCAGGGCAAAAAGCGCCTTCGTGGTGTGAGTAACGACGGATCGGCCGTTCGAGAAGGACACGCCCTGGTCCGCCAGGGTCGCCAGATAGGGCGTCAGGCCGTCGGCTGTGTGTCCCGGCTGGGGCGCAATGCCGCCCTGCCGGATCGCCAGCGAAGTGCAATCGTATTGAACGCCTTCGAGGACGACGACCACCACGTTGTGATTGGCTGCGTCCCGTGTGCGGGCGATGGGAATGCTGTCGTGCCGCGGGAGCACGCGGGCGGCATTGCGGAAATCATCTCTCGCAAGGTGGCGATAGCCGGGCAGGAGAAAAGCCAGGACCGCTCTGGCATGGCAATTGTATCGCATTCCCATCGCCCCGACCTGTGTCGAGCCGAGATTCAAAACCATCGTGTTGGCGACGATCGCGAGGACGCTGATCAGGAGGGAGCCGATGATGCGTACGCGTAACCACCGACGACTGTAGGTCGGCATCACAGGCCGCGCGAGAACCGAGAAGAAGAAAGTGAGGGCCACTGTGCTGGGAATCAGCAGAATGCCGGATGCAAGCGGCATAGCCAAAAGGTTACGAAACACCATTTTCGATATGAAGAACGGGTCTCTGAACAAAGGCACGAGTTCGTGAGGGAGGATTTGCGTGCCGGTTCGGATCAACCATCCGGCATTCATGGCTGACCAGGTGCAGATTATCGCGGCGGTAATCAGGGTGGCCCTGAAGACGCGGACTTTTGGCCAACGATGGCACAAGAGCGACAGCACAGCCTCTATAGTCAGCAAAATCGCTATGTCCGTCAAAATCCAACTTGGGTACTCAGCGATGTGGCCGGTCCTCTGCGCGTGGAAGAGTTTGACCACGAGGTTGCAGAAAAGGGCTGCGAACATGATGACCGTATGGCCCTGTGGCGCCAATACGCGATACGCCGCAAGGGCTTGGGAGCGAATCATGCCCAGAGCCGCAGTGATTTCTGAATACGCCTTCATGGACAGAAGATACAGCAGAGCAGAAGCTCTGACAAGCAGGTTGCATGGATAATCCACATATAGCTGTCAGTCGAGCAGAGGGGTGAATAGTTTCTCGTTCAGGCCAGGAATCGGCTTCGCGGAGACTTGTGGTGCGGATCTTCCTATATGCCCTATATTCACAGCAATGGGGTGCGTCCGATAATCAGCAGTTTCGTAATGGATCTGTGTGCTGTCTGTAACATCAGGGTGTGTTGCCTCATCTGGGGTTTGTCCTGAGATGGGGACTCGATGGGCTCTTTGCCTGTCTGGGGTGTTGGCTGAATGCCTGGCGAAGCGAGCGTTTGGGGATGTGTTGCTGGCTCCTCCAGGATTGGAGCTTCTCACTGTTCAATCGGTCCATGGCAGATAGGCAATTGATGGCTCGGGATGTCTGCTGAAGCGAGGCTTGGGTGGCTGCAATAATTGCGGATTTGCCAGCGTCAAGATCGTGTGTTTCACGTGACACACTGGTTGAGGCCCCCCTTTCAAGCCGTCGCCGGTCTTGCCGTCTGAAGAATGCGGAGTGTATGGGCGACTGCAAAAGGCCCCTGCGAGTCGCCAGTTTGGGTTCGTTTCCGTGGGCAGCCGCCCTACTCGCGGCAGAACCTCGGACACGAGGCATTCGCCAGATGCAGATCGTTGGGTTAGGCGTGTTTCCCGTGGAACACGGCATTCGATTCCGCTTGTACTTCAGCTCCAGTCTGGATCACTTGGTTTCTGTGTGCTTTCAGGGTCCTGGAATACTCGAAGTGTTCAGACAGAGGATTCTTGCTGCTTTGGGCCAATGGCATGAGCTGCACGCGACATGAAACAGTCAGTGGCTCATCCGGTGTGCACCTGCTCATGTGGTATCCGTCGCAAGATGAGCGTGGACGCCCTACCCGGTGCCATGGCGCCCTCCCGATCTTCGACAGTATCGTGGCAGCAGGATCGTCACCGATCTGCAGGACGGAGTCTGTCAGCGAACCTCCTCGGAGGAAACGGGCACGAGCCGGTTGCAGGCAGAAGTCGATCCTGGCGGTTTCCTTCTCGCATCTCATGCTGCTGGTCCAATGCGGCAGACTCCGGTGGTTTCAGGGCTGGGCCCGGGAAAGACAAGAGAGCATGTAATGGCAGGACACGCCAGAAATCTGTAGAAGTTCGAACGCACTTGCCGAAATATATCTTGAGATTGTAAGTGCCAGCGGTCTAAAATACCGCTACGGACTGATCTTAAGGATTGTGGACTGAAGGAGCAAGACATGGGCGCAGGAAAGAACGAGAAGCCAAGACATCTGGGCAGGGGTCTTGAAGCTTTGCTGGGTCCCATAGGCATGACATCACAGGCGCCCATGCAGATGCCGCCGGCACTGGAACGGATCTCTTTGGAAAAGCCGGGTGAACCTCATGAGTTAGTTTCTTTACCACCAGACAAGGCTGTCGGCGACTCGTTTCGGAACCTCGAACTCGCCACGATTCGAGCGAATCCATACCAGGCCAGGACGGTATGGAACGACGAGGATCTGCGGGAACTGGCCGACTCTGTGAAGGCCAATGGTATCGTGCAGCCGATTATCGTCCGTCCGTTCCAGGGCGGATACCAGCTCATCGCGGGCGAGCGGCGATTCCGCGCGGCGGAGATGGTCGGACTCAAGACGATTCCGGCGGTCGTCCGAGAAGTGACGGACGAACAGCTCTTCGAATGGTCGCTGGTCGAGAACATCCATCGCCGCGACTTGAATCCGATCGAGCGAGCCAAAGCCTATCAGCACTATTTGGGCGCATTTTCCCTGACGCAGACCGAGGCCGCCGAACGTCTCGGCGAGGACCGATCCGTCATCGCAAACTACCTGCGTCTGCTCGATCTGCAGGAGGAACTCAAACAGATGCTCGTCAACGGACAGCTCTCCATGGGACACGCGCGGGCGATTCTCGCCCTGCCGACCGACGAGCTGCGACGAAAGCTGGCCAACCGAGCGCTGGCCGGGAGACTGAGCGTTCGCGAGGTGGAACGTCTGGTCCGGATGCACCTGGCGGAGCAGCCGACGGCGAAACCGGCGCCGCGAGCCAAAGCGGCCAACATCGTGGATCTGGAAGGCAAGCTCTGTCGGCACCTGGGTACACGAGTTGCGATCGAAACGAAGAAGAGCGGTCGGAGCGGACGGATCGTGATCGACTTCGACTCTCTCGATGAGTTCGAGCGCATCACGGATGTTCTGGGCGTCGCATGCGGCGAGGAGGCCTGACCTGCATTCCAGTAGTGGCAAGTGCGGTCGCAGACCAGCGTCTCTCCTGAACCCTATATAATAGATACAGGAACAGGACTGAGGCAGGGGGGGAGTGCGCCCTGCGATCAGATTCTGCTTCATCGGTGGTCCCGTACTATGGGCAAACACGAGGGGCAGGCAGGGGAACGTCATATAATAACGCGATTACTGGTTCCGTAAAGGGCCAATGAAGGGATGTCAGAAGAACTATGGATGGCAAGGTGGCGTTGAAACTGGGCACGCTGGCACTGGATGTGCCGTTCTTCGAGGCTTCGCTCAGCGGGTACAGCGACTATCCGATGCGGATGTTCGCCCGTCGATACGGGTGCCCATTCGTGCTGGCGGATGTGATGCTGGCAAAGAGCGTCGCGCGGCCCGACATCCTGGCGAAGTCGTGCTTCCGGCCTGGGGACGACGAGCATCCTGTCGGCGCGCAGATCCTGGGCAAGACGCCGGCGACGATGGCGGATGCCGCTCGGGCCCTGGTGGGGGCAGGGTACGACCTGATCGATGTGAATTGCGCCTGTCCGGCGCCGAAGGTGATGCGTCGAGGTCGAGGGGGGGCGCTCCTGGAGAAGCCCGATGCTGCGATTGAGATCCTCAAAGCGGTTCGCGGCGCCGTCTCGTGTCCGGTCATGATGAAGCTGCGGATCGGGACGAACCATTCCGCCCAGGCGCAGGAGAACTTCTGGGAGATTGTCGAGCGGGCGATTGAGCAGGGCGCCGACGCGCTGGTGATCCACGGCCGGACCGTCTGCGAGCGGTACCGCGGCAAGGCGGACTGGGGGGCTCTCGCAGAGGTCAAACGCCGGTTTCCCAAGGCCACGATTGTCGCCAGCGGAGACGTCTTCGACGCGCAGACCAGCCTCGATCTGCTCCAACAGACGGGGCTCGACGGGTTCGTCGTAGCCAGGGGTGCGATTGGCAACCCCTGGATTTTCAAAGAGTTGCGATGTCTCTGGGAAGGGGGGCAGATGCCTGCGCCGCCGGGGTTGGCCGAGCAGAAGGGGGTCCTGCTGGAGCACCTGTCGCGGGTTTGCCAGGGGCATCCCGAGCATCGCGCGGTCGGCTACTTTCGTAAGTTCCTCGTCTATTACGTTCGTCGGCACCCCAAACGCAAAGAGGTGGTGCAGTCCCTACTGAAAGCCAAAACCCGCCAAGACGTGGAAGCGGTGATCGAAGAATGGTACGCGGATGAACTCGAGATGAAGGAAGCCCACGCGGATCTGTGAGCCCGGCGTAAGCATCCGGCCGAGCGTCCGGATTCGACTGGGTGCTCTTCTTGCAGGCGGTCCTTGGTCCTTAGATGTGGGGGGCGTTGGGATCCTCCGCCAGTTCGTACAGGCCCGAACCGGCCCGCCGGAGTCTGCCTTGCTCGACGAGTTTGTCCCAGACCTCTCGCGGATACTGGTTGGGGGCCTGGATGGCGACGATGCCCGAGCCTCGTCCGCTGCTGAAGGGTCCGCCTCCCAGGCTGGATTCCTCGTCGAGACGGGTCAGCTTGAGCCGCTTCTTGAACGCCTTGAGGGCCTGCTTAAGGTACTGCGGCGTCAGTTCGTGAGGTGTTTCATCGCTCATGCGGTTCCTCTTCTTCTTAATGGGGACAG
This sequence comes from Sedimentisphaerales bacterium, assembly GCA_035476995.1. Lineage (GTDB taxonomy): Bacteria > Planctomycetota > Phycisphaerae > Sedimentisphaerales > Anaerobacaceae > PLanc-01. The sequence goes on along the minus strand of DATIKY010000378.1, from coordinate 565 downwards.
TCCCCATTAAGAGATAAGTCTTGCGATTTCGATGGCCTGATCGGCTACCAGGTTCCGCAGGATGGCGTTCTCTTCCTCTAATTCCTTGAGACGCCTAGCCTGATCGACGGGTCCCCTGCCCTCGCCAAACTTCTTCCGCCAGGCGTAGAAAGTTGGGGCACTGATCCCGAACTCCTGGCACACATCATCAACTGTCGCCCCGGCTGCGAGCTTGGCCTCCGCCTGCTGGAGCTTCTCCATGATCTCAGTCTGACTGAAACGCGATTTCACTTAAGCAACCTTTCCGATATTAAAAAGACAAAGTCTGGCATCTGCAAGTTGACCATATAAGTTCGGACCCGGTATATGTCAAGTATGTAATGGCTATTCTTGTGGGATAGTCTCTATTTGTCTATGGCACCACGGATATTAACATTCTCAAAGCCAATACTTGGTTATCGCCGAGGGCAATTGAGAAACAGCGAAGATCATCCAAACGCCGATGCCTGCCCCGACCAGCCCGGCGATGCGAAAGTGGTTATCGGGCCGGGATCGCCACCAGGCGCCCAACCAGGCGAACCTCTCC